>CAZMZR010000047.1:0-26477 GCA_964570855.1 uncultured Pirellulales bacterium
TCCGGCCTTGAAGTCAACCGGTTCGATTTTCGATGTGAGGTCGGTTCGGTTACTACAGAGACCATCCATCACGATAAGGTACGTTAACGTATGTATTTGCCTGCTCATCATTGGTAACTTTCATCTTTTCGCCGTCCCAGATTAACTTCTTACCGGGATTAAGCATAGCGAGATTACCCATTACAACCGTTTCAGTTAGCGGGCCGGAATAATCGAAGTTAGAGCTGGCAGGTTTACCGCCTTTACAAGCTCGGATCCAGTCACGTTCGTGGCCGTCTTCCCCGCCGTCTATCCTCGGCAGAGTCTTTGACGGCTGCTCGAATTCCTTCATCTTCGATTCGGGTATCAATCGAGGACTGCCGCCGTAACAACCGCAAACTAATACACCTTTGTCACCCATAAATAATGTTCCGCTGCCGTCGCTGCCCAGTTTACTTATGTTCCGGCCGGGTTCGAGATTCTCCGGCTGTTCCGGTAATATTCCACCATCGTACCAGTGTAACTTCACAGGTGGCATACCTTCACGAGCGGGGAATTGATAATGCACTATGGAAGCTCTGGGATAAGATTCTGTATTGTCAACTCGTTTCCACATCTCGCGAACGTCATAGGAATGACTTGCTTCCACACTCACGGGATATTTCAATTTAAGGGCCCAGAAGGGTGGGTCCATAACATGACAGCCCATATCCCCCAGTGCGCCTGCCCCGAAGTCAAGCCAGGCCCGCCAATTGAATGGATGATAAGCCGGATTGTAAGGTCTATACGGGGCCGGGCCGATCCATTGGTCCCAATCTAATGTCTCGGGGACGGGCGGCGTATCTTTGGGGCGATCAATACCCTGTGGCCAGACGGGACGATCAGTCCAGCAGTGCACTTCTCTTACATTGCCTATGGCACCGTTCCATATCCATTCACATATCAGTCGGATTCCTTCACCGGAGTGTCCCTGATTGCCCATTTGTGTGGCTACCTTGTTCTTGCGTGCAGCTTCGGTCAACATACGTGCTTCATAAACCGTCCGCGTTAAAGGTTTTTGGACGTATACATGCTTGCCTCGCTGCATTGCCGCCATCGCCACCACAGCATGGGCATGGTCCGGGGTGGCAACGACTACTGCGTCAATGTCCTTCTGCTCGTCGAGCATCTTCCGGAAGTCTTTATATTTTTTGGCGTTCGGATACTGCTTAAAGACGTCGGCAGCGTAGTTCCAGTCAACATCGCACAACGCTACGATGTTTTCACTCTCACAAGCCTTGATATTTTCCTTGCCCATACCCCCGATGCCAACACCGGCGATATTGAGCTTATCGCTGGGGGCTGTATTGCCGGGACCTCCCAGTACGCTCCGGGGAATAATCGTAAAAGCTGCGGCCGCCGCCGTACCCCTTATAAAATCACGACGGGTAATGTTTGTCTGCTTTGTTTTTTTCTGATCTTTCATTTTACCTCTCTAATATTTGAGGACATACAAGTTATCTTTGATGATTCTATTATTAAAACTACCCTTTAGTTTTCGGTTTTTGATTTCGGTTTGGTATCAACCTTTAAATCGCCTAATGCGAATTGAATGCCCCGCAGGTAATGCTCCAACACAGGCGCGGTCCACGTGACGGCGTGGTCGTGACCGAGCGAACAATAGAACACACGACCTTGTCCCCATGGTTTTTTGTTATAGACTTGGCGACTTCAGTCAGTGCCACTTTATTTTGGCCCCAATCATACGTATTGTCCTGATCTAGTAATTCAGTTGGTGTCGTAATTTATGATTCCTTTTCTGAAGTTACATTATTTTTCGGATTTTTATAGTTTTTCCACCTGCGCACCTCGGTCTCGGTGGGAAAGTCCTCGGGGACTTTCTGTGTCACCTTGCCGGTTGCCGCCCATTCAGCGCCTCTTTGGAATGTGGTGATGAAACCAACGCATTCCATTGAGGGAACCGGAGGCAGCTTTGCATGACCGAAAGTGGTGTGAAAGACCCTTCCTTTGTCATAATTTATTGTGAACAGCACAGGTTCATGTTCGCCTGTACCACCACGCAAGTTGGGATCTGCATAGGCTGTGGCTAAAACTGTCAAATTCTTAGCCGGTCCCCGAAGTTCACTATAAAGCTCATCGTGAGCATGCATCCATTTTTCAGGCAGACCTTTTGTGATTGGATGGTTTTTGTTACGTATTATGACCTGGTAGTCGTGAGCCGGTGGATGAGAGCCGGCTATGCCGGGTTTCGTATCAAGAACAATCTTACCTTCCCGCCAACGAACATAAGGTCCTGCCTTTTCATTTCTTCCGCCCCATCCACCAAGACCGATTATTTCATTGAATTCCACCCATTTGGGGAAAGCGTTGTCCGAAGAGTGGAAAACAACAACACCTCCGCCGTTTTTCACATATTCAACAAAAGCTGTTTTTGTCTGCTCGGACCAGTCTTCGCCATCATAGTCAAGTATAACGACGTCATAGCTGCTAAAATCAGGCTTGAAATCCTCCATATTTCCGCCCCTCGGAGGGCTCGTGGCAACACCAACATTGAACAATCCGGTTTGCTCTAATATCTGCTTTATGATAGGGCTACTTACCCGCCAATCATGCCACATATTTATCTGGCCGTTTACAATAAGCGCTTTCAATGGTGTATCATCCTCCCTTGAGGCTTTCGCTGCCAACGTTGTGCACAAGACCAAAAGCAGTATGATACCGATGTTCTTTGACTTTCGCATCGTTTATGTTCCTTTCTATCTTCTGTGTTCTTCATAGAATATGACAACACCCCAAAAATGTATTTATATAGAGTCATTTTTAAGTATATCCGTTATTTATCAAATGCGGCATCAAAAGCTACCTGCGAGGATTTGAAGTCCGCCTTCTTTATAAACTCACAGGCTTCCTGAGCACCGTGTTCACGGTCCATTCGGCTGTCTTCCCATTCGATGGAAAGCGGGCCCTGATATCCTATGTCATTTAACGCAACGATGATTTCCTCGAAGTTGATGTCACCGTGTCCGATGGATCTGAAATCCCAGTATCTGCGCGGGTCTGCGAACTCGGTGTGACCGCCGAAAACTCCTACAGTGCCGTCGCCGTGGCCCCACCACGCATCTTTCATGTGAGCATGATAAATGCGGTCACCGAAAGTACGGATGAACTTGACATAATCGACGCCCTGGTATCCGAGATGGCTCGGATCATAGTTAAAACCGAATGATTTGTGATTCTTGACCGCCTTGAGTGCACGTTCGGCCGAGGCAATATCGAAAGCTATCTCAGTCGGGTGAACTTCAAGTGCAAACCTCACGCCTTCGGCTTTGAACGCATCGAGAATCGGAGTCCATCTTTTCGCGAAATCCTGGAAACCGGCTTCGATCATAGAAGGCGTCGTCGGCGGAAATGAATAAAGAAGATGCCATATAGAGCTGCCTGTAAAACCACAGACAATCTTAACACCCATTTCCTTTGCCGCCTTGGCCGTTCGAATCATCTCTTTAGCAGCTCGTTTGCGAACTTCTTCCGGGTCACCGTTTCCCCATATATTCCCCGGAAGAATCGCCTTGTGCCGCTGGTCGATGTTGTCACAAGTCGCCTGCCCGACAAGGTGAGAAGAAATCGCCCACACCTTAAGTCCGTAGTCCTTGAGCATCTCCTTTTTCTCTTTACAGTATTTTTTACCGGAAAGCGCTTTGTCCACTTCGAAGTGGTCTCCCCAGCAGGCCAGTTCCAACCCGTCAAATCCCCAGCTCGATGCTTTCTTTGCCAATTCTTCAAGGGGCAAATCCGCCCATTGTCCGGTAAATAATGTCACAGGTCTTGCCATTTGTTATTCTCCTTATTCTAAAATTATGCTTGGTATTTTTAAGAAAACGAATCGACAACTTCTGAAAAAATAGCACTCACGGGAATTTTAAATCATGCAAAATCAATATAACTTCTATTTTTAAGGCAACTTAAGCTCACAAAAAAGTACCCCTTCTTTCTGAGTACGCTGATAATTTTACATTATAACTTGCGAAATTAGGTAAGCAATGCAATTTTTCCGGGGAAATACAACCTTCTCCTTTAAGCATGAAATTTCTAAACAAATTCAGGATTTTCAATTTTACTCAGTATAAGTTTACGTTATTACAATTCTCAGGCTACTACTCTTGTTCGTCAAAAGAACGCATTAGCATAGTATATAGAAAATCATTCACCAAAGGCGTACATGCATTTGTCGGTACGCAGATAAATATTTCCATCTACCAATGCCGGAGTAGCATAGATACGCTCTTCGATTCTGTTCCGTGACAAAACCTTGAAGATGTCTCCTGCTTGCACGACGATTACAACACCATTTAGTGAACAGAAGTATATTTTATCGTCACCCGCAACCGGTGAGGCAAAGTAGTATACTCTTGGTCCAAGTTTATCGCTGTATACTTTATCTCCTGCTTTTGTATCGAAACACGTGACAATACCACCATGCTTAATTATGTACACTCGTCCGCCGTATACGAGAGGCGATGCGACCTGACCGATCCCTTCATTCGTTCTCCACTGCACGTGCGACTCGCTCAGATCTTCTTTGCCTCCACTGCGGATGGCAATAAGAACATCCATCTGACGGGGCTGAATCATCGTTATTTGTTTCGCTAATTCGCGCCACTCCTCTTCGCCGATAGCGCCGTCCTGGTCAGTGTCAAATTGTGAGAAACGGTTCTTGACTCCTGTATGTTGAGGCCCCATGCGATATATGAATGCCAGATCATCAGGAATCTCTGCCTGCAACAGCCGGCCATCCCCATTGCTGTCATAGCTCTCGAGTAGTTCCTTGAAATCCGGCAATTCTATGGGATTTACAGGATCACCTGTAATAGCCGCGGTAGCTGTTGCAAAAAGTGTATCTTCTGCATAAACCGGAGTGGGAGCGGCCCCCTTTGGCAGATTGTACAACCACCAGCGTTTGCGGCCGTCTTTGAGGTCATAAGAGATCAACTTGTGACCACCGAGTACAATCAGTTCCTCTTCATTTCCATGTTTCCACAACACGGGGGTCGACCAACCTTCTCTTTCCACTTGACGATCTTGCCTCCATATCGTTTCCCCCGTGTCTCGATTTACGGCAAGTATATACGCACCCTCGGGGGGATCGCAGTTAATCACAACCATGTTACTCGCCAGTATCGGCGATGCCGCTGTGCCGTATTTGATCTCAGGTATAGGAAGAGGTTTCTTCCATACCTCATTGCCGTCGAGGTCATAGGCTAAAAGACCGAACGAGCCGAAGTAAATGTACACTCTTTTTCCATCGCACACAGGTGTCGGAGTAGCATGGCTGTTAGAGTTGTCGATTTTTTCCATCGTCTCGGGTTCTACTGATTTACGCCACTTGATTTCGCCGTTTTTACGATCGATACAAATTGTCTCAAGGCTCTTACCGGAACGAGCTGTAATGAAAATGTGACTTCCCCATATACACGGCGACGAGTGTCCTTTCGGAACCTCTGTCTTCCAGAGAAGGTTACGCGAGAAATCCAGCTCAACCGGATAGGTTTGATTGTCCGGGGCAATTCCAAGACCACCGGGCCCGCGAAACTGCGGCCAGTTCGGCTCGCTTGCTTGCATCGTTTCGGCAGAATGCATCAGCAGGAACATAACAATCAGAGCCGACATAAGAACGTGTCGATACTTAATCATATGTCACCTCCTTTGAAATAAACACCGACCGGGCTCTATACCTTATCTTCAGCTTTCTCTCCTTAAAGCGGTTCGATCCAGATATTGCGGAACCACACCTGGTTACTATGGTCCTGCAGCAGAATAGGCGCCGGTTCGGGCCCCTCGGGTTTGCCGGCGCCCGTTTTGTCGGGAATCTCGACGTCCTTGTGAATCTGCACCCCGTTTTGCCATACTGTTATGACCGCATTATTGATTTTCGTAGCACCCGGCTCGTTGCTATCGTACCGGGCGGTCCGAAAAATAATATCATAGCTTTGCCATTCGTTCGGCTTTGCGCAGGCGTTTTTATTCGGCGCTTTATACTTATAAATTGCACCGCAATCTTGGTCTTGAGGTTCCAATCCGTATGAATCAAGTATCTGTACTTCATACCGGCGTTGAATATAAACACCACTGTTGGCGCGGTCCTGGCCGTTGACCTGGGTCTCTAATTGAGGCAGCTTGAATTCCAGGTGCATCTTAAAATCTCCAAAGTTGCCTTTAGTCATAATGCTGCCGGTTCCGGGTACGACTTTCATAGCTCCGTTTTCAATCTTCCATCCGATGTTTTTTTTATCTTCGCTTGTCCAGTGTGAAAAGTCACTGCCGTCGAAAAGTACAATAGTGCTGTTGGTTCTGGCGAGTTTGATTTCAGCCTGAGGAGGCTCTGCGTAATCATTCCATACCCGTTCGTTGTCCTCGTTGTTTGCCTTTCCCTCATGCACATAAAGTCGATAGCGGAATATATGATCCTCACCCGGCTTCATTTCCCATTCGCCCACCACCGAAGGGCAATATACGAAATACACATAATCATCATCAGGTATGATACGAATAGGCTCAGGATGTTGGAAGTTATTCGGATTGCTCATTATCGCCACACCTTCCCATTGCCCATCGATACTGCCGGACATATCACACCATCGGACCCGTGTCCCATTTGCATCAGCGCGAGTCTTACCCTCGCTGGTCAGATAAGCAGATGTTGGCCCACTCCACTGCCGGGCGCCGCGGTATGCGAATCCGCCATAGTGCCACTTGTCCTGATGAAGGGGAATATCCGTGATGTTTCGCTGCGTGGACTTGAAATCCCACAGCCAGTAGTCTTTCTCAGGTCCGCCTATATTATAGGCTCGAATATCCCAGACCTCTTTAAGTATCACCTTTTCACCGGTCGAGGTTTTTAAGGCGACATGGTCCTGTTCGACCTGAAAACCGCCATAGACAGGCCCTTGAGTTGTAGAAATAAATTTTGAAAATCGAACCGTTCCTGTGCCATCGTCAATATTCCAGAAATCAACCAGATTGCCTTCGTATTTTGTATGCGTCCAGGGCATCCATATTCCAAAATGATGGATGTGGTCTTTGGGGTGTATTTCAGTCACTATATTACCCCTGGGCGACCAAATCGGATAAATAAATCCGCTGCGCTCTAACAATGATCTATGTTCTTCCGGCACTTTCCCTATATTCACTGGAGCCGGCATAACAGCATGTTGATAACTAAGGATTCTGTCCTCTTCGCGTTGTACAACAAGTCGTTTATGGTCTTTCTTTGTTTCTATATTTACAATGTTTGTTCCATCGTCACCTGCGTAGAGTTCATAAGCTCTTTTACTTCCGGCTTCGGTTTTGCCGGAAAGAATGAACCACAATTTAGGTGGACTGCCTTGCTCGAATTGAACCGGAATAGGATTCTTTTTGGCGTTGCCGACCTCAACCAAATGGAATTTTTCATCCGGGAAACCCAATGGGATTCCATCAAGCGTTACCGATACGGGTGTGTCAATTCGAGTGTGCTCCCCGGCGTCAACGGTAATAGTTGCTATCGACTGAGTTTCAGCGGCAGACTGGGACAGTAACACACAGGAGGGCAAAAGAAGAAGAATCGTCGAGATAAATAGTGTTGATAAGAATTTGTGCATTGTTGCTCTCCTTTACCCCATGAAATAGAGCGAAGAGCCCACTCATTTCACGAGGCGAACATTATGGTTTTATATCCACCAATTGCATTAGGCAAGGAATTGCATTTTGCCGCCAAAAAGCCCTCTCGTCAAGCATTATCTCGTATTTTCGTGTAGTTAAAATTAGTTTGGATACTTGCGAAAACGGCTATTCCAAAGCATGTGAAATATTGAGCTTTTAGCTCTATCCCGTGTGGTAAAATTAGGGTCTTATTATTTTTAGCCGAAGTTATAGTATTTTTTCACGGCCTCCTGAACATTCCAGTTACATTCGAGGCCCTCCGGGAAGACGACAAGATCGCCGGGGCCGAAACTTACCGAATCTTTGCCGTCTGTTACCGTTACTTTGCCTTCTATCAAGAGGCATGTTTCCTTTTCCGTATAAATCCAGTCGAATGTGCTGGGTTCGCACGTCCATGTCGGCCAGGACTGGCAGGTGGCAGATTCTTTTTCGGAAGGTTTCTTGACAATTACATCTTTTACTGTTGGCATATCTTTTTACTCCTGATTTTCGCCATAACATGTTGGATTTGACTATTTGTAATTAAGGTGTTATTATATCGTAAGCGGATATTTTGGAAAGATAATATTAATCCAACAATAAAAGCGGATGGATCGAATCATCGCAAAGAGGCGGAAACATATAGATTTCTGTTTGTAAAAGCGAAACGGACAGGATAAGAGAGGGTTGAATTTGCGCAGGGAGAAAGAATGTTAGCCAGACTGCACAGTGTAACACTGGAAGGTATCGAGGGGGTAATTTGTGAGGTTGAAGTAGATGTCGGTCGGTGTGGATTTGAAAAATCCATCATAGTCGGCCTACCCGATGCGGCTGTTAAGGAAAGCATCGAGAGAGTAAGAAGTGCTATTATCAATAGCGGCTTCAGGCATCCCAAGACCCAGTCATTGATAAATCTGGCTCCGGCCGATGTGAAGAAGGTTGGTCCCGCTTTCGATCTGCCTATCGCCCTGGGGATGCTCATCGGACAGGATACTTTTCTGAGCTCGGATATTCACGACATGATTATTCTGGGCGAATTAGCTTTAGATGGCAGAGTAAGACCTGTTAACGGTGTATTAAGTATGGCTATGACCGCAGCGGCGAACGGCTTTCACCGAATGATTGTTCCCCTCGAAAATGCCAGAGAAGCTGCCGTTGTTACTGATATTGAAGTCTTCGGAGTCGGTTCTCTTGCTCAGGTGGCCGGTTACCTCTCTGGCCAGTTACCCTTGGAACCGACGAGCGTTGATGTTGACGACCTTTTTAACGTGGAGGCAAATTACGACGTCGATTTTGCAGATGTAAAGGGACAGGAGTCTGTCAAGCGGGCATTGACTGTTGCCGCCGCAGGAGGTCATAACATCATGATGATAGGTCCACCGGGGGCTGGAAAGACGATGCTGGCGCAAAGATTGGCGACCATACTGCCGCCTTTGACTCTGGAACAATCGCTTGAGACCACTCGTATATATTCGTCAACGGGTCTTTTAGGCAAAAACAAGGCTTTATTGGCAATCCGTCCTGTGCGAATGCCGCACCACTCGGCCAGCGGCCCGGCTCTCGTCGGCGGCGGGCCGATGCCACGGCCCGGGGAATTGTCTCTTGCCCATTTCGGAATTTTGTTTCTGGATGAATTTGTCGAATTTCCCCGGCATGTGCTGGAGATGATTCGACAGCCGTTGGAAGATGGTTTTGTCATAGTTTCACGTGCCAAAAAGACAATCAGGTTCCCCGCCCAGTTTATGCTTGTCGCGGCGATGAATCCCTGTCCCTGCGGATATTTCGGCAGTGAATCCAGGCGTTGCAATTGCACGCCGGGCCAGATAAAACGTTATCTTTCAAAAGTTTCCGGGCCTTTGGTGGACAGAATAGATATTCACATCGATGTTCCTGCGATTAGTTTCAGAAAGCTCCGCTCCAAATCAGGTCAGCTCGACTCGGCTGCAATGAGGCAGGAAGTCAACAGAGCTACAAGTATCCAGACCAAGCGCTTCGATAACAGTAAGGTTCACACGAATGCAAGGATGAGCCACAAGCAGGTGGAGAAATTCTGTAAGCTCGATTCGGCGAGTGAACTTTTACTCAGGCATGCAATGACCGAATTCGGCCTAAGCGCGCGTGCTCACGATAAGATTTGCAAGCTCGCCCGGACAATAGCGGATTTAGCCGGCGCCGAAAATATCGCCCCCGAACATATCGCAGAGGCTATAAGCTACCGCAAATTAGATAGAAAATTGTAAAATCAGTTTGTTTAGTTTTTTCCGAGAAGAGCAATGAGACTTAAAACAGCGACTTGTCAACAAATAGTCAAGATGTCACGCAAATCTCATTTTTAGCCCCCCCTAAAGAACATTTGGTCCTAAATTTGAGGAAAATTTTCAATAAACATTTATTTTTCGGTAAAAAACTGATATTTGGTGCATTCATCACTAATCGAATTTCTGTGGAGTAAAATGGAGTCACGAATTTTCGAAGAATTCTGACATTTTGCACCTCATCGGAAGGATAACCTGTACCATTATTGCTGACGGGAAACAGATCTGTCAATCAGGATGTGAGTACTCGTTTAGATTGCGCGGCGCCTTGCAGCTCTCCGACGTGGCCTACGGGCTGCACGCAGCTTCCTGCCCGCAGTCCGAGGTGGGCTCATATGCCGCACTGATTTGGGTTTGTCTGCGGGCTCTGGCTGTAAGGAATCAGATTTCGTGTAGGCAAAGCCTTCATATTTTTCCGATTTAAGATCGCGCCCTATGAAGGTCTCGATCTTGCGAAGGTACTTCTGCTCATCGTACGAGACAAACGTGATTGCGTCGCCCAAAGCCGTGGCCCGTCCCGTACGGCCAATGCGATGAACGTAGTCTTCCGCATAGGCGGGCACATCATAGTTGATCACATGCGAGATCCCCTCAATATTGATCCCGCGAGCGGCGATATCGGTTGCGACCATCACCTGGAACTTGCCTCTCTTAAAGCCATCCATTGCAAGCAGACGCTGTCCCTGTGTGCGG
The DNA here is from genome assembly GCA_964570855.1 of uncultured Pirellulales bacterium. Taxonomy (GTDB): domain Bacteria; phylum Planctomycetota; class Phycisphaerae; order Sedimentisphaerales; family Anaerobacaceae; genus JAFGPS01. The sequence continues at coordinate 10,665 of CAZMZR010000047.1, forward strand.
CCGGAGTGGATCGCTACCGATACGACGCCGGCCCGCTTGAGTCGCCGGTTGATCTTGTCCGCTCCGTGCTTGGTCCGGGAGAAGACCAGTACGCTGTACATCTGCGAGTCGCTGAGCATGTGTAACAGAAGGTCCATTTTCTGTTCCTTCCGAACCGGGTAAATATGTTGTGTAATCGTCTCGATGGGGTTGCGCGGCCGCCCGATCTGGATCATTTTCGGAGACTTCTGCATCTCGGCGGCCAGCGATTTTACCTCCTGCGAGATGGTGGCTGAAAAGAGCATCGTCTGACGTTTCCCGGGCAAAGCGCTCACAATTCTTTTAACGTCGTTAATGAAGCCCATGTCCAGCATTCGGTCTGCTTCATCGAGAACCAGAACCTCGATGTGCTTGAGGTCTATTGTGCCCCGCCCCATGTGATCCATCAGTCGTCCGGGCGTGGCCACAACAATGTCAACGCCGCGCTTGAGCGCATTGAACTGCCCCTTGATATTGACGCCGCCGTAAACCGCCAGAGTACGAATATCCACGAATCGCCCATAGCCCTGTATTGCCTTTTCAATCTGCAGCGCCAGCTCGCGCGTCGGCGTAAGGATGAGCGCCCTGGCAACTCGCTTTTTCGCCGGGCGTTCGTGGCTGAGCCGATCTAAAATGGGCAGGACAAAAGCCGCGGTTTTGCCCGTTCCCGTCTGTGCACAGCCGATAACATCCTGGCCTCTGATCACGGCGGGAATCGCCTGGGATTGAATTTCAGTTGGAGCGCTGTAGCCGGTGGCGAGAATACCCCGCACCAGCGGGTCTGAAAGACCAAAAGTCGTAAATGGCATTAAATAATCCTAAAAAATATTATATTCAAACTGACTCAAACATAGAGATTAATCGTAATCGCCATGCATGAACCTCTCTTTCAAGAGCACAGGTAAAACAAGTGAAATGATGCGTAAAGTAGGTCTTGAGGCGGATTACAGGATTACCCAGAGTGATTTTGCTTCAAGGCTTCGCCACGCGATCATTACAATTCAATATATTTCTGACAGCTATTATATGACTCTATACTGCCCAGACAAGCATAATGTTCTCCATCGCAAAAAACTCTCCGCCGCTCTATATTTACAACCGAGGTACGCTATGCGAGATTCTTTGCGCCCGTTTTGAACATGGCTTTTCCTTGAAAATTGCCCGGCCATACCGTATGCTTGCTGTTTGTACGGCGAGTTCACATGGTATTCTTTTCTTGGAAATGAAGCTCAGCGGTGTAGCTGGGCAGTGATGAGGGGAAATTTCAGTTCAAGAGATTTGAAGGCCTGATAGATTATGGCAATCGTTGATACTATTACGGCACTTACCAAAATTTACCAGTCAATCAACCAAGGGATTCCAAAAACAGCCGCCAGTCCTGACGCTTTAATCAATCACTTAAACGATTTATATGGCGAATCCTGCGAAGGTTTTACCTCAGAAGAACTATTCGCATACGATGACGTCAGAAACCCTTCAATAACACTCACCGTTCATATTGATGTTGAATTTGATCTTGAAAAAGTCATGGAAAATATGCGGACAAGACTACATACAACACAGTATGGCAGAGCGGATGAAATAGGAAAAACAGGCATAGTCTGGTCTCATGGACGTTATGATTTTGTATGTGACGACGATGCAGGACTTCTACGAATATCACATAGATATAGCCATAAACGAGGAGATATAAAATCTGTGTTAAGCATAATAAAGAAAATGATAGATTATGCCAGAGATTATCTGGAGGAAGCCAAGAAATCTGCAGAGGAAGACGCCGGAACTCCAGAAACAGAATGAGACAATTTCCTTTCTTACTTCCCTTATCGGTACCAGTTGTACAAAGCAAAACTTAATATTCTTTTCTTTGAAATATATATTGAGGGCATGCTCAATGTTCGGTTAAGTACGAGCCGGGATTCAATTGTTATGGGAAGAATACCAAGTTTCGAGTGTTTATGCCGCTCCGCCTTTATCATTTTTGGATGGAATTTGAGTAAAGCCCCAGACTGACTGCGTTCACCGCCAGGGAGCAGGAATCTGATTCTTCTTTCAACTCTTCCGTTTGGCCCACCTGTACATGAGAAGAGGTAAATTGGGAAAAGCAACCATCAAATCACGCCAACTGAAAAGTCCAATTCGCCCGGCTTTTCTGATGATATGGAGGATCTGCGCCAGATCGTAGAACTCTGACCGGATCTGGTTGCGGATTTGCTTGAGCTCCTTGCGCCCGTAACGGTCCGAATACACAGGACCGCCAATACGGTTGTAGTAGTAGCCCGGCGTTGCCTCAACCACTTCCTTTAGAGGCGAGAACTTCTCAATGCGAAGTTTCTGGAAACTAATGGAGTCCAGCTTGAGTTCCTTTGCGAACTTCGGGATGTAGAGCATCTCTTCTTCCGTCTCGCCGATGTTGCCGTAGATAAAGTACCCGTGCAGATAGAAGTCGTACTGCTTTAAGACTGCAAAAGCATCCCGGACCTGCTGCTGGGTGATGCCTTTCTGAAGCTGCTCCAATATCCAATCGTGCGGGGACTCGATCCCGATAAGGAAGACCTTGATGCCTGCTCTCTCCGCCTTCTCAAGGATCCGAGGATACTTCGCGATGTCAATCCGGGCCTGAACGATAAAAGTCTTCTTGATGTTGTTTTCGATAATCAGATTACAAAGCTCTTCACTTCTCTTCGGATTCGTGAAAAAGTTGTCGTCGCTAAGTTGCACAACACCAGCCTCAACCGTCTTCAACTCCTCAATGACTGATTCGACCGGCCGCTCCGTGTAGCTCCTTTTCTGTCCAAGCGGATTTAGACTGAAGGTGCAGAACTTACATTTGAACGGACATCCTCTCGTAGTCAGTAACGTGTCAAACGTGTGATTGCTGACTCGAACTCCATACACAACGGCCCGATAGTCATGCTGTCTCAGGGACCGGTCAGGAAACGGGATACGTGTGATGTCAGGTAGAGGATGAATCTGGTTATGGACAACTCGTCCATTCTCCCGATAGGAGAGTCCGCGGATATTCTTGTAAGGGACTCCGGTGACGATCTGTTTGATGATCTCTTCGCCCTCTCCTCGTACGATCATGTCGACATTCGGACAACGCTCGAACAGGTACTCCACCTCCTGTGTCGCTTTGTAACCCCCGACGACTGTACAAACCTCATGAGGTAACTGAGCGATGAAATCACAGACTTGCTTGAAGCAAGAGTGCCACTGAATGCTGATGCATAAAAGATCGATCTCTTTCCTGATAAACTTGCTGAGTGTCGTAATATCCTGATAGGACCTCTCATACCGAAGGTCGAGAAGCGTCACCTTGCCGACCAAGTCTTCCATGCTCGCAGCGATGTACTCAAGGCCCGTCGGAGGAAAAATCCCCATGATGGCTGTAGAATGCCTAAAATACGGGTATAAAGCTAGAGCGTGTTTATACATATTCATACGGTGATCATAGCAGGAGAGAGCCGAAGATTAAAGCAAAAATACAATACACATAGTCAAAAAACAATATGCGATCATATCACTTTTTCTGGCGGATTTCTGCGTTAAGTCTGAGTAGTGGCCCCTCGGCTTCAGTGCCAGGAACAAGGAAGAAAACAAGAGGAAAAACGTTGTCTTAATTGAAGTATGTGTGTTGGTGAAGTAGCATTGTCTTCAAATCTTGGAAAGATAAAAAGTGAAACAGTGGGATTCTTTGCCAACCTATTTGGTCAGGCCTCTAAGTCAACCGAGGACTACTTCAACCGCGATATCACGAACACCAAGAAGGGCAAATATGACCAAGTCATTACTTCGAAAATGCGATGAAAATTTCTTCAGGCCCACCGGGATGGAATTTTCGGGAAGGAAAGGAATATATCAGGCAGCATACCCTGATGCTGGATACTGCTGAGACATGTGGGATAATATCAATAAATCCCGGAGCTAAAATGGGGGCGCGTCAGTCTGTTTGATTTCTCGTACGAAGAAATGTACCTATTGGATTACTTGTGCCCACATAGGAATCAGTTAAGTTGGATTGATAGACAGATGTTTTTTCTCTCGTGAATTTTTCTGCCCTGCCTGTAACTAATTCACTTTCTTCCCTGACAAACTTGATATGTTGCAGTAATGCCCAGGCGCTGTTATTCCATTGCATCTGGAAACCTCTCTGGTGAGCCTCTTTTTCCATCGCAAGACGCTGACTTTGGTTGAAGACTAAAAAATCCAGCGCTCCGGCTATTTGTTCCACTGAAGCTTCCCCGGGATCGACCAAAATACCTCTGGCATATCTGCCGATAACAAGGCCACTCGGACAAGGTTTGTTTGAATGAATAAGCTCCAGAGCACAACTAAATTTGGTTGCTATTGCAACTCTGCTGGAGCCTAAAGTGTCAGCTAATACACCGCTTGATGTCTGGAACATGTTGAGATAAGGAAGCACCATAACGTTGATTGCGCCATAAAGTTCCAAAAAAGTACTTTCTTCTAAAAAGGCGTCGAGAAAGACAACGTCGTGCTGCCTAAAGTTCACACCCCCGAGTTCTTTGGACTTGCACCATTTCAGTTTGGACTCTTCCAGCGCTTTAGTCAGAGTGACTTGATATTCTCGGTATTCCGTCCCCCCATCCGCTCGTACAAAATCTGGATGGTATTGACCTGCAATTAAATACACTATTCTTTCCCTTTGGTTGTCCGTACAGGACTCTCTTAAAAACCTCCCATAGGCTCTAATGCTATACTGGATTCCTTTATCAGGGGACAATAACCCCAGCGTGGTAACGAGAAAACACTCTTTCAGCCCATATTTTTCTTTCATTGCCAATCGGTCATATTCAGAAGCACGTTGCATCCTGATTCCGTGGTCAATGTGCTTGAGTTTTAAATGGTCGATTTCATAAGTTGATGATTTTAGTATTCCTATAGCACTTTCTGAGGTCAGAATAAGGCCTTCACTAAACTTAGCCAGTTCCTGTACCGTCTTTTTCTGATGGTCGTTCGGCTCGTCGAGTACAGTGTGAAGGTAAACAAAAGTAGTTAGCCCCTGACCACTAAACGCTTTTGCCATGTCTACAAAATTAGTGCCCTTGCCATCCTCTCCATTCGTATCCGGATCAAGACCGTATTCATGCTGCAATATAATAATGGTAGGATTTGTACTTTCTTTTGCTCTGGTTATTATATCTTTAATGGCGAAACTCCAGGATTCAGGGTTGTACTGGTCAATAACAAGGTCCACAGGAACATTATATGGCCCATTACCGTTATCGATTGCTGCAACTCTTATGTGACCAACTTCACCTGTAAAATGTTGGAGTGCACTAGCCAAGTCACGTGAAAATGTACCGATCCCGCACCTTCTTGGAGGATACGTAGTTACAATTCGAATATTATACGGCATACTAACCGACCTTTACCTCTTATCCAACTCGCCACCAGTTAGGCGGCTATACCTAAATAATAGGCTATGATGCTGAGAAACAAACGTCAAGGCTTTTCTCCCGAGTCAAAACAGAGGAAAGAACGGCTAATTTCATGGTAGCCTGATGAAATCATACCAAAGAGTGACTTGATCGATGATCCATAAGCAGAAGATCAGCCCTTGTAGAGTTTGAATATCTGAGCGAGCAGTAAAAACTGGGCGGCACAGTCCATGTAGTTTTTGGGTAGCCGTATGCGGATTCGGCGGCGATAGGTCCTTAGCTTGTTAGCCAGGGTCTCAAGGGCCTTGTCTTCGGAAGCCTTCACATTTTCAAGGTCCAGGATTAGCTTTCCTTGGTCCTTTTCGAGATACTCTTTGATTTTCTTGGCGAGTCTTTCGGCGCGAAGACTATCCAACATGCCATTCAACTTCACCCAGACCTGTCTTTTAGCATGTTGGAGATCCACCTGGATGGATAAGTGCGGGGAAACGCTTTCATCCCGCAGCGATTCCCAAATTTTGGCTGCCCATAAGCCCAAACCTTCTTCTGGTATCCTGAAACTTACGCGGCCGAGACGTGGGTGCTGGAAGATGCCCAAACGCAGCTTCAGTGCGGTCCAAGCCGCCGCCCCCAGAGCAATCAAAGACATCAGCCTCTCTGCCGGCGTCGGATTACCCAACTCGGCACGAACCTTGTACTCCAACTCTCTGATCCCTGACCGAATATGACTATTAGGCCCTAATAACCGCCCGACTAAAAAAATCATATATGCCTTTCTGATATCCTTCGCCAAGCGGGCCGCTTTCATTCTAAGGAAATTGCTGGAAGACCCACTCCACTTCTTGTATCTCAAACCCCACATCTCGACAAAACGATAGATCGATGGACCAAGTCTCTGAAAATCCTGTTCAAAACACCATCGCTGCACATCCTCGATTTCGGAAGAGGACATAGTCGGATGCTTTACTATGGATTTGAAACCGCATCCATCGTGCCAACGCTTGTCGACATTTTCGATGTATTTACGTCGCATAAGACCCTGAGACATGACTCGATCATAGAAGGGCGTTCCCGGTGGAGGACTGTATATCAGGAACTGGGCAAGCTCTGGTCTAAGGTCTATCAGCCCGTCCAGCTCCTGAGAGATTACTTCCGGAGTCTGGTAATCGAATCCGACGATCATGGAGGTTAGAACAGCAATTCCATTCTCTCGGAGTTCACGGATGAGCTCGTGCACAGGCTTGCCGCTTTGCTTGCTGTATCCCGAGCGGGTTCCCTCGTAGCCGATCCAGATGCCATCTACGCCCATTTCCAGGATTTCCTGAACAGCATACTGACTGATAGCCTTGACGCTTGAGAACACGAAGATGGAAACCGATCTGCCTCCGGCGAGCACACAGTCCCGAAACTGCATCGCCCTCTTTTTGTCCAGAAGGAAATCTTCGTCGATAATGGTGAACACCATACGTGGATCCCTTATGAGGTAGCGTTCGACCACGTTGTAGATATCTCTCCCCTCGGGAAGTAACTTGATGTGTCTTCTTTTGAAGAAATGGGAGGTACAGCAGAAATCACATCCGTTGGGACAGCCCAATCCGGCAAATATCAGGCCTGTCTTGGAGATGGGAACCGACAATACCTTCAACCGACTTTCAATCAGGGGGTGCTTGTACGGCATGGGGATTTCCGGCTCACCGAGAAGCCGCCGCATGAATTGAACTCCTTCCTCCCGACATATATAGTCGCCATATTGCTTAAGGGTATCATCGTCCAGAACCGTACCATAGCCGCCTAAGATGATCTTGCTACCGGGAGAATATTTGCGTATCAGGCTCACCGCCTCCTTCGCCCGGTGAAACGTCGCCAGTATGAAAGAGATTCCGACAAAATCATATCCCTTCTTGAGCTCTCGAATCAGTTCCCTGCGTGATGGGTAGTGAAGCACTACCGTGGGGATTTCCAGATTATTCGCTATGTAATCGAGAGAGTAATGAACGTGGGTGGCTCGAGGACTAAAGATCCCCTGGGCCCTGGTGACTTGACCGTAGAGGAGTTCGTAACCTACGCTCTGGCCATCGCCGTATTTCGGCCCGAGGGGTCTGCATACGCTGGTCAAAAGCAATTTCCTGCTTTTCTGCTCCTGTTTATAAGAATGCATCAAATATTCTCCTTATTTGCTTTTCCATATGAATCCGACCTTGACCTCTGCCAATTTCAATCGGGCGAACAGGGAAACAACACAATTTTGTTTTCCGATTATAGCCAAAACGTTTACACTTTACCAATAATACTATCATCAGCATCAGTTTCTAAAATCCAACCAGCTATTGTTTGCCTTGAGAATTTCTGAGCCAGTTTCTTGCTGATGTAGATTCCGCCTTTGAGTAAATTACTTTTGCCTTTTTCATGTTCAATCTTCCTTTTCTGGCCTATTTCTAATATGGTCATCTACCTGGAACTCAGATGGAGTATGTTGAAATCTACCTTTGATCCATAAGATATAAACTCCCGACCCCACCCGGTACGACAGAGGCATGGCTTGATAGTCAGGGGCTCCGAGGTTCTCGTCCAAGATTGCGATTTCCCACTCCGGCGGGGTCAAAGCCGCGAGAACCATAAGGCTAAGCGGTTTCCAAACGCGATAACGGTTCCAGCGGCTCTCCTTGACGTTGACAATGCTCACAGGCGGATTGGACGGATTAATCAGATAAAGTAGCATAGGTTTATTTTGTCAGCGGCAGAACACCCGCCATTTCTCCAATAACATTAACGAGTTCAGATCCTGAAGGAATGACGATCTTGGCATTATTCATCAGGGATTTCTCCAGGGTCTCGAGCTTTCTAAGTAGTTGTGCGTTGCCAATGAAGTAGGTGTTCGCTGCTTCGTTAACCAATTTAATGGCTTCGGCCTCACCCTCGGCCGACAGGATCTTGGCCTGCTTGATCCCTTCGGCCTTCTTGATCTCAGCCCTCTTTATTCCATCCGCCTGCCTCTCGGTGGCATTGGCGAAATCCAAAGCAGCAACCTTTTCATTTTCAGCCTTGACGACTTTATTCATGGTTTCCTGGACATCTTTGGGTGGATCGATTTCCTTCAGCTCCGTCCTGACGATCGCCATGCCCCAGTTCTGGGTTTCTTTACTCAACGTTGTAAGCAGGGCCGTATTTATTTTATCTCTTTCGCTGTTTGCCGATTTCAGCGTGAGCGTACCGATGATGTTTCGCAGTGTGGTGCGAGCCAGGTTCACAATCTGAAATTGATAGTTGTTCACATTGTACTGGGAACTCTTAACGTTCTCCTCATCGTCCTTGACCTTGAAGTAAACCTGGGCATCCACCCTGGCATTAAGATTATCATTGGTAATGATCTCCTGTGGCTGGGCATCCACCATCTGCTCGGTGATATTGACCTGAATCATTCTGTCAATGACTGGGATGATCCAATGAAAACCCGATGCGGCAAATTGTTTGTACTTGCCGAGTCTCTCAATCAGGCCCCTATGAGTAGGACGCACAATTCTTATGCCTAAAAGAAAGATGAGTACAACAAGCGCAACGATAACATACAAAACGATCTTGATCGGATCCATAAGATCCTCCTTATCTGGGATTTCCCATATAACATTGTATATCCTTTCTCAGCTATGCCGCTGAGCATCATATTAGATAGGTAGAATACCAAGTCTGTCTTAGAGTTTCAATTTTTTTTAGCTGCTTGTGGAACGCTCTTCGGGTGATATGGTCGATCGCTTCAAACCTGCCAAACGAGCAGTGAAGTTCAAGATGGCCTGGTTTATGAAGCAGAAGCTTAACGAAAAAATATACGAGCATAGCAATGACTTCAAAACAATCCTTCCCCTGTCCATATAAAATCTGCCGAAATATTTAGGACCGGTCTCACCAGCATATCAGGCCAGTGAGCACGAACAAAGCACTCCGAAGTGAGACTCCTTTCGTGATTTGATGCTTACAACCGGGCTGATACTCGCTCACCGATGAGGCCCAAAATAGCTCCATTTTCATGGGTAAACCTATACAACCGAGTTACAACCCAACAATCCGTTATCGGCTAATTTTATAAAATACTCATTTTCTAAGTGTTTTTATATCAGCGACTTATAAAGTACATAAAAAATGTAAACATTTTCAATGTTCTTGTCCGTGAGTTGATGACTATAAGTTTTACATTTCGGCTTGCATGTCGTAAGAGGATGCCTAAAAAACTTGTGGCAACAGAGATTTTAGTCTTTGATTTTGAGCTCTTCATAGGTGGCCGTGTCGGGGTGAACTTGAAGAAAGAAAGCATCTCACTTCTAGCCACCCCCATCTTTATTAGGTTGTATTGGTCGGCTATAGCTGATATTTTAATGGAAGAAAAGTTCGGCAGTGTAGATAGGTGCTTAAGATGGAAAAGAACGTTAAGGTTATTGAAGGAAATCGAAATGAATATCTTTGTGGGAAATTTGTCCCGTGAGACAACTGAAGACGAATTGCGTCAGGCTTTTGAAGCTTTTGGCCAAGTTATATCCGTCAAGATCTTAAGGGACAGGGTTACGGGCGAATCAAATGGATTTGGGTTTGTAGAAATGCCAGTTTCGGATGAAAGCCAAACCGCTATCAGCGAATTGAATGGCAAAGATTTGAAGGGACACACTATTAACGTTGAAGAGGGTAAGATGAAAACAAGCTATCGCAGTGGCAGAGACAGACAAGATGGTTTGGGTGGTGGCCGTGGTGATAGAGACAGACGAGATGGTTTTGACCGTGGTGGTCATGGCGACAGAGACAGACGAGATGGTTTTGACCGTGGTGGTCGTGGCGGACGTCGCTACTGACAATGGGTAGTGCCAAAACATGTTATATGCGTTACCGCTCATCCAGAAATAATGGTTCAAAGAACGGGCCGGTATAGAACGGCCGGCCCTCTAACGTTAGTCATTATGTAAAATCGAAAGGGAGACATATTTGAGGAGGAAACAGAAATTCTTTGACAACAACCGTATTGCTACTTAGGATACAGCAAAGTCAACAGAAAGTAACAGGCAGTACGCTTGGAATGAAAGGAGTCAAACGATGGCAAAAAAGAAACTTGTCAAAGGCTTATGGTCGAAGAGCGAGGTTAGTTTGCTGAAAAAACTATTCCCGAGTAATCCAACTGCCGAAGTAGCAGCAAGGTTGGTACGGACACTCGATACAGTAAAGAAGAAAGCATCCAGGATGGGACTCAAGAAAACAAAGAAATACCTCAAGTCCCTTGGCTGATCATAACCACTGAGAAAATGCGAACAAACTTCCTGCTAGAATCCGATCATAGGTGAACTTCCCGCTCAAAAGCGACGTGAATCTCTTTCGCTTTTTTCCTGCGTTCTTGAGGGCGAGAATGCGCGTGGAACTTATAAAACTGGGCTACAACCAAAAAGGTCAATATCTCACCATTTTAAAGAAATACTGATTACCTAAGTGTTTATATATCAGTCACTTAACAAGGCCAAGGAAAATGTCAACATATTCAATGCACGATTACCAAACACAAAAAGCAGACAGTGTCTCAATCTATCAACCCTTTGAGTATCCTTGGCGTTTTGTTTTTTTCCACGTTTACTTATCGTCTGACATCAAAATCTATGATACTGTTGTAAAAAATGTCTATTTTCATCTCATCCTGCTTCCATTCTTCGATCAAGTTTTCTTCCTGTTCTTGAGGCATATTTTCCTTTTCCCAATAACCGTTAAAGTTGCTATCTGATTAATAAAATTCTATACAATATATGTTGTCAAATCTCAATGACATGTTTAAAGAAAAAGGGCTGAAAGTGTTTCGATTGCCAACCCTTTTATGTATTTTGAAAAAACCTGTGGGTAATTTTCTTTATAAATCGAGAACCAATCTACCAGCAATATATAAGAGCTATACATTCATCGTCACATACATGTTAAACGCAAATCTTAATCATTTGCTGACTCACTCATGAGCCGTGCTTGTCCAAACAGGCTGGGATTTTGCCAGGAATCATCATTGTCGCTATGCCAACGCATAATGGTTTCGCGACCACTCCCAGAGTCATTATCGTTGACCTGTACCTCAAATCCGATGATATTATTACGGGCAATACCACTGTTGGGAATTGCAATGCCATCTGCGTCAAGTACCGGATCAGGATCTTGTGACGGGAAGATCTGCAATACGTCCAGAGGAAAAGATGCTTCCAGATTATAACCTGAATCAGTCAGGTGGATCTTGAATTCCGTACCATCAACAGGCAGACTACTGTCAATGTCCGCTTGTGCGACGTCGTCTACTGTGAAACGGATTTGATTATCATTGATACCATCGTAGACATCACCATGGCTGTAGTCACCGTCAAAGTAGATTTCGACACCATCACCCTGCCAGTCCGAGAATTCGTGATCAATGACGCTATCCTGCACTTCCACAAAGATGTAAAAGCGATTGTCATCAAATAATGCCTTAAACACAACTGAAAGGTCGTTTGCATCCTCGGGAGGGACACTATTGTTTTGAACAATTTCGGTAATCAGGCATCTGGTTTCATTTACGTCATCCCAGACAGCATCCCACTGACCATCGATAACAGGCGCAGTAGTGGTCTCATGAACAACGAGGTGATCGGGTTCAAGGGAAATGACTACCGGCACATATCCCAGGATATCGTCAATGTATAGTATTCCCTTGGCTTCATCTTGGCCGGGAAGATCGGCTATTCCGATGACTAACTTAGTGACAGCAGTCATGTTAACGCCAGCAGCAATAACGTCATCGACGGGAATCTTCCATTCCATCCATTCTTCGGTGTTGGTAAATAGTTCCGCACTGGAATTAGTTAATCGCGAGGAAACACCCTTGCTGTCTTCAATTATTACATACAACTCACCGGATGTGTTCGCAGCATCGCCGAATGTGTAGAGTGTTAAAATGTACGGGTTATAGCCGTTAAATGTCCAGTCCTGCGGCTCAGCCCAAATACGCTGGGCTTCGGATTGTAATGCAGCACCGGTGTTGTCGAAGTAAAGCGGCATCGACTGGATGCCATTGCGAACGATCGTCGGCTCGGTATAGGGAGAATCTTCATGACCGACGAGAGCTCCATTTGTCTCATTTTGCCAACCGTCAGACCATGCTTCAAATATCCTGTTGCTGCCTGGCTGACCTGGGTCAATTATATTGTAGGACTCGAAATCATCCACAACGATAAAATGCGCTGTAGTGAAATTCCATACCTCGCCCTTCCATGGACTATCAGGATGGGATTCGTTGACTTCATCAACGCGCCAGAAGTACTGGGTATTGAATTCCAATCCGTTCGGGTCAAAGCTGTTCGAATCGAGTACAACAAACATCACGTTCGGATCGCTGTCCAAGTCGGCGACAAATACATCATTCAAATTCGTGCCAAGATAGAGATAATGCTTGGCAGCGAAAGATTCAGGTGTCCAGCTCAACATCGAATCAACCAGCACATTCTTGGCTTGATTCTCAGGCTGCGGCCTCATCGCCTTACCTGCACCAGACAGTTTCATATTGTCCAGATAAAAGAGTATCCAGTCGGTATATGCATTATCTACATTACATACGATCATGAATTCAAAATAAGTTACGGATTGTAAATAATTCATCTGCGGAAAGAACTTACCATAATTGTAGGTGGCATTTATGGTTCTATCACCATCTGTTTGCTTCCAATTAGCCTCCTTACCTATGATTTCCCATATGCTCCAGTCATCACTGCCAGCATTCACGACCAAACAGATCTCGTTCCATGCCGGTACAGGAGCTTCGGGCCAATCATCAACCAATCGAGTGACGTCCACCGATAGCCGTGAATTGTTCTTGACATCCTCCAGTAAACCAGCACTTATCACATCAAGGGTAAGTAGATCCTGATTCCAGCCGATATTTTCACCTAACCATATATCGAGACTGTAATCTCCTAATGTCACGCCATTCTGATCATTGTAGAGTGCATCAGCGTTGCCGCCGATAATCCAACCGTCCAAGTCCTGCTCCCAATTGCCAATCACGATATCGGTACTTTTCTCATCTTCCTCATTCAAGGGAGTGACCAATTGGATATTATCAACGTAGTACCTTACGGACGAACCATCCAGATTTGAGACAAGGATCAGCTCGTACCAAGATATGCTGCCATCAACTCCGGCAAGCACAGGGGTAAGGGAATCAGGGATTGCCCATGTATAAGTGTGGGGCACTCCATCACGTAGGATATCCCTTGTACCTAGCGGTTGCCAACCTACGTTGTTATTAGCACCATTGTCATCATTGTTCTGACCATTTATGACTACTTCAATATTCATCCCCGATGCAGTCACATCAGCATTGAATACCGTGATATCTGCTTTGATCTGTGCGCCCGGCATCCCCAGTGTTTCACGATGAGGTTTGAGGCTTAGATAAGACCCCATATTCCAGCCTCCGGGACCTTCGACTTGCATCGCTTGCGCACCCAGTGTTGCTGCTATTGGGATGGGGGTAAGGGTGAAGTTGCTTCCCGCCCACCAGCCATCGAGACCGGCTTCAAAATTACCCACAACTTCGGCCGCGCCATAACTGACCGATACCAGTCCTAGCAGTGCTAAGGTAAAAGAAAGAAGGTATAAATTTTTGTTACTCATCATAACGCTCCTCCTGACAAATAAATCTAATCTGGAAATTCCCATTTGAATGCTTAACAAACATAATTTTCATTGTACGACATCAATACTTCTACCATATTCACCTTGAATTGTCAAGAATTTTCTTGTCCGAGGCAATTTTTGAAAAGCTGTATGAAAATACGTTTTTACCCAGCACTTTTCCTTAAATCACTACATTCGGGCAAGCCATAACTTACCTCGCTTTTATAAATTCAAGTTTTTCAAAAATTATTAGAACCTATCCCAAAACCGGTTAAAGCTACCAATGTCGCGGCCAGCGGTTTCAACAGGAACCAGAAGTTTCCTACAAAGCCCGACTCGTATGTCATCTGCCAGGTGGTAAGGATAGTTATTGCACCAAGACCTGCCATGGAGTCGGATTCCAGCCCGAGGTATCGACCGACGTTTCGCCCGGCTACAAGAAAACCCGCTACGCTCTTTGCGAATCTCCGGAAAAAAAATGAGATGAGAACAAGAGCCACCAAAAGACCCAGTCGATAATTTGAAAACTCATAGCGACAATCCTCTCATTATCAAAACAGGGTTACCGATTATCAAAAGTCGCACTTAAATAACTTTATCGAGATATATCACTCGGGCCGATTGAAATGTTATCAACCGCCGGAATGCCTGCTATTTTATCATTTAAGACCGTGGCATATAATAATTTTCATGGTCTTCCGTAGAAAAACTCTGCAGAAATCCATTGCTGTCCACTATCTGTTCTCTGTTTTATATGCCATATAGAATTAGGATTTTCTACGATCATTATTGCTGAGATCGATACGCCGATACCGAAGTGGTCCATACAACTGCAAACGACACCGGCATTATATAATCAAACGAGTTATGCGAATGATGGCTATTATAGTCCAGCCGATATTTTTTCACAAGTTACTTTCGTCCGCTTAACACTAACAGGGATTCGCATATGAGCATCTCGTTCTTAGAACGACTGAAGGAAAACTCATAAACGCTTTCTACCGGGGCCTACCAGGCTCAATGTATAACGTGCTCACACCTGAATCGTCCGGTTACTGCATGATAAAATCAAAATAACCTCATGCTCATTATCGTTTTGAATATAAGCCGGCACTGCCCTAACCGTAGTGGCTTCTCAGGATACCGGATAGAGCAATGTCGGAAACAATTGAAGTAACAGGGGATTGGTTATATTTGTTCATATCGCAGGAGAAACAAAAGCCGGAAGTATATTAATGGCCTAAAAATATGGTGTTAAGAAACACTGGAAACCTGAGTAATTATTACCTTGGCCGGGATATAATCATAGATTAACGGTTTGTTACTTTCATAGTATCACTCTATTATTGCGGTTACGGCCGTAACATTTGGGAAATTATAAAATGTTACCTCCTAATTAATAAATTGTGCTGGAAAAAGAGGGGGAATTCAGAAGAGAATCTTTACGTTGAAGTGGGGTATGAGATGAAAAGGGCTTTTTTTTGAATAAAACTCATGGTTTACTTCAACCATGATGAAAAAAACGCCTTTTTTCTCTTGACAGTGAGGTAGCTAATATAGTATAAAATATGCATTGGGTAGTTGTGTTTACAGAGGTGTTCATCCGGAGATTTTTGTTTGTTTACTGGTGAATTTAAGGCTTTTGTTTAAGCTATCCATACGAGTGCTGTTCAACAAAACAAGATCAGACCGCTGGAGTCGTATGCTCCGCAGTTTATGATTTTTACCTTTCAAT
>CAZMZR010000048.1:0-26240 GCA_964570855.1 uncultured Pirellulales bacterium
AAAAATTTGAAGCGGAAAAAATGAAAAGCCAAGTGTAATTTATTTGCAAATTAACGGCTCATTTATGAAAACTCTTATTAGATTAACGCTTATTATATTTCCTTTCAGCGTACCTGTTCACGCACAATATCTGATAAAATCGCCCTATCTACAAAATCCGGAAAAAGCAATAGAATATGTTGATAGCTGCGCAACATTCTGGTTAAACACACACGATGACACACGGGGGGGATATTTCACCTATATTGACAGATATGGAAACGTGACTGGAACCAACAAGAACATGTTAACCCAGACGAGAAATACCTATGGATTTGTCAGGGCCTACATGTTAACAGGGGATATGACTTATTTGTCAATGGCGAGAAAGGGACTGGATTTCCTGTATCAACATGTCTGGGACAGTGTTAATGGCGGATGGTTTGGAGATTTGGATATCAACGGGAATCCAACCACACCCTACGCCGACAAAAGTGTCTTTGATCAACATTATGCACTTTTAGGGATTTCCGCTTATTACGAGGCAACTGCTAATACGGGGGATTGGCAGTGGCTGTTGGATGGATACGCTCATAATGAAAACTTTTATTGGGATAATCGTCCATCCTATTTAGGATATTACGACACTGCAGATTTCGATGGATTGGACGGCCGAAATAAAAGCTTCAATGCCACGGTCGATGCCATTACTACACATATTTTGTATCTTTATCTTTTAACTGGAGATCAAACTTATAAAAACCGTTTGGAACAACTGGCCGATCAAATTATCAACCATCTTGTGGCCGGTATGGATTCTCAGGCGATTGGATTTGTGGAAAAATATGATTCGGATTGGAATTGGAACGATGACGAACCCATGACCATCATGGGGCATGTTTTAAAAACTGCCTGGTGTTTGGCGCGCATTTATCATATCGATCCGAATGACGCATATATTCCCACAGCCGAGAAATTAGTATCTGAGGTTTTGCAAAAAGGCTATGATAACGAATTTGGCGGCCCTTATAAGGATTATAACCGAATAACCGGCGAAATGATGATGTGGGGCAATCCGGACATTTTAAAAACATGGTGGGCAATGGAACAAGCAGTGACATCTGGGCTGCAGTTGTATGGAATTACCGGGGATACTCTCTATCTGAGAATGGCTGATGAGAGTTTGGATTTTTTCATGAAATACTTTGTAGATCATGAGTATGGCGAAGCGTATATGGATAGAACTCGTTCCGGTGGTTTTGCCGGGAACGAAGAAAAGGGAAATGAATGGAAAGCGGCCTATCACTCGATTGAATTGGGATATTATATATATTTATATGGTAATTTATTTGTCAAACATCAGCCGGTAAGCCTGCACTACTATTTTGTTGAGTCGTCCGAAGACAGAAATATTCTTCTTACCCCGCTGGCAATCGATGATTCTCAACTGAGAATTCAGCAGGTATTATGGGAAGGACAACCTTATGTCAACTATGATCCTAATAATCGCATCCTGGTGTTGCCTGCCGATGTAAACGGCCATTTTAAAGTGACGTACACGGCAACACAGGCCATTACTGATAATATAACTTTTAACGTTACTGTTCCGTCTTCAACACCTGTTTCAGACACTATTTATATTGCCGGAAATTTCAATCATTGGGACCCCGGCCCCGGACAATCAGGCACTGATGGTTTAGATCATGATTTGCCGTTAACCAACATGGGAGATAACCTATGGCAAATTACATTACCATCCTTAACAGGTGAGGATATCGAATATAAATATACTCGCGGTCGTTGGGAGACAGTAGAAAAAGGCATAGAAGGCCAGGAGATTCCCAATCGATCGCTTAGTGTACCCGGTGGCCATTATATCCAAAATGACGTAGTCGCTAACTGGAGTGATATTCCAGCTTCCATTTAATCCTGCTGATAATGACATTTTTCATAATTATTCCTCGAGTTAGAATTAGTTGCAGATGTTCTGCATCGCTGAGAAATCCCGGGCACTATCAAAGATGCACTATAAATAATCACTTCCTTATACCCTACCTCCCATATCCTAAACGCTGCATTGTTTTTTTAGTTGAAAATTCTGTTAGAATACGGTACAGTTATTATTTCAGCGAGCAAGAGAATAGCCGTACCTATTGAAATCGAAAGCGAGGTGTGCAATGTCGGCGTTGTCCGAGGCGTTAGGAGTACGATGGGCCTTTACGCTAAATCCTTACTTTTATGTACTGTTTTTCTCTCCGCCTTTATTTCTTGTCGTTATATATCTGCTCCAGCGAAAGTGCCAGAGGTCCAGGGACTTTGGAGAATGATAATGAAATCACCTGAAATGGGAAAAATCAGCTTCTGGCTGGCTCTGTCACCCTGGTTTTTTGTCGTATCGGGGATACTAAGAATTCCGGGTTTCGGCTGAGGCTCTCTACTCGGAATCCTTGCAGGAATCCTAATAGTATTTGGTCCCCCCTTAATATTTGTATTCTCCCTTGCGGCAATATTCAAAGACAAATCGACATGGTCAAAATCAGGTCTGCTTATCAGCTCTGTTACTTTTGCTCTATGGTTATTCGCCGTTCTATTCGGCGGCTTTAATTGAGTGGAATTGTTAGGCCGAGGCCCATACAATCCGCTAATTCTCTTTACCCCGTGAGATGGCGGCCTTTGGCCTATCTCACGGGGTAAAGCACCTATGGTGTCCCCGTGGGACTATCTCTTGCATGGAATTTGAAACGGCGATATAATGCCTGTGTTAGATGATGAGGGATGATAGATTAAGAACATGCGGATAACTTAAAACAAAACGGCATTTGATAAAGTAAGGGGAAAAATTATGAAGAACTTCAAGTGGATTGTGATTTGTGTTTTTGTTTTGGCAGGGCTGGCAAAGGCCGAACCGGTAAAGTTGTGGGAAACAGGTGAAATATTTAAGGCGCCCGAATCGGTTGTCTATGACGGCGAAAGAGGATTTTTATACGTATCCAATTATACGGGCGGTGTGAAAAACGGGACATCGTACGGGGAACATTACATATCGAAGGCCAATCTCAAGGGCGAAATAATAAAATTCGACTGGATCGGCAATCTTACTACGCCGACCGGAATATGTGTCAACAACGACAAGCTCTACATCGTGGAGAGGTTCGGGGTCGTCGAGTACGATTTGAAAGCGGATAAAGTATCGAACAAGTACTATATCAAAACTTCGTATTTTCTGAATGATATCACCGTCGATTCGGACGGCGGAATCTACGTATCGGAAAGCGATACTAACCTGATTTACAGAATAAAAGACAAGAGCGTGGAGAAGTGGCTGGATAGCGAGGAAGTTTCCAGGCCGAACGGGATTTTGTTCGACGACGGCAAATTGCTCGTCGCAGTCAACAGCGATCATTATCTAAAGGCGGTAAACATTTCTGATAAGAAGGTCACTAAAATCGCCCTGCTCGGCGAGGGGATTCTCGACGGTATAAAAAAATGTGGCGACGGCTACTTAGTCTCTGATTTTATGGGCAACTTGTACCTTGTAAAACCTTCGGGACAAGTTACCGAATTAATAAACACGCGGGGTGCGGATATTAATATCGCGGACTTCGAATATATCCCCGACAAGGACATGGTAGTCATACCGGCTCTGAAAAATAACAAGTTGCTCTGTTACCGGCTCGGGCAAAAAGAAAAAGCCAATTAGCTTTACATTCAGATAGATTCATTCCCGCAATACTGCGGCGAGAAGCTTTTTTCTTGTCTCGGATTGTATTTGTGATTAAAATCCGGCGTTTATGAAAAAGGCAAGTATAATAACGATTGGCAATGAGATTTTAGCCGGTAAGACGGTCGATACGAACGCCGCACATTTGGCTATCGAGCTGCAAAATATCGGCATACCGGTGGTCGGTACATATACCGTCGCAGACGAAATCGGGCATATCGTGCAAAAACTCGGCATGGCGGCAGACGATGCCGATGTTATTGTTGCCACAGGTGGATTGGGGCCGACCGACGACGACCTGACCCGGCAGGCTTTCGCCGAGTTTTTGGGGGTCGAGCTGCAATTCAATCAGGAGCTTTTAGAGAAGATTCAACGGCTCTTCGCCCGGCGAAATTTACAAATGCCGGAAAAAAACAGGATTCAGGCGTACATTCCCGCCGGTGCGAAAGCCCTGGAAAATATCGGTACCGCCCCGGGTATAATGGCCGAGCACAAAGGCAAATTATTTATAGCCCTGCCGGGTGTGCCGATGGAGATGGAGCGGATGTTCGCAGCGGTTCTGCCGGAGTTAAAGAAATTCGCCGGTTCGCAGGCCGTGGCGGTTCGAAGGCTCAGATGCTTCGGAGCGGGCGAATCGTCCATTGCCGAGATGTTAGGCGATATGATGCAGCGGGGCAGGAATCCGCTTATCAACTGCACGGCGAGCGAAGGCATTATTACATTGCATATCATCGCAACGGCGGATGATTATAACCTGGCGCAGCAAATGGTCGAAGAGGATGAGAAAAAACTTCGCGAACTGCTCGGAGAGCTTATTTACGGCGTCGAGGAACAGAACCTGGCCGAGGTGGTCGGCGAAAAACTGGCCCGTCAGGGGAAAACAATCGCCGTGGCCGAATCGTGCACAGGCGGCTGGCTGGCAAAGCTGATAACCGATATTCCCGGGGCCAGCAGATATTTCACTTACGGCTGGATTACTTACAGCAACGATGCTAAAATCACCGAGTTAGGTGTGCCCGGCGATTTGATTGAAAAATACGGAGCCGTCAGCGGGCAGGTAGCACAGGCTATGGCCCAGGGCGCAAGAAGTAAAGCCCGAACAGATTTTGCAATTGGTATAACCGGTATAGCCGGTCCAACCGGCGGGAGCGAACAAAAACCTGCAGGGCTTGTATATATAAGTGTTGATTCTGATAATGGGTGTGTAACCGAACGCTGCTTATTTATTCAAAAGAGAGAGTTTACACGGCTTCGCGCCGCACAAACGGCCCTGAATATGCTCCGCCTGGAATTGAATATTTGACTAATCATTATGCAAATGTTATAATAGTTGTCATTGGGGTCATCGGAATAATGAGGAGACTATGGTAAAACAACGCAGGCATTTGGGCGAAATACTTTATAAGGCCGGGCTTGTAGAAAAACAGGCGATTATCAATGCCATTAAGACTTCAAAGAGCAGTAACAAACGGCTCGGCCAGGTATTGATTGAGCTGGGTCTGATAAACGAAGATATTCTGACCAAGGCGATCGCCAAACAGTTCGGCCTGGAATACGTGAATCTGGACAAAATTACCATTTCGCCGGATACGATGAAGCTGATTCCGGAGGAGATTGTAAAAAGGCATAATATTCTTCCACTCGGTAAAAGTAACGGCAAGTTAAAAGTGCTTATCAGCGACCCGTCGGATTTGGAAACGATGGACGTGATTCGTTTTCGACTTAATACCGAGCCGGATTGCTGCCTGGGGAACCCCACAAAAATACGCGACTTCATCCAGGATTCGTTTAGCCAGGTCCGGCAGGAGCAGGACGACAGACTCAAGCACAGCATCGACGCTACCGCCGCCGAGCTTGCCGACATAGGTCACGAGCTGCAGGAAGAAGCGCTGCGTGCCCAGGCCGCCGGTGAGGACGACGATGCTCCTATTATCAAGCTGGTGAACCTGATAATAGATAATGCATATTATGTAAGGGCCAGCGATATACATGTCGAGCCGATGGCCGACAGGGTGCGTATCAGGTACCGCGTGGACGGCGTCTGTATGGAAAGAGATAATATTCCCAAGAGTATGCAGGCCCCGCTGGTGACACGTTTTAAGATTCTCTCCGGTATGGATATTGCCGAGAAAAGGCTCCCGCAGGACGGCCGTATCAAACGAGAGATCGGCGGCCAGGACATCGATTTTCGTGTCTCGTCCCTGCCGGGCGTTCACGGGCCGAGCGTGGTGTTGCGTATTTTGCGACCGGATGCGGTCAATATCGGCATCGAGTCACTCGGTTTCGAGCATGATAATTACGAGCAGTTCCAGAAGATAATCACAAGACCCAACGGCATCTTCCTGGTGACAGGTCCGACCGGTAGCGGCAAAACCACAACGTTATACGCGGCCCTGCAGGAGCTTAACAAGCCGGACAAGAAGATCATCACCGCCGAAGACCCGGTCGAATATAACTTCACCGGGATGAATCAGTGTCAGGTCAAAGAAGAAATCGAATTGACCTTCGACAGGATTCTCAGAGCCATGTTGCGACAGGCCCCCAACATCATACTTATCGGTGAAATCCGAGACGGGGTCGTTGCGGATATCGCGATCCAGGCCGCACTGACAGGACACCTTGTCTTCAGCACTCTGCATACGAACGACGCCCCGAGTGCAATTACACGTCTGATCGACATGGGCGTCAAGCCGTTCCTCGTGGCAAGCTCGATTCAGGCCATCATGGCCCAGAGACTTGTCAGAATCATCTGTAAAAAGTGCAGAAAGGTCGATGAAAATCCTGACCCCAAGCTCTTAAGAGCACTGGATATAACCCAGGAGCAGCTTAAAAAGACACCCGTTTACAAAGGTGCCGGCTGCAGTCAGTGTCAGAAGACCGGTTATAAAGGCCGAATCGCCATATTCGAAATGTTTGAAATGAATAATGAAATAAGAGAGCTGGCCTTTTCAAAGGCTCCGACAACGGAATTGAGAAAAGCGGCAAGAGCGAGCGGCATGAGAACTTTGAGGGACGACGGAAAACTCAAGATATTTAACGGAACAACGACGCCCGCCGAGGTAGTCAGAATTACGCAGACGGAGGGGGCGGCTGTAGATTAAACAAGAATTAGTTTTTGAGGATTCGTAAATGGCAACAGTTAATATGGACAGATTGCTGCATGCCTGCGTCACGCAGGGTGCTTCAGATATACATCTGGTCACGAATCGATCGCCGGTATTGAGGATAGACGGAAGACTTCGGTCTCTGGAAACCAAGGTTCTCGATTCCGATGATACCACGGCCCTGATGAAGGCCATTACCCCCGACCGAAACCAGCAGGAGCTTCAGGAAGAGGGAGGAACCGATTTTGGTTTTGCCTTTGCCGACAAGGGCAGATTCCGAGTCTCTGTATTTAAGCAAAAAGGAGATATTTCAATAGTCCTTCGTCTTATTCCGTCGAGGATTCTTACGTTTGAGGAGCTGGGCTTACCTAAAATTTGTGCGGCTTTGTGCCGCAGACCCAGAGGTATGTTTTTAGTGACAGGTCCTACCGGTAGCGGCAAAACGACCACTCTCGCCACGATGATAAATTATATCAACGAAAACTTCGACCGCCATATCGTGACTGTCGAAGAACCCATCGAATATTACCATAATCATAAAAAATCCATTATCAACCAGCGATCGGTTGGCGTCGATGTCCCGAGCTTTTCCGAAGCGTTGAGACGTGTTTTAAGAATGGACCCTGATGTAATTTTAGTGGGAGAACTACGAGACCTCGAAACAATCGAAGCGGCCGTTAGAGCTGCTGAAACAGGCCACCTGGTCTTTAGCACAGTTCACACGACAAGCGCCGCCGGAACTATTACAAGACTTATCGACGTTTTCCCCGTCACCCAGCAGGAACAGATTCGTATCCAGTTAAGCAGTAACTTGATAGCAGTATTGAGCCAGAACCTTTGTCCTTTGGCCACCGGCAGGGGAAGAGTTGCAGCTTACGAATTTATGGTCGTTACGCCCGCTATTGCCAACCTGATTCGCGAAAACAAGACCTATCGAATCGATTCCAGTATTCAAACCGGCAAAAAGCTGGGAATGCAGCTTCTTGATGAGCACCTCTGGAACCTCTACGATACAGGTGTTATCGCTCTTGAGGAAATGCTGGATAAGAGCCGTCAGCCGGGTGCTTTGCAGGACAAGGCTATGGCCAAAATAGATGCCTTAAGAGGTAAACATAAGCATAAGAAGAAAGCTGCACAGAAGGAATTGGAAGATCTGGGCCCGATTTTAAGAGCCGATTAAACGAATTCCGGCCGTCGCAACGGGAACCAGGTGAGTTCTGGAGCCTGGATTTTCTTTATCTTCTACCACAAGTCGGATTATTTGTCTTAATAGTTCGTTAATCTCTCCCCTTCGTCGCATAATCGTCTCAATCCACCCTTGGATTGTCTCCATATCCGAGGTACTCCGGGAACCATTGATTCACCAATCACCGTCAATTACAACGGGTAAGTACGCCCGTCGGCCATACCTTAATTCCGCCTGAAACAGCTTATGAGCCATGAAATATAGAAAAAATCCTTGTCATACATAACAGCAGTATTGTATAAAGAACTCCTAATTTCGATTTCTGCGTAAGTTTTTTATAGAAACGTTCTTTTAAAGGAGACTTAAGAAGTGGCCAATATTGACCAAATACGTAATATTGTGCTTTTAGGACATGGTGGAGTCGGAAAAACATCTCTGGCCGAGGCAATGCTGCATAAAACCGGCACAACAAACCGGCTTGGAAGCGTTGACGACAAAACCAGTGTTTGCGATTATTACGACGAAGAAAAAGAACATCAACATTCCATCCTTTCGGCCCTCGTTCACGCCAATCACGCAGGTATACAGATTAACATTATCGACACCCCGGGTTATCCTGATTTCATAGGCCCGGCCATCACATCGATACCGGCGGCGGAAACAGCCGTTATTGTTATCAGTGCGGCGGCCGGTATAGAAATGAACACGCGTAAAATGTTTGAGTTAGCAACCCAGGCCGAGATGCCGAAAGTCATTGTCATTAATAAAATGGAATCCGAGAACATCGATTTACCTGAACTGATTAAGAATATTCAGGAGACGTTCGGTTCGCAATGCCGTTGTGCCAATCTGCCCGGCACGGACAAGGGTTCCATTATTGACTGCATTGAGAATCAGACGGGCGATTCGACTGTTATGGATGCGGGCCAGGCCCATACCGAGCTTATCGAAAGCGTTATCGAGGCCGACGACGAGCTTATGGAGAAATATCTGGCTTCCGAGGAAATATCAAAGGATAAAATATCCTCGGTATTTGTGGAAGCCCTGAAAACCGGGACGGTCGTCCCGATAGTTTTCACCGATGCCCGAAAGGAAATCGGCGTGCAGGAACTTTTGGATATCATAGTCAAGTACACACCTTCACCCTCACAGGCAAAACCCAGAGTGCTTAAAGACGGTGATAAGGAAACAAAACTGCAAGCCAATACCGCCGGCCCGCTCGCCGGTCTGGTATTTCGCGTCGGATTCGACCCCCGTTCAAATATGAAATACTCTTCTATCCGAATCTTCAGCGGCACGCTTAAATCCGACACGAACCTGCTGCGAAATGACGAGAAAAAGGGAATTCGTCCCGGGCATATCCTCAAATCACAGGGCAACGAAAACAATGAAATCGACGCAGGCCCGGCCGGAGATATTATCACCCTGGCAAAGATTGAAGAGCTTAAAGTCGGCGACCTCATACATGACGGTAAGATATCCGGAAAGTTCGAGATACCCGCCGTACCGCAACCAATGTATTCCCTGGCGCTGGAGCCGGCATCGAGAGGCGACGAGCAGAAAATCAGCAGCGCACTGGACAGGCTGTGCGAAGAGGACCCGTGCTTTAAGATAAGCAGGGATATGCAGACAAGAGAATTGGTTGCAAGCGGACTCGGTGACCTGCACCTGCGGGTCGTTCTCGAAAAAATGCAGAACCGCTTCAAGCTCTCGGTCAATACGAAAGAGCCGAAAATCCCTTACCGCGAAACAATTACTTCCAAAGCCGAGGGACATTACCGCCACAAGAAGCAGACCGGAGGCGCGGGACAATTCGGCGAAGTCTATCTTCGTGTCGAGCCGGCCGAGCGTAATTCCGACCCCTCGCTGGACTATAACTGGGACATCTTCGGCGGTTCGATTCCCGGCCAGTACGAGCCCGCTATCCTCAAGGGAATCAACGATGTCATGCAGACAGGCTTCATTGCGGGTTTTCCTTTGCAGGATGTGAAAGTTTCCGTTTATGACGGCAAGTATCATCCGGTCGATTCGAAGGAAGTGGCGTTTCGTTCCGCCGGCAAGGGCGCATTCCTCGACGCCCTTCAAAAGGCAAAGCCCGTCCTGCTCGAACCGATAGTCAATATGGAAGTTACCGTCCCTTCGGAGAACGTCGGTGATATTACCGGCGACCTGGCCTCAAGGCGTGGAAGGATATCCGGACAGGACGTTCTGCCGGGCAACCTGATTGTCATCAAGGCCCAGGTCCCGCTGTCCGAAGTTGCCCAGTATAATAGTCAGCTAAAAAGCGTAACCGGCGGACGAGGCAGCTACTCGATGACGCTCAGTCATTACGAGCTGGTCCCGCCGAACGTCCAGCAGCAAATCATCGCACAATACGCAAAGAAAAAAGAAGAAGAATAAAAACTTGTTCAGCCGGCAGTATTCAATGCCCCCGTGGTTAATACCCACCGGGGCTTTTTTTATGCGTTTTTCAGCTAAAAAAATTGTTTTTTAAGGTTTTTCTCATAAGTACGAAAAATTTCGTTGACTTTTACGAAAGCTTTCGTATATTTAACCGATAGAGACCAAAACCACACAAGATAAAGGAGAACCGAGATGGTAAAACGTAAAGATTACAGGCCGACCGACCGAGAGCTTACAATCCTTAGAATCCTCTGGGACAACGGCCCGAGCACGGTGCGCGAAGTCAACGAGGTAATGAACGAAGACCAGGATACCGGTTATACTACGACACTCAAGCTGATGCAAATCATGACCGACAAGGGACTCCTTAGCCGCGATGATTCGCAGTTCAAGCATGTCTATAAGCCGGCCCTGACGGAAGAAAAAGCCCAGAAGCAGCTTGTCGGCGATTTGCTTGAAAGGGCTTTTTCCGGCTCGGCGGAAAAACTCGTTATGCGGGCACTTTCGGCAAAAAAAGTCCCGCCTGAAGAGCTTGAAAAAATAAGAAAAATGCTGGATGAAATCGAGGGACAGTAAAATGGTTACACTGGAAAACTTTTTGTCACATCAGCTTGTTCAAAAATTAGGCTGGACGTTACTGCACTTTATATGGCAGGCAACGGTGATTGCGATAATTGTGGCCGTTCTGCTGAGAATATTGCGGGGATTCTCGGCCAACCTGCTTTACGTCATATCCTGTCTGGCGATGGGAATGATTGTTCTGCTACCTGTTGTCACGATGCAATTTATAAATGTCTTGCCATCGCATAAAGAGCAACCGGAATTCAGAATTCCGAATACAGAAAACAGATCAGAGGTGGCAGAGCTTCAGCCTTCTGTCATCAATCTTCCGTCATCCGTTGTATATGAGCCAATCCGGCGTGAACATGCTGGTAAGAATTATTTCGCCGCATGGAAACAGCGCACCGTGGATGTTCTGGAACCGGTACTGCCTCATATTGTCACCGGCTGGTTGTTTGGTGTTATCGCTCTTTCTATATGGCACCTGGGCGGCTGGGCGCAATTACAAAAGTTGCGAAAAAAGATGGTGAAACAGGTTGATACCTCGCTTAAAGATAAGCTGAACCAATTGTCGGAAAAACTCGGTGTTAACCAGGCAGTCGAGCTTTTGGAATCGGCGCTCGTTCAGGTACCGACGATGATCGGCTGGCTGCGGCCCGTGATTTTATTGCCGGCCGGTGCACTGACCGGTTTAAACCCCGAGCAACTGGAAGCCATTTTAGCGCACGAATTGGCACACATAAAAAGATACGATTACCTTGTTAATATACTGCAAACTATCGTGGAGATTTTAGGTTTTTATCACCCGGTAGTCTGGTGGATTTCGCATAAGATACGAACCGAAAGGGAGAACTGCTGCGACGACCTGGCGGTGGCTGTCACCAGCGACCGAATTAGCTATGCAAAGGCTTTGACTTCAATGGAAGAAATCCGGGGTCGGGGTGAATTGGCCGTAGCGGCTTCAGGGGGAAATTTGTTATCGAGAATCCGCCGGCTTATCGGCAAGGATTCATCCGAAAAAACCTTTAGCTGGATTCCCGCCGTCACTGTTGTTGTTATGCTTATAGCAATAGCGATTCCTACCACTCTGGCCTTAGCCACGAAATCTGATTCCGGGAAATCCGAATTAAACACCGAAGCTCGTGTTGAAAGTGAATTGGAAGTTTCAAAGAGTAAGCTCAGGCAATTAGGCCTTGCTGCAGTGATGTATGCAGATGAGCACGAGGGCAAGCTGCCTGAGACGCTGGATGTGTTAAAACCTTATTTAGCCGCCGAGCAAGTCAGGTTCTGGGTACAAAATAATGTTGTGTATTTAGGCAAAGGCCGAAGCCGAAAAGAAAAAACATTATCGAAAATACCAGTAGCCTATGACAAGTCCATGTTCGAATCAAAGCAGGGGACAAACGTTCTCTTTGCGGATGCACACGTCGAATTTCTTGAGACTGAAAGGCTCAAAGAGCTTGGTATCAGTAAGACTTCCGTCCAAATTGAAATGCGGCTCTTATATGTCGGTGAAGAATTCATGGATGAGCTAAATAGGATCTTTAGCTTCAAGCCGGATTCTCATACCTGGCTTGATGATCTCCAGGTCACATCCTTATTTCAGGCTATCAGGAAAGTCAAAGATGCAAAGATGTTGACGGCGCCAAGAGCGACGGTTATGGACAACGAAATGGCACAGTATTTCATGGGACAGGAGGTGCCTTCTATTTCAGGTTATACCGAGCCGAACAACCCTGCCGAAAAGCCAGAGCCTATAATAGATTATAAAAAGATCGGCACAATCTGTGAACTAACGCCGCACGTGAGCCCTGATAAACGAAATGTCCTTCTGGAATTCGAACTCCAAATCAGTCAGCTCATCGGCTTCGAAGAACGGATATATAAAGGTCAATATAAAGAACAGGTTCCGCAGGTTGAGACCAAAACGATAGCGAAAAGCATATCGACCCCGGACGGTAAAACATTGTTCTTAGACGGCGGAGTAATGACTTTATATGAAAAAAAGAAATCTACTGCCGCTGAAAATATTTCTGATAGTAATGACATGATCAAAGAGAAAAAAAGACTGATTATTTTATTCAAGCCGGACGTTCTTACACAGGAAGAAACCGGAGCATTCGGTTCTGGCGATGTCGGTCCACAAAACCTCGATACTTCAATGATGAGCAGATACGGGCAGGGCGAACTACCTCCCGGATTCGGCGGCGGCTATGAAGCGATTGCTCCAGATACGTCGAAACTGCAGATAGAAGTGCCGCCGGTAAGCAGACTGCCGGAAAGCTGGAGCCTTAATTACGACGACGGCCTTACATCGGATGGAGGAAAACGCTGGCCTGCTAATATGGCGGAGAACCTTGTATCTCTGGAAGTTACGCCGAGGCCTTTTGATGACAGCGACGAAAGCTGGAAAAAGGAGACATTCGAATTCGACATCCGTTCCATACCGTCTGGTGCGACAATGGGTAGTATTTCTCTAAGGCCCGAACCTGAATTTGGGGAAATGAGACGTAAAATATTTCAACCGGATAAGTATATGCTTAATTACACAAGGGAATGGGGAAAGCCTGGAAATAATTTCAGGATGAACTGTGGTGCTTTTTTACTGGATTTGAGCAAGCCCGGAATGTACGACCTTCAGTTCTCACCAAAATTGGGTGAAGTCGAAATCACCGGTTCGGCCGGCGGCTGTTACGCTGTAAATTTCGAAAAAATCGACCGAGGTTTACCTGTTCGGGGTTTTGCATATATTAACCGCCAGAAAGAATATACCTTAGATGGTCTGCCGCCGGGCACATACCGTCTAAGCGCGGTGACACAACAGCAAAATGGTAATGTGTTAGTCAGCCGGGCGGAAGTGACCGTTAAAAGCGAAGAAAAAGTGACTGTTGATATTGCCCCTCCACTCAAAGGCGACTGCTCGCTCACAGGCAGCATACTCGGCAGGCAGAAAACGTACAGTATCGAGGGACCGGTTCCATACCAGGCGCAAGGCGAATGGTTTGTTTTAATTCGAGAGCCTGATAGCGGTGACATCGTCTCAACATTTGCGTATGAAGCTCTGACTATGGATTCATTGTATGTAGTTCGCGGAGATAATATCAAACAGGATACAACAGACAGAGCAAGCTATAAAATCTCAGGCATAGTCCCGGGCGAATACACGGTGACAGTGATTGAGAATCCACGGGTGTCAGGTTCGGTTATAACACGCCAGCAGTCGAAACCCTTAATCCTTAAGGCGGGCCAAGAAGCCGTGCTGGATTTCGATTTGAAAAAGAACAGATAAAAACTACAGAAGAATTGAAACTACTGTTCATTCGCGGAATATTTCGCAGTAAATACACAACCAGCAATGAATCTGCATTCTTAATTCCGGTTCAAGCGAACGTTCCGGTACAGGAACAGCTCGAAAAACAGCTCCGCCGGTAATTAGGGAGCAACCGGAGAACATTCAAATCCATTAGCTTATCAGGGGGGACGATGTTCCCTGGATATCACAAAGACGTTGTGAAATCACGGTTGACGCTTGCTGTATAATAGTATATATTCAGGCGGTCAGGAAAAATGTCAATGAAACACGGGGCAAAGAGCCTTGTTATCGATGTTGGCATGGTGCCATTTTTGTTGTAAAGGAAAGGGGGTCTCGTTGAGATTCATGAAACTGCAAAAAGTAATGATAGTGATTTTGACGGTGGCTGTTGTATTAAGCAGCGCAGGGATAACTTCGGCGCAGGAAATCACGGTTGTCGAACAACGCAATCCGGATGATGACAGTAATGACACGACGTCCGGGAAAAAGGAACTGCTGGTGCGGGTCCGGTTCGAGGCACTGCAGGAGCCCAATAATATAATCACCCTCGTTGCCGATAATCCAGCGGCGGACGATGTGATACTGGAATCAGGCGTGCTGAGGCTGGAAGTCAGTACGAGTCCTTATTCTTTCAGGATTATCGAAAAGGCCGCTTCCGGGACGCTCTTGTCCCAAAGACTGACAAGCTTCGAACTGCCCGACGGTACTTATACGGCTTTCAGCGCCTACAATGTCACCAACTCGCCCACTACGATAGATGCGGATTTACTGCTGATGAACAACGGAGAGTCCATAGTCGGACACGTGGAATTTTCCATGCAGGCCCCGGGGCTGCTCCGGGTGCTCCTGACGTGCGGCGACCGGGAGCCGTCGAACGTTAAGGAAGAATTCAACGACCGCGGCGAGCACTACTACGGAATATGGGAATATCCATTAGGGGGCAATATTGACAACCGTGGCGCCGACCACGATTTGCTCGGTTTCGGTAACATGCCCGATACGAATTACGCCAATGCCCGGGCACCGTTCTATGTCACCTCCGCCAAATACGGAGTTTACGCCCGGTCTCTGGCCAAAGGTCACTATACTGTCGCCGTAAACGGAAAGACAAGCTTTGATTTCGACGAGAGTTCGCTGGAGTACTACGTGATTTACGGTCCTTCGTACGAGGAAATTTTCAGTACGTACAACCAGTTGGCCGGACCCGCGTGGATGCCGCCGGACTGGGCGTTCGATTCGGTCTGGTGGAGGGACGACGACCACAGGGACATGTATCCGGAAGCTGAACACCGTGACCTGGTAAAAGACAAGCGAATTGAAAGCGCCCAGGACAACGTCGAGGCCACCGCCAATCATCTTCAGTATTACCACATCCCAGCCTCGGCTATCTGGATCGACAGGCCGTTTACCAGCGGGACATGGGGTTGGGGAAATATGGACTTCAATCCTACCGACGACTGGTTCCCGGACGGCCGGGCCATGATCGAATACCTGGACGCCAGGGGATATAAGCTGTTGCTGTGGATAACCAATCGCTGTGAGAATCAGCTTCTCGCCGAAGGTACGGCGTCGGATTACCTGTTCACCGGCAACAGGCCCGCGGCGGACGTGCGAAAGCCGGAGGTATATGACTGGTTCAAGAATAAGCTGGATGCCTTTGTCGATATGGGTGTCAGGGGTTATAAAATCGACCGCGGCCACGAGGGCGAACAGCCGGATTCGGCCGAGAACGAGGTCGTTTACCTGTTCCGCGAACTGGCGGCGAAAGGGCAAATGGAAAAAAACGGCAACGACCGCCTTATCCACGCCCGAAATTGTTACGACATGAACAGAAAACATGTCAGCGTCTGGAACGGGGACACAGAAAGTACCTTCGGGGGCCTGGCCGTCTCGATCAAGAACGCTCTGCGATGCGGGGCCATTAATTACCCGCACTACGCCTCGGACACCGGCGGTTATCAGTCCGACCATCCGGGCAAGGAGCTGTTTGCACGATGGCTCCAGTTCAGCGCGTACTGCACGATGATGGAGATTCTTATCGACACGGACAGAACCGTCTGGTACGACGAGGATTTCGAGCACGATGAGGACCCGAACCTGATTGATATAGCCCGTAAGCAGTGTAGCGATCATCATGATTTGATACCTTATACGAAATCCTGCATGTTCGCAGCACACCAGAGCGGTATGCCCGTGATGCGGCAACTGATATTCGCCTGGCCCGACGACGACAAGCTCTGCGATATGTGGGACGAATACCTGTACGGCCCCGAGATTCTTGTTACTCCTGTGGTGACATCCAGTGCGACAAGCCGGGATGTTTATCTGCCGGAGGGCAAATGGCTGGATTATAACGACAAAGATACGGTATATGAAGGAGCGAAGACTATTACCGCATCCGCCCCGCTCGATGTGATTCCTCTGTTCGTCAGGGCCGGTGCGATTATACCGCGTGGTGACATCCTTCGCTCGAATAACAACTGGACGCCGGACTGGGCCCCGTATCTGAGAATCGAGCTCTTCCCATGCGATAATATAGACAATACGTTCGATTATTACACCGGTGGCGAAGTGCAGGCAATTAGCTGCTCCATGACGGCCGGCGGCGTAGTGAATATACAATTCGGCCCGCTGGATCATAGCGGGAAGCTGGAAATTTATTGCCGTGACTTTAGAACGGTTAAGAGCAACGGCGGGACTTTGAATCAGGATACAGATTTTACTTACAATCCGGACAAGATGGTTCTCACTTTTTCATTCGAGGGCCAAACCTCACTCGAAATATCCGGCGTCAAAAGCATATTCGACGTTGATTAGCGTTTAGGAGATAGTGTATAGCATTTAGCAATAATTATATAATGTGTCATTCGAGCAAATCAAGAGCAAACTCTTGACTAATGAGCGCACGGTAAATAAGATTATCGTCATGGAGAATGTCACTTTTGACATAGTAGTCTCGAACAAAAGCAGTGGAACAAATCACGCAATTAAAAAACATAGAGCTTTCACATTAATTGAGCTTTTAGTGGTGATTGCCATTATCGCATTATTGATGGGAATACTGATGCCGGCACTGCAAATGGTAAAAAAGCAGGCACAGGGTATTACTTGCCGATCCAATCTCAGACAGTACGGCACCGCCACGAGGATGTATCTGGATGAAAATCAGGGAACGTTTCCGAATGCATTCACCTGGCTCTTCAAAGACGGCGCCTGGGGCTGCGAATGGCACAATGCCGACAAGACGCTTGCCGAAAATCCGGAACTCGCCGGCTCGCTCTGGCCATATCTGAAACACAAAGACGTCCACTTATGTTCGTTGTTCAATACGATTGCAAAGCAGACTGGCTGCAGTATCTGTAATGGTCGGGAATTTCCCGTCGAACCTCAATACGGCTATAGTATGAACGGCCTGCTCGGCACTGCATCGTTTTTTGTCCCCGACGAATACCGGGATGCAGTCAGGAATACCAATAAGGAAGTCAACGTAAAGAATCCTGCCGGCGTGTTCATATTCTCCGAAGAGAATACCTGGAGGATTGAAGGGCTCAGCGGCGATGTCTTCAATGATAACAATCTAATCTCCGGCCCCGGCACCACGGAGGATTGCTTCGCCACATTCCACGGTGCACCGGCCGGTGACCTCGATAATGGCTTTGCCAACACCGTATTTGTCGATGGTCATGCCGATCGCGTCTCCGCATATCCGCCCGGCAATACTTTCAAAATGAGCTGGCCCGGCGGCTCACCGATACCGGAGTGGTAAGGCGTTCCGGAGCGGATATTGTCGAACCATTGCCGTCCCGATATGAGCACGACCGAACGAATCCGCCAACAGTTCCTTGTTGATCCCATGAATCGTATTTTTATAAGCCCTCATTATTGACTTAAGTTCGTCAATCGAGTAAATTATCTGGCTTTATAACACGGCTATTGTATTGTTGTAAAAATATTGTTAACCCATGATCCTTAATCTTGATCGTTATGATGTAAATCTGTAGGAGTTGAATCGTATGGCAAAGTCAAAAAATATCAAAAGAGAGGTAAAGAAAAAGCCCCAGAAAACAGCGAAGGAGAAGAGACTGGCCAAGCGAGAAAAGAATAAATAATTTCCTGTTCCAGGCACTATCTTCCGGTGTTTCAAATCCTATAGCCACGACTGATGACACAGAGGCTCAGAGAAGTTGATGAGCAGGTAGGGTGCGATGTTCTACTCTGCGAAGTACACTACGAAGCATGAGAATTGCACCTTATCTAAATATTTCAGTTAGGTTCCTCCGCTTCGGCCCTCCAATCGCAATGACAATCCATTCGTATAAGCTGCATTTCTCGTCTCGCCTGTACAGGTGGTATTAGGGCATAAGGCACATGTTATGCCCTTGATTTTCCGCCGGAGACATTGATGACCGTGCCGTGAATATAGCTGCTGCGTTCGGAAGCCAAGAAGCAGGCGGTATTGGCTATCTCGCTGAGCTTGCAGCTTCTTCCTAACGGGATAGAAATGTTCTCGTATTTTTTGCGGAATTGCTCGACAGTGATTCCGCGTGTATAGGCCACGGCTCGTTCGTACTCTTCCGAACGCAGGGCGGTCGCCTCGACAATCCCCGGAGCGATACCGACGACGCGTATGTTATGTTTGCCAAGCTCCTTTGCCCATGAGCGTGTCATGGAGTAGATTGCGGCTTTGGTCGCCGCGTAAACGCTCTGGCCCTGCGAGCCTTCCAGGCCGGATTCGGAGGTCATATTAATAATCACACCGCCTGTGCCCGATTTAATCATCTCCCGCGCGGCCGCCTGTGCACACAGATAGTATCCTTTTTGATTTATGGCTATCATCTTGTCCCAAATCTGCTCGGTGATTTCCTCTTTCCCCGCCGGGTCAACAAGCAAACGTGGAATTAGAATGCCGGCGTTATTTACGAGTATGTCAATCCTATCGAATTTATCAAGCGCCGTTTGTATCATAGAATCGACGTTTGCTTTATCCGTCACGTTTGTGGCTGTGGCGATGTGACTGCCGCCGAACTTTTTTTCGATATCCGCGGCGGTCTTCGAAGCACTTTCCAGGTCTATATCGGCGACGACCATATTAACACCTACTTCGGCCAATCCTTCGCACACGGCTCTGCCGATGCCGCAGGCCCCGCCGGTGACAATCGCGATTTTTCCTTCCAGGTTAAGCCAACTCATTCTGTCTTTTCTCCTGCTCAATTTCGAATATTAAAACTTATATGCTAATCATTGCTTTGATGACACCGTCGTGATAACCGGCGACCATATCAAATGCGGCCTTGGTATCACTAAGTTCGAACCGGTGCGTTATCATAAAGTCCACATCGGTTTTACCTGAAGCTACCAAATCAATTGCTTTTTGTGTGCACTGATTTTGCCTTCTGACGTTTATGAGCGTTATTTCCTTTCTGCGCAGTTTGTCGATGAAAAATGAAACCTTCTCAAGGCGGGGAATCCCGACGAGCATAAGTTTTCCTCCGGGTCTGAGCAGCTCAACGGCTTCGTCGAGTGTCTCCTGCTGGCCTGCGCATTCGTGAACAATATCAATGCCCTTCGGCTGATATTCTGTGATTGCCTTTACGATATTTTCCTTATCCGGATTGCCCGCCCAAACGGCACCGGCATTTTTCGCTATCCGGACGCGATAATCCAGCTTGTCGGTCATGTAAATCTCTTTGACGCCTTCGGCCTGCGCTGCGGCCATGCAGCTTAGTCCTATCGGGCCTGAACCTAAGATAGCGATTTTCGAATCGGCGGAAATTTTCGACTGCCTGACGGCGTAAACGCCGATAGTAAACGGCTCACACAAAGCCGCCTGCTCCAGTGTTAAAGTTTGATTGGTCGGGTAACAGCTTTGCTGCTGCATTACGATGTATTCACACAAAGAACCGTTGCCCTGTCCCGGCGTGCCGAGAAAGCACAAATTTTCGCATGTATTTTCCCTGCCCTTTTTGCACTGGTCGCAGTTGTAACATGGCTGGGCCGGATCGACGACAACCTCATCACCGACTTTGACTCTGGTAACTGCATCGCCGATATCTTTTACCGTCGCTGCACATTCGTGGCCGACGATGAATGGATATTCGACGATTTGGTCGCCGATTCTGCCGGTTTCGTAGTAGTGCACATCGGAACCGCAGACGCCGACCTTCTCGATTTTCAGAAGTACGTCTGTATCTTTTTTTATTACCGGCTCGGGAACTTCCCTTAGTTCCATTTGCTTCAGAGCCGTCAGTACCATTGCCTTCATATTATTTCTTTCCCCGAAAATCGATTTAATCCGGGAACGTTAAAAAGTATCTGATTTTTACAATAAAACATTTTGTTCTTATAACATAAGCGGGGATGTATTTCCAGAGCTACTTAGCCGGAATCAGTTTTATCTGGTATAGTTTGGGCCAGAATTTTCCGGTTACGAATAACCGGCGGTTGGCCGGGTCGTATGCGATGCCGTTAAGGACATCGGTTTGCCTGGTGATTTTTTGGCCTTTCAACAGTCCTGTCATATCTACAAGACCGGTAACCCGGCCTGTCTGCGGCTCGATTATGGCGATGCGATTGGTAGGCCAGATGTTGCCGTAGATTCGGCCGTCGATATATTCGAGCTCGTTGATTCCCCACAAACGGTTATTTTTGTTATAGACACTGATTGTGGAGATTTGCTTGAATGTCTCGGGGTCCAGGAAGTATAAGGTCGGCGTGCCGTCGCTTACTATCAGGTTTTTGCCGTCATGCGTTAGCCCCCAGCCTTCGTGAGGGTAATTGAATTCCCGCAGCAGCTTGAAAGTCTTTTTGTCATAGACGAATCCGACTTTCGAACGATATGTTAGCTGTATGATTTTATCTTCGAAAATTGTAATACCTTCTGCGAAGAATTCGTCCGGCAGCTCGTATTTTTGTAAAACTTTTCCGGTTCCCAACTCGACCTTGCGCAGCGTCGAGTGTCCCGGCAGTCCCGTCCCTTCGTATAGCACCCCGTTTTCCCAGACAAGTCCCTGCGTAAACGCGTTCGGGTCGTGCTCGAAGGTATTGATAACTTCATAACTATAAAATGTGGGAGCGGTGGGATTATTGGAATTCCTGCACGACAAAATAAGTATAATAGCCAACACTATCACAACAAGCAGTGGAATGAAAATCTTGAGC
Source organism: uncultured Pirellulales bacterium (assembly GCA_964570855.1). Lineage (GTDB taxonomy): Bacteria > Planctomycetota > Phycisphaerae > Sedimentisphaerales > Anaerobacaceae > JAFGPS01. Next base: position 21,426 of record CAZMZR010000048.1, read on the forward strand.
AGTCGGTTCACAGATTTTGCCTTCGAGTCTTATTGTTTTAGACGTTAAACCTAAAATTGATAATGTCACCGTCCTTGACGATGTAATCTTTGCCTTCGAGCCGGATTTTGCCGGCGGCTTTCAGGGCTTTTTCATTGCCGTGCTCTTTAAGCTCGTCGAAGCCGAATGTCTCGGCCCTGATAAAACCGCGCTTAATGTCGGTGTGTACCTTGCCCGCCGCATCGACCGCTGCGGTGCCTTTCCTTATCGGCCATGCGCGTACTTCATCGGAGCCGATCGTCAAAAAACTTATCAGGCCGAGCGCGGAATAACAGCTATTGACGAATTTACTTGACGCCGATTCGGTAATACCCAAATCTTCCATGAATTCGGCCCTGCTCCCGGCATCCAGTTGAGACAGTTCGTATTCGAGCTTGGCACAAATTGTAGTTAGAGGTACGGAGCTATCCAGACGGTCGCCGAAATCGAATTTCCGGTCTAACTTATCTTCACCGGTGTTCACTGCAACTGCGACTGGTTTTAACGTTAAAAATCCGAGCGATTTTATCATTTCGAGCTCGGTTTCGTTTTCAATGACCGAGCTGATTGGCTTTTCCGATTCGATTGCTTCCTGCAATTTTATCTGGAGAGCCAGTTCCGCCTTGTCCTGCGCCTGGGTTTTAGTGGGTTTGTGGACCTGTTTTTCAAGTTTTTCTATTCGTGTGGCGACAAGCTCCAAATCGGCAAGCAAAAGTTCGGTCTGCAGTTCTGCAAGGTCCCTGGCGGGATTTATCGCTGCTCGGTAGGCCGGTACCGAAGGATTTTCAAACGCCCTGACGATGAGCACGAGCATATCAACCGTCCTTATCTTATTGATTAATCTCCTGGCCGCGGCTCTGCCGTGCTCGTCGGTAAAGTTGAAACCCGGCACGTCGAGACAATCGATTGTTGCATATGTTGTTTTTTTGGGATTGTGTAATTCGGTAAGCCAGTCGATTCTTTCATCCGGGACCGATACGATTGCTTCTTCGATTGCCGTCGAGCCAAAGGCTGGGATTTCCTTGCCGCTTATGCTTGCCAGAAGGGTACTTTTACCTGACTGTAATAAACCAACTAATGCGACTTTCAATGCGATTGCTCCTTAATTATTTATATACGCTGTTTCCGTGACAGTCATAAGCTACAACGGCGGGAAAATCAACGACCTCAAGCTTTCTTATCGCTTCGGTCCCCAGCTCTTCGTAGGCTATAGTTTCGACGGCGGTGATATGTCTGCTCAATAATGCCCCTGCTCCGCCGAGTGTCGCCAGATGTACCGCACCGTATTTTTTCAAGGCATCTGTGACCATCTTGTCTCGATAACCTTTTCCTATCATTGCTCGAAGTCCGTTGGCAATTAGAGCAGGACTAAAGCCATCCATTCTTGATGAAGTCGTTGGACCGGCGGCGCCGATTGCCCTTCCTGGCCGGGTGGGCGTCGGACCGACAAAGTAAATAATCGCTCCTTCGAGCTCGAACGGTAAATCCCCGCCGGCTTCGATTGACTCGCACAATCTTTTATGTGCCATATCACGGGCGGTATAAACCACGCCGTTTATTAATACCTCATCGCCTGCTTTCAGCGAACGCACATCGGCTTCGGTCAGAGGGGCCTGTAATTTCTTTATTTTCTTTTCCATCGTTAATAATTCGTTGTTAATTGTTCGTTGTTGGGTTGTGGATTGCGAACAATCAATTAAATTCATAATATACCAGTGATTTTGCGAATTGAAAAGGCAGAAAAAACAGCATTAGTAATAGAATAACAGGGATATAGCGGCCGGCTATTGTGCATTTGCGGTTCTGTTATTTAATTTGTTGCAATTTAATGTTGCTATCTTGTCGGCAGGAGTATAATAACACCATGGCAAAATATCCTGTATTCCTTGAGCTCAGCTCTCGGCGTGTGGTAGTTATAGGCAGTGGTGCTGTAGCTGTGCGAAAGGCACAGTCGTTGCTGGATGCGGGCGCCCGGCTTGTTGTTGTAGCCGAGCGCATCGATAAAATGATGACGGCCCTCTGCCGGGACAAGAAAGCCGAATTAATCAAGTCCAAATATTCAAAAGAATATCTCGCGGAAGCGGTGCTTGCTGTGGCCGCTACCAATAATCATAAACTCAACAAAACGATATACAAGGATTGCCAGGCATTGGAGGTTTTGTGCAACGTAGTCGATGAACCTGAGCTTTGCGATTTTTTCGTACCGGCCGTTGTTAAATGCGGCGATTTGCAGATTGCCATCGGGACAGAAGGCGATTGCCCTGCTTATGCAGGTCATATAAGAAAAAAATTAGAGAAGATTTTCACCGAGAAGCACGGCCGGTTTCTTGATGAGCTGGAAAAAGTTCGAAAACAAATTATAAAAGACGAGCCGGAACCGGCTGAGCGGAAAACCGTTTTGGGATTGTTAGTGGATGATGAATCATTCGAATATTTTGTTCAGAACGGCGCGGAAAAATGGCGCTCTCGAATAGAAGAAATCATTAGCGGTACGGTTTGTAGCTGGCGATGATACGGATTTGTTTTCAGGCCTTGATTTTATCGATTACCACCTGAAGGTATTTCTGACGATGTCCTATACGTCTTTTCGTGTTTTTACGCCTTCGAAAGTGCATCGGATATAGTTTTTTGCCTTTTATTACAGCTTCCTCGGCGGTGCTTTTGAATGATGCGATAACTTTTGCACCTTCCAGGAACGGAGTTCCGACCTGCACTTTTTCGCCGTCGCTTACCAGCAACACCTTATCCAGTTCAATCGTTTTGGCATCGGGTGATACATCCGTCAGGTCAATATTTAGATAATCGCCTTCGGCGACTTTATATTGTTTCGAGCCTTGTTCAATTACTGCATACATCCGGAAAACTCCTGGTACCTATATATTTACAATTCAGGATAAAAAGCGATATTCTACATATTATTCGATTTTTGTAAAGCAAATTATCTGATATTTTTGTATTCTATCGACGGGCGTTGACATGCCCTTTGCAAAACGTATTTCGGTTATATATTATCATGGGTAAACCGATGGCCGGAGACCTCGATGAATAATCGTAACTGATTTTTATTAAAATACTTACTGATTGGTGAGGATCAATCTTATGCAGATAGCCCTGGTACAGGACAAAATTATTCCGATAGATGAGCTCGAATTGGTATATCTTGACCGCGGTGTGTTTTTCGGCGATGGCGTATATGAAGTGATACGCAGTTATAACGGCAAAATTTTCGCTCTTGAGGAGCATCTGCAAAGATTTGCAGCAAGCCTGGCAGCAATCGATATAACGGGTATCGATATAGACCGGATTCGAGCCGGGATCTTAAAGGCGGTTAAAGCCGCCGATATCGCCGATGCCAAGATATATTTCCATGTAACAAGGGGTTCGGCTATGCGAAACCATCTCTCGAAAGACGATTTGAAGCCGAATTTTTTCCTGACCGTCACGGAGCTTCTGGACGATACCCAGGCAAAGACCGAAGGCATCGCGGTTTCGACTCATCCCGACTGGCGATGGAAAAGATGCGATATCAAGTCGCTTAATCTGCTTCCCAATGTTCTTGCCCGCCGGGATGCCGCACAAAAGGGCTGCGAAGAGGCGATACTTGTCGATGAATCCGGCCTGATAACCGAGGGGGCCGGCTCGGCGTTTTTTGCGATTTCCGGGAAAAAACTACAAACCGCACCTTTAACGGCCAATATTCTGCCCTCGATTACACGCAAATATGTAATAAAAGCGGGGGAAAATATCGGGTTGGAAATCGTTGAAAAATCGCTGACGCCGCAGCAGGCAGCCCTTTCGGACGAGCTTTTTATCGCTGTAACAACCAGGGATGTTATTGCCGTAGTAAAATTCGATGGCGAATCCATTGGAAACGGCAAACCCGGTAAATATACCAAACTTCTCGCCGAGGAATTCCTGTCTTTCACCAAATGAAACAACCCAAGTTTTAGAGGATAAGAATATGAAAAACATCATTAACTCTAAACTGTCACTAACAATAGTCGGTGTATTGTTGGGATGTCTCATTGGAAGTGTGATTACATTTAGCATTATGCGAATCCCAAAGCAATCCATTGAAAACCCACGCATTATGAAGTTCGGAGATATCACAATCAGTGCACTTGTACCAAACGATGCAAATGATATGTATGCGGAGGAGTTAACGTTATATAAAAACGACAGGGAATTTTTGTTTACTACCAGAAACAGTCTGGATGAAGTACACAATTTGTGTCTTGGAGATGGTCCGCACAATTTTATACTCTCGCTCGAGGCCTCAAAAAAACCGGGCAAATGGAGAATTGCATCTTATGGTTCATTGGATCCGAAGTGTGAGCAGTACGTTGATATTAATTTTGATGGGCAGTTTGATGTTAGGGCCTTAATGAACAAAAATGAAGAAATAATATCCCGCTATATCTATTACGATGGAGTCTGGAAACAAGCCGAAAGTTCCCAGAAATATAAAAATAAAGCTGTATCAGGTTCCGATATATTTACCTTTCACAAAGATTACGGCTGGCAGTTAGACGACACAAGTAAGAACGAACCGAATCAACCCAATGAGAATAACTAAGGATGTCAGGTGGCTGCCACCAAAGAGATAGAAGTCATGGACATTTTTTGGGAAAGATGCGGAATCTCCTTGTTTTTTAAGGGGCATTTTATAAGATAGATTACGAACTAAGGATGGTTCGTAGGGAATATGGTATCGGGGGTAGCGGATAGAAAGTTAAAAGTTCAAAGTGTAAAGTTCAAAGTTAAAACATAACATGAGAATTCCATATTTAGCCCGGC
>CAZMZR010000049.1:0-9483 GCA_964570855.1 uncultured Pirellulales bacterium
AACTTTGCGATTACGGCAATGATCCCGATAACTGGCTCGCCGCTTCGCCGACACCAGCCGAATAAATACGGTTATAGAATTCATAAACAAGTCGATTTAATATCGCTCTGATTTACCAGCGTTTTCCCGCCCAGAGTTGCCTGTGATACACTTGTAATCAGGGAATACTTACAGGCAGGTGGTATAACAAGGGCTATAATAAAGCTGAATTAATAAGGAAGACGTGAAAATTATCGATTAGATTACCTTAAAAATGATTATTTCTGCCGCAAATGTCCTATAAATAACTATATAAATGTGTTATAAAACGTCTTCAGATGGCACTTTTTATTGGGACGCGTCGTTCTTCGAGAGGACGTTGTTTTCTTATTGACAAATTTGTATAAATAGAGTATACTTATAGATGTGATGTTCGGAGGTGTGTGGTGAAAACTATTCATTGACTTTATCCTGTTGGTTTTCTCACACTCAAAACATGTCACTTTATGCCCGAAAAGCGGCAAAGCTTCGGGTGTGAATCTTTTTTGCCTCAATTGCAAGGGGATGAAAAACAGTTTTTTTGTGAGACTTTGACCATGAAAGTTAAAGGTAAAATGAACATTTTCAGGGCAATTATTTTTCTAACGTTTTTGGCATTATCTATACTAATATTAGCTATCACGGAGACGGCCACAGCAAAATCATTGTATGTAATTGCCGATATCAATGCCAATCCACAACCAATACAAGCTTACGACATTGGAGCCGATGGTGAGTTAACATTTCAGACTGAATGTCAGATAACTCGTCGGATACTTGGAGGTGTGGGGCTGGCGATCGATTCTGATAACGGGAGATTGTTTTTAACGTATAAAGAATCAGATAAGATTGGGCTTGTGAATGCAAAAACGATGACGGTTATAGGCAGTACAACGGCTCCCGGCGCCTCTGACCTGACCGGTATCGTTTATGATCATGACAAAGGATTACTGTATTGCGTTGAAAGAGGAAGTAGTTGGTTATATGTCTATTCCTGTGATCCGGGAACAAACACGCTTTCTCATGTGCAGGGTTCACCTTTCTCGTTACGAAGGGCTACTGGGTATGGGATTGCTCTTGATGAAATTGATGATATTCTCTACGTTGCCAACGGAACGAGTAATATTTACGCTTATGATACCTCCGCATGGGAATTACAGCGTACAATCACTGTTAGTCGCACATCTATTAGTGTAGCTGTAGATGCCAGGAATGGCTATCTCTATTCCGGTGGGGGTTATGCAGGCAATCACTATCTTACTCAGTTCAACCTGGCTACAAATACTGAAAAGGAGGTTCAGGTTGAGTCCGATGCCGGTGTAATGGGACTTGGAGTTGATGCAGACACAGGTTTCATTTATATGGGCACGGGTAACGATATCGTCTCGGGCGGGGACAATCTTCTTGTTTATGACACATCACTTAAGCGAATTGATAAAATCTCCGGCATTGGGAATCCTACCGGTCTGGTTGTTCCGGGAAAGGATATTGGTTTTAATCCATTGAATTTGAAAAAGGAAGCCACAGAAGGTGTTATTGGAAGTGGTGATGATGGCGTTTGTTCGGTTGATGTCGGAGATCCTATTACATATACAATTTGTTTTGATAATCTTAACAATGACATCGTGAATGATATAATGGTCGTCGATACCCTCCCTGTAGAGGTAAGCTTTGTAAGTGCAAGTGCCGATCGGGGGGACGTTTTCGGAGAATATGATCGTGATTTGCACACTTATACCTGGTTATATCCGTCTTTATCGCAGGGAAAGACAGCCTGTCTTGATTTAACGGCACAGGTTAATGAAGATGTTGAGTTTGGTACGAGCTTTACAAATTATGTAACTGCAAGCAGCAATTTAACACCACCTACTACAACCGGAGTTGAGGTTAATACCAGAGACCGTATTCTCCATATTAGAAAGAGCGTCGCAGGTGCTTTTGCCGGCGAGATTATAACGGTAGATCCGGGCGAGACCATTACTTACAGAATACATTTTGATAATAACGACAATGATTTTACCGCAACCGGAGTAGTCATAGTTGATTATCTTCCCGATGAATTAAGCTTTGTCAGTGCCGACTATAATTTTAGTCTTGGATATTATAATGCTGGTACACATACTTATACATGGAGGTATCTGCCTTTGGAACATGGAGATGCCACTTATGTTAAGTTAACGGTACGAGTGAACGAGGACGTAATTCCAGGTACAACTATTACCAATTCTGTCGTTATCGACAGCGACCAGACTTCGGAGGCGACTTCGGAGGTTGACGTTCGTGTATCCGGCACTCTTAATTATTTTGATCTGAGCAAGAGTGTTGTCGGTGCAATCGGAAATATTCATAAAGTGAATTTAAATGAGGAAGTTACTTATCGTATTTGCATCGATGCTAACAATATTGGCGAACCGATTGCCGGTGTTACCGTTGAAGATTCCCTGCCGGAGGAAGTAAGCTTTGTTAAAGCTGATGAAGATGTAATTATCGGACATTATGATGAAAAAGCACATACGTACACGTGGTCGTATCCGTATATTTCTCCGGATGAGATTATATACCGTGAGATAACAGTAAGGGTGGATCAGGATGTTGCCTTTGGTGAAACCATTACCAATACAGTGAATATCACCAGCGCAAAAACACCGACTGCAACGGCAAGCGTTGATATTATGACCGATGAAGGTGGATGGCTGGTGGAGGATATACAGATAATTCCTGAAACAATAAGACGCAATAGTTCTTTAAGTGGAATAATAGCCATTTTGGAAATGCCGGAAGGTATTGAAAAAAGTGATATTAAAAATGAGCCGTTGTTACTTACCCCCGGCGGTATCAAATCAAACCAACAAATTGTGATTGAAAGAGACGGCACAGTAAAGGTTGTCGCCGTGTTCGATAAAAATCAATTAATGGACGCTATACCTGTCTATGGCCAAGTTGACCTGGAAATTGCCGGCCAGCTTAACTCAGGTCAGTCTTTCTACGGAAAGGCAACCATTACGATAACCAGGTTTGCTGGTTAACTGATTTATATGTAATAGTTTGCGGTTTTAGGTTTTTTATTAAACAACAGGCTTTCTTTATTGCAATCCTTTTGAACTTTTTCCGGTTAGAATTTCCAGGTGGTACCTATGCCGAAACCCCATGCATCGCTTGTAAACTGCAATTCCGTGAATAATGAGCTGTTTTCGTTCAGATACCACTGTGCACCGGCGTAACCGCCGACCTGCGATTCCTCTCTGATTTCGTGTGAAGTATCCTGAGTAATTAGATCTATTACTCCGGTAGGATCGTAACTGCCGTTTAGGTTAAGATCTCCGTTTATAAAATGTAAAAATGGTCCGCCATACAAACGACAATTATCGAGTTCAACAGTCGGTCCTATTGCAATTTGGACCTCCCAGTAGTCCATCTCGACCTCGCCGGTGAAAGACGGTTCGCTTTCTATAATAACATCGCTACTGTCGGGATTGGACCATGTTACCTGAATCAATCCACCCCAGGTAGTGTCGCCTTCCTGATAAAAGGTTGCTCTGGTTCCAAAACCCCAGCCGAATCCGTTGTCGCCTTTATAATCTTTGTACTGGTCACTTAGACTGCCGTCGGCATTAACCGATGATATGTCATCCTGGGCGTCAGACAATCCGATACGGACGAACATGTCCCAGTTTTCCCAGGTACCGACATCTAAACGGCCCCAGAACATATTTGACTGAAGATCTTTGATTTCAAATGAGGTATAGCTGGTTGCTGTTGTTTGGAGAACTCCCGATATAAATTGTTTTTCTATGACAGAACCGAACGTTTGCAGGTCCATTTCACTGTATCCATACTCAAGACCAAGGGCACTCTGGCCTTCATGCAGGCTGGCTCTTGGCGGGCCCATTGGAGGTATGGCAATTGCGACCGGGCTACATACACCTATCACCATTAATACAAGAGCTAACAATGCTACTCTCTTTTCCATAATAATTCCTTTCTATGATATAGCACTTTTGACTATTTTAACCTATAGATTCTACAGGAAATATCGACCCATCCGGGCTAAAAAGTTTTCTTTTTTTTCAAGATTTGCTGTTTAGATGCTCTTGTCAGCACCAACAAGCCTCTTTGGTTCCAAATGCTATCACATCTGTTTTAAGAAAGCAAATTATAATCATAAAATCGTTTTCCTGCTCGGAAGGCGGCCCAATATATAAATGATACCGAAAAATGAGGTGTAGTTCCAGGTAGGATTGGTTAAACATTCCGCTCGCGGGCGGGCGAGTAAAGTCAAAAAAAACACGCTTATACCAATTAATAAGGTTGATATGATCAGATAAAACCCATTTTCCCCATGCATATTTAACTTTTATCTGTGAAAGTAAAAGGCACGTGTCATTTTACGATATTATTAATATTCTTTAAACTCCTGCATCCACTGGGGCCAATCATCTGGAGTTATACCACCGACCCGAGTCCACGGGCCGGCTCGATTATAATCCTTATGCCAATTCAACGTCCATAGTTCTTTCAAGCCTACCGGGCGTACATTAAAGTCGAAGAACACGGCATTGATTTGACCTTCATGCCGATCAAGACAATAGCGCTGCATTCCATCTTCATCATCAATGTGTGTTCCCACCATAATGGGTTCAGGCCGTGGAGGATTTCCGGCCCGCGGCCATCCCGTCCAAAACATCGCATCCATCATAAGCGGAATGTCGGAGGCCCCTTTGACATCAGGAGTCTTCCAATGCATTTCTACAGTCGCAAATCCCATTAACGTCTCTTTGGTGTCATAGCAATAGCCGTTAATACCATAGCTGCCATAAGTACCGGCTTCGCGACCTCCGCCTGCATCATAATCAGGGATTTCCCAGGCCGTAAAGGTCGACCCCCACCAACTCCCAGCATCCATTCCCGCGGCAATACTCGACTTCTTGACCAGGGGACAAAGCTTGAGATCTTTGGCATTGCTATAATATTCACGTAAAGAATACATCCAACGTCCCTTACCGGAAATGACGCTACGATCAGGCATCTTGCGATCATTGTCATCGCAATACATATTGAATATAGTCCCCCATTGCTTTAAATAGGTTTGACACAACACAGCCTTTGCCTTTTTCTTCACTTGCTGCAGGGCTGGCATTAATACACCCATTAATAAAGCAATAATGGCTATAACGACCAATAATTCTATTAACGTGAACCCTTTTTTCTTACACACACTCGATCCTTTTCCTTCTTTTCTATATTTGCTATTCTGATATTAAAAAATATAAATTTAGTCCGGGATTTTCCATTTATACTATATGATTTTCTCCGTACAACATCGATAATTTTACCAATATCATCCTGAATATTCAAGAAATCTTTTTCCCAAGACGGTTTTACTGGAAAATTGCATGAAAACACGTCTTTTTATGCCCGACCTTTACTTCTGTATCTGTTTTTGAACAGACCTTGAATAGCGCCACGATTTGAATCTGCGGGTGATAGAAAAACACTCGGAGAATGTCTGTACCTGTCACAATCCCGGTTAAATTATAGGCATCAGGGATGAAATATCGGTTAGGGCGCCGGGGAATAAACACCCTGTTTGTATGAAAAATAATCCACATCTATAGCACCGCTTTGTGGCGTTGCTCCGGTGCCCATTAAAATATAGCTGTCATCATAGTCGTTACCAGTGCCTGCAGTAACATAGAAGTCGTTCGAGATTTGTGAGCCATCTATATAGACTTTAACGAGATGAGTGCCGAATCCGGTGATATCCGGCTGAATGGTAATCCAGTAATCGTGCCAGAGCGTAGTGTCAAGCTCCAGAATATTCAGCAATCCGGCCCCGTCATCTGTGATATCCACATCACCGGTCGGTGTAGCTCCGTTGAGCTTGTTCATCACCAGCCCGGCGGCCGGTAGTTCATCGTCGTCAGAAGCCAGGGCCAGGGCGAACGAAATAATCATATCGTCTTCCGATTGACGAACGCTGAAGTTGCCCTTGCCGTCGTCGTGGATAACGTAACCGTCACCGCCGGCCGGCCAGGATGTAATGCCTCCGCCGCCGTCCGGATGGGAATTATCCAGCGGGGCGCCTGTCGCAACGCGGGCACGGAACGAGAGTGTCACGCCATCGAGGATTCTTGATGCAGAATCTCCGATATCCGGGGTAATGCTGTGGGCGAATGCAACTTTGCGGTTACTGCCCGGATCGGGCATATCATAATCGCTCGGGTCACCGGTGTCCTGTATCCGCAGGTACCCGTTTATTACGGATGCGCCGCCGGGGCGACCCTGACCTATCCCTGTTTCGTCCCATTCATCGGAAGCGCTGTTGTGACTCCATGTGCCGTCCAGCGCGGTATAATCCGAACCGCCGGCGGCTGCATCTGCGTTGTAGATATAAGTCCACTGTCCGTCGAATGGTTCCGGTTCCTTTATTTCCGGAAGAGCCGGATGCAGGCGAATATCGTCGAATAACAGCGTGCCTGTACCTCCGGGAGCTTTCGTCCGATCGAATCCGATACTGAAGGTTGTGACATTACGAAGATTGTCACCGAAAGGTGCGAGGTCGATACTCCACGGTCTCCATACGGGAACGGCAATATCGCCGGCGTTACCATCATATAATAATTTAACGCCGTTGAGCTTTACGTACATCTGTTCGGTTGTAGTATTGTTCGGATCGCCATGGAACCATAAAACTATTCGGTTTGGATTACCTATTGTCCAATCCCGGCCGACCGCCAGATCTGCAGGGCTCACTGTAACCTCGGAAAAACTTGTGGTTCTGTTATCGTATGAAACAGGTACCGATTGATTGACGCTATGGACAATAACGGTTTCGAGAGAACTGCCTGAACTATAGCCCATAGTAGAGCCGTTTACCGTGGGATTATCATAGCCGTCTATCCATGTCCAATAGACAAGGTTGCTGCCTTCCTGTCCGTGCGCGATATCGTTGTAGGACTCGAAATCATCCACAACGAGATATTCCTGCGTTGTGAAGCTCCAGATATTACTTTGCCAGATTGCAGGAATTTCAAAATTATTCACCTCATCGACTCGCCAGTAGTAATGACTGCCCAGATCGAGTGACAGGGGGCCGTAACCGGCCTGGAATACGGTAGCAACAGGTTCACTGCTGTCTTTTACAAGCTGCTGATCTGAGCCGAAGTGAACATTGTGCTCAGATGCCTCTCTACCGGTTCTCCAGTGCAGTGTCACATCTATAGGTACTTCGGTCGCCTCATCCTCCGGATTGGGTTCTCTTGCACTGACGGGTATGTACAGGAATCGTACTTCGCTCAGGCCGTATTGATTAAGAAAGCCGTTGCTCCAGTTGCTGTTGGCTGTAATCCTGACATACTTTGCCTTAACATTGTCGAAATCAACGGTTATATTGGATGCGTAACTTTCGGTTCCCGGCGCCATAGCGAATTCGGACACGCTGTTGACTTGTGTCCAAAAGACAGCATCTTCCGAATGCTCAATAGTGACATCTTTTACGCCGTACATGGCAAGAAAGGCCTGCCCGTTATAGTTCCAGACCGACATCTGATGTATTTTATAGTCTTTGTCTAACTGATATTGGATCCAGGCCGGTCCGGTTTCACCCTGTGCAGAAAGCCACATTTCAGAAGTATCGTTTGAGTGGAGATCGTTAGCATCCAGGCCTGAGTTGTTTACTGTATTTACCGGCTCTTTACCTTCTTCCCAGCTCGAAGCTGTGGCGGTTATATTTTCACCGGATAAGGAGGAAACTGATGCTTCGGCGGTAAAGCTCCATACATCACCCTTATGAACTGTGGAATAAGGCGGTGCATTAACTTCGTCGATTCGCCAGTAATACTTTTGATCCAAATCCAATCGAATTGTCCCGCTTTCAGGATAGAAGTTGGGATCGCTTCGACCCATATAAACACCGCCGGGATCAACGGTTGTTGTAGCCTGATTGACGTCGTCGAAACTGGTTCCGAAATAAATATCATGTTTGTACGCAAAAGCACCCGGCATCCAGCTTAAAACCACATCTCGTGGTACGTCGCTTGAATTGTCGACGGGGCTTGCGGAAGAGGCCTTAACGCGCGGACCACGCTGACTTTCTGAAGGACCGTCACCTGTCGGTTCGTAATCCGGATTGGTGGTAAGGACGATTTTATCGATTATAATACCATCTTCCCTCATCCAGATGTTCAGAGTGTGTGAACCGGTGCTGCTAACCTCGAATGTTGCGGGCGGATCGTCCATCGTGCCATTTGACCATGTGTAAATACCACTCCAGCCGCTCATCCTGTCACAGGTGTCTATCTCCCGCATGTCCAGACCGGCGTGGCAGGAGTCGTCGTTTCCGCCGGAACCCCATGCGCGAATCCATATATAATGCGTACCGGTTGTTACAAAATCTATCTCATAATCCAGCCTTGGGCTGCCCGTCGTATAACCTGTATTGTTACTGGCGCCGCTGTTTGGCAGTGCCTGCATGCCTGCGATTCCGGTGAAACCATCCGTTGGCCCTACTTGTTCCCAACGGGAACTACCCTGTGAAATATTATTATCATAGTTCTCAGCTTCGACAGATACGATACCGTCCGGACCATTGTCCTGCTGGAGTGAGTTTGCGTTTGCGACTGTTATAAAAAGAGACAGGATTAAAACAAATGATGTTAAGTCTTTTAATTTCCTATGCATAACAATCCTCCTCAGGGTTAACGTCAGAACTGAAACGATCTATAAAGAATTGAAAAAATCCCTATTTAGTTGTTTTTCCATGTTAATATTGTCTGAGATAATATCTCATTGCTTTTTAATGCTGTTTTTTAATAAAAACCGGCGGTTATAGTTTTGAAACTACAATCCTGACACTCTATCTTAATATATCAATCTGTTTTGTTAAAAACTCTCGATAAATCGAAATTTCGCCTGTTATTATGCTAAAATCCAGGCTTTAGCACCTTTACAAGTGCAAAAGTCCATGACTTATTTATACCATATTTTTTGGTTTAATGTCAATTAAGATATCATAAAAACAGGCAGGGGACAGGCAATGCATTTATTATTAAAACGATGTTGATAATGATTTTGACCTAAATAGGCCGCCGGGAATCCGAAAATTGTTGCATCTGTACATGATTTCTTATATCGGATGAAAAAATTACTTGGAATTGTTATCAGTTTCATCGATTTGTTTATAGATTTGAGCGATTTGGTAAAGTAATTTTTCAAGCCTGGAATAATATTCATCTTCCGAAAGAGTCTCTTTCGTATCGCGTAACTTGATGACCTCAAGCTCGAGCGTGTCACGTTTGGCACGAATGTGTGGGGGTGTTTTATTTTCAGCTTCGCTTTGTACTAAGTAAAACTGGTGTGCCCGGTAACCATCAAGAGATGCGTTGTCTCCGGCTTTTTTAACAGGCCTGATGCCGCGGAACCAGTCAGCCGGGGTACCTAATCCGTCACCGTTGTCGTCCAGCAGGG
>CAZMZR010000049.1:9583-16455 GCA_964570855.1 uncultured Pirellulales bacterium
CCGCGGAACCAGTCAGCCGGGGTACCTAATCCGTCACCGTTGTCGTCCAGCAGGGCGTGTTCGGTGGCAAGCCGACCGGCGGCTGAGTAGAATTGAGTCACTCGATTAGAGGCGGTCAGAAATGCTTCGAGCAGGGAAGTTTGGCCGTCTTTGTCGAGGTCTGCCTGTGGATCGGCGATTGCATCTGCAAAATATTGTCCGAATCGTGTGTAGTTTAATTCGAAGCCGCTCTTGGTCGCGGTAATCAATACACGATTTTCACCGGAGAGCTCGCTGAGGAACGGGGCGCTTGATGATGCGGTGTTGATAACTGCAATAGGTCTTTGGAATGGTTTAAGCCATTCGGCAAGGTCTTCCGCCGGGAGGTCGGGCCCTCGAAGGTTAAATTTTGCCGTCCTGCCGTCGAAAGTGCCGTGTCCTATCAGAACCAGCCACAGGACCGTATCTATTTCATTTGGCTCGGCTTTGAGTATTCGTTCGATTGCCGTACGGTCGTCGGATGCCCCAATTTCATCCAGGCCGATTACGATAGATTTAACGTTTCCTTTCGAGCAGGTTTCCTGCCATATACCGGCGCATTGAGTGAACTGAGCTTTGTATTCCTCTGTCCCCCCGGCGCCGACTACGATTATAACGGTGGATTTTTGACCGGCCTGTTCAGATTGGCTGTTGGCGTCAGAAACAGCCGCATTTAGGATAAATACGAGCGTTAATAGTTTTATTAATCTCACGGCAATCCCTTCCAGCGGCGTAGCGCCCATTCGCCGGTAAAACACATCAGAATAATTATAAAAATTACTAAGGAAAGCCCTCTCGTATCCCATAAGGGCCTGATCCAGGTTTCCATAATTGGCACACTTTCCTGAGGCAGGCTGTTTGCAAATTTATCTATTTCGTTAAGTTCGACAATCCGGCCGCCGGTCTGCCGGGCGAGGATTTCAAGAAGCGGACGGTTGGTTTTGATTGACTGGAACTCCTGCGCATCAAGATCGACGGCCCATCCCGTCCGGGCGGTGCCGATTTCACCGTCCTCTGCGTTTGTCACGGAGGCCTGAGCTAAGTAACCGCCGTTGATACGCGGAATATAAGTTGCTTCGTACAGACCTGTTTCGTCATAAACAGGTTCAGCGGTCAGTTGTGTTTTCCCGCCCTGTGGGTCAGTTACTTCTATGACAACAGAAGTGTCATCCATAGGTTCGAAATCTTTATCGCGCACGCGGGCTTGTAATAAAACAGGCTGATTTACCTGGTCCGGCTTTATCGAAGCCAGCAACGATATTCGTTCCGGTACGTCGGCGACAAGCCACCGCAGAGTTTGTCTCCAGAATTTATCCATGTCTTCGTGCATTTGAGATTCTCTCAAACCCCATCTCCACAAGTCACCGATAGTCAGCGCCCCGGTACGTCCGTTACCAAACCGCTGTACGATAAGAGCGGGGTATTGCTCTGACCAATCGTTGCCGATAGTCGCTACCACACTGGCTCCGGGTTTGACGGCTGGTAACCGGTTCAGTACTCGAAATGCGGGCATCTCCGACAGACGTTGCTGTTCATTAGTCTCGTTTTCGCGTAATCGGGCCCAGGGCTGTAACCGGCCTTCACGAGTCAAATCCAGGCGCATTTGACCTGCCGTTGGCTTCTCGGGCAGCCGGTCCAGGTAAACGGGCAGAATCTGGCCGATTGCTGTGCGATTAAAGCGGCCCTGTTGGAATGATTCTTTACCGCCGAGCATGAGGAATCCGCCGCCGCGCTCGGATACGAATTTCCGGATCAAGTCCATTTGGACGGGAGAAAAGAATTCCGCTTCGATATCGTCAAGAACAATTGCGTGATATGCGAAAAGTTCCTCTTTGGTTGTCGGAAAACCGTCATGGAGCTCTTCCTGGTCGCGTGTATTAAGGCGGACCAAAACGGGTTGGTCATACTGCTCGGTCTGCTCCTGATTTATATTGTCGAACCCTCGATACAGCGGATTGTTTGTTTCGCCTCTGCGCCCTATCCAGTTGAATTTCGGTTCACGTTTTGCAATACGTAGTAGCGCAACCAGTTCCACCTGCTCATCCTCACTTACGGCTCGTCGAAGAAACTTATACTCCCAGTTTGGTCTTCCGGTTACATACAGGATTCGGTACGGCCCGCCTCCACGGTCCACGACTAATGTACGCTTATTATTAAGTGTTGTGGCTTCGTCGGCCGTATCGGGTTGTGTTGAAGGTTGCCCCTCCGTTTTTTCCCGGGCTGCAAGTTTATAGAATAATATGCCGTTTTCATCAGGACGCAGAGAGAAATTGAATACATTTTCCTGCTCACCAGTTCGTACGTTCCAGGTTTGGTGTTCAACCGGTTGACCTGAATTATCGGTTAAATCGAGTGCAATTGTCTTATCGGCGTAACCGGCGGTTTCGATATCCGCCTTAATTGTCACCGGGGCATCTTCGAAAGAGGTCTGACTGACGGTGACATTATTCAGGGAAATATCCTTCTGCGGGCGGGGGCCGCCGATAACGACCGGGTAAACGGGCGGTATGTCGGAGAAATCATACGATTGGGCAATCATATCCGTGGCGTTTCCATCGCTCAGTAAAAGTACACCGGCCAGCGGCCTGTTGTTGTAGCGCTCGGCGACGGTTCGCAATGCCGTAGCGACGGAAGATGCCTTGCCGTCAAAACTAAGCTCTGAAAAATCTGTCGTTCTGCGAATACGGGAATCGAATATATATTGTCGGACTTGGAAATCGTCGGCAAGTGTGCCGAGCCATCCGGAGCTGTTGACATCAATTATCTCTCGAAGAATTTCTCCACGGGTTTGTGTCACGCCGCGGTCGATAATATTCATACTACCGCTGTTGTCCGCCATAACTACAAACAAATTGGCGCCGGATATGGCCCTTCTGCCGACCCACAGAGGTTCCAGGAGGCATATTGCCAGAATTAAGACTCCCGAGAGCTTGAGGACAAAAGCTGTTTTATTTCCGGGATTGATTGCCTGTGCTCGTCGATATGTCCGGACCAGCAATGCGAACGCTATGACCAGTAGCCCTGCGTAAATCCACAGCCGGCCGGTTTCAGGGATGGTGATTGAACACAGCAAAGCCATCAATCGCCGCCTCCTAAATTTTCATAGTAACCACGAACCAGTTCTGAATATCGATTGGGTACCGGGTCGCGGTCGATTGGTACTAACGCTTCCCTTGATTCGAGCTTGGCCAGTTTCTCCTCCACACGAGCTCGCACTTCGGTCAAAGGTTTTGTAATCATCATTTCGACCATGTCCCATTCGGGTTTGGTACCGTGACGTACGAACTCGGCTCGTATCGCTCGTGCGCTGTCCCTGACCGTAGCGACTTCTTCACGAAGCTGTTGTTCGGTAAGCATCTCTTCGACATCGCGCAGTCCGTCGGACCACTGTCGGAAATCTCCACCGGTGAGCGGGCCGTTCGGATCGAGCCGGTTCCATTGCTCGGTAATTCCCTGAAGACCTTCAATGCCGTTTGGATCGGCTCGTTCGCCGCCTGCGGTTCTTCTCGAACCGCCCCGAGCAATTTGTCTTTCCGGGCTTTCGTTTTGTGATTCCAGTTGCCGGTCTTCGGATGCCTTCTCCGGCGAAAGATCGCCCGTCCCGGTTCGGGCCTGTTGATTATCCGTCTGGTTCGGGTCACCGGGTTGCTCTCGGCCCATGCCGTCGGCCCGTGCAGCTTCCTGGTTAACCTGCTCGATAAGTTCGTCGATTTGCTCTCGTGCAAGACGAAGTGACTCGGCCTCATCGCCGAGTACGCTTCCCGCCGCTTCTTCGACACCATCCCTTAGATTTTCGATTCCCTGATTGGCCTGTTGTTCGAATCCCTGTGCCTGTGGAAGGAAATTGAGTCTGAGGACTTCGCCGGTTGCTTCGAGTGCTCTGTCGATATTTTCAGTGCTCGCCTGTCGAAGTGTGTCATAGAGCCTTCTTGAAAGTAAGGGCTCGGAGTTTTCCGCCTGCTCGCTGGTATCTTTCATCCTATCCAGCAGTTCTTTCAGATTTTCTCTTTGCCGTTCGATTCTGTCCGCTGTTTCGCGGTTCAGACCGGAATCATCGAGGGTTCTTTGAACCGATTCCGCCTGCTGTTGTATCTGTTCGGCAATCTCTTTCTCTTGTTCGTCCAGTTGCTGTGCCTGCTCTCGCATGTTGCGCATTTGTTCCGAGAATTGGCCGGAGGTCCTGCGCTGGAATTCGTCTCGCATCTGTTCGAGCTCTCGTTGTGCGCGTGTAGTGGAAGTGGCTGCATTTGAGACCATGTCCCGCTCTATTTCCTCGGCGGACTGCTGAATTCTCGAACGGGATTCGCTTAGCTGCTCCGCCGCATCTGCCATGCGCTGACGGTTTTGCGGACTATCCATCCGCTGTTGTAGTTCGTCAACATCTCTGAGCGTTTCGATTTGCTCATCTCTTAGACGTTTGAGCTCGCGGCTGATTTCCTGCCTTTGTTCCTCGGTCCGCGCCTGTCGCAGTGCCGCTTGGGCTTCTCTGAGCCTGTCAGCCATTTGGTTTTGCCTTCGCGCCAGCTCGCGAAGTCGATTAAGGACCTGGATGTCCTCGCGTTGAGTTTCCTGCTGCTCCGACTGAGCTAAACGCTGGGTCTCGTATCTATCCTCCCTTTGCCGCAGTTCCAATTGCCGCAATTGCTGGTCGGAACGGGCCGAATCGGAACTATTGCCTCTTTGGGCATTACGGCTGAGGGCGATTTCATTTTCACGTTCTCTTAATTTTAGCAGTTCCTGGTAGGCAGACTGCTCTGCTGCTAATGCCGGTGTAAGCTCTGTATCGGAGGGAGTTTCGGCCGCTTTTGTTAAATGCTCGAGCGATGTCTCCATATAATTCGAGGCTTGTTCGAGCGCCTGGGCCTCAGTGGGCTCCTCGGCCTCTGTGCGAGCCGACCGGGCCTGCTGTAAAGCATCGTCCTGCGACTGCCTGACCAGCTTGATGTCATCTTTTTGTTCTTCGGCATTTTCCGACTGGTCAACCTGACGCTTAATGTTCCATGTGGCGCTGATGATTTGCTTTTGCAACTGGATAAGTCCCTCGCCGCGGTTACCTTGTTGCTGATTACCCGTTTGTTCCTGGTTGTTTTGGTCCCTGAATGACTGATTTTCACGGAATATCTCTTCAAAGGGACGAATTTCGGTAAAGTACAAATCGGTCGAGGTCCTTCGGATATTACCGTCCGGCCCGATATCATCGGCCCAGAAGTAGTACGTCAGTAATTGGTCCGGCCGGGCGCCCATCTCTTCGAGTTCCAATAAATATTCCATTGTTTTTTTCTGATTCTGGGGAACCGAATCACCAAGTTTGACGTCCTTGCTTTCTATGCCGGCCAAGGTGAAACTAACGCCGTGAGCTGTGACGCCATAGTCGTCGGAAACGTCGGCTTCGAAGGTCAGCTCCTCCAGAGGGGATGCTTCCATGTCGCGATTTGGAAATATCGTCTTTAATTCCGGTGGGAGGTTCTTGTGCACATCAATAACGAAACGCGGCGGTACTTTATTCGCCCGCCCCTGGTCGTCAACCAGTTTTAGTTCGTATTGCCTGCTTTGAACCGGCTCAAGAAAAGCTTTGAAAATATTCGGTTGTTCGGTATCTTTATTCAGGTCAAGTTCTGAACCGTCTCTTGCTGAAAGCCGGGCTGTATCTACTGATTTATTGAGAGTAAATGTTAAAGTGACTTTCGAGCCTTCTATTACACCTATCTGGCGCGTGTCTTTGATTGTTTTATCAGGTAAGTTCGTGTATGATGGATAGATGATGTTGGCATCGGCTCTTTCCAGTCGTGGATGATTGTATGTAGTAATCTTATATTCTCGTGTGCGCCTGTTCGCATATTCGATGTGATAATACATATCGGAATTAACTTCCGGGATTATTCCGCCGAACACCGGGTCCTCCAGATTCCGCTTTAGCTGGATTTCCTGTATATTTTCCGCGGATTGGCCTATCAGGAGTTTTACTTCCTGGGGCAGCTTCCCGCCGAACCTTGCGGTTATTACCACGGCCGTCCCCGTCTCTACGGTGGCATCTCCGGGACTGACGCTGATTTGATAACCTTTTATCGAGCTGTCTGTATTGATTGGCAGATAAGATGAGAACGGCAGCAACTGTGACAGTACGAATATTAGAAACAGCAGGGCGGCAATTTGACTGAGTCCGGCGAGCACAAGAGTCTTTTGCGAAATACTCTGTGTCCATTTGTGATTCCTTGCATGTGCCATCGCTTCGCCGATAACTCTTTCCTGCAAATAGCCTAATTGTTCCAGGGGGTCTTCTGGTTCCTGTTCTATTGCCGTCAGCAGGGTGGCTTTTAAATCGGGATTTTGCTTTTCAATGGTTCTGGCGATGGATTTGTAGTTCGGCTCGATTTTGCGCAACTTATACCAGGCTGTTATAGAAGCTATTACGGTTGCTAAACAGAGAGCGTAATTTGCAACCGGCCAATACCAGCCCCAAAGATAATTAACGGTAATCAAAGCAATGCCGATAAGTGCGGCGATTGACCAGTACATAGCTAATCTTCTCAGTAATAGCAGCTTTTTTCGGCGGTTTACCACCGGCCTGAGCCATCGTCGAAGATTTCGTTCGATCATTTTTCTTCCCCCTGAGTTAGTATCGCCGGGCGAGTTAACCATCCTGCCAGCCATGTCTCGGCTATTAGTACGACAAGAAGTGCCGTCAGCAGCCACCGCCAGAGTTTTTGTTGGGATTCCATTTCGATTACACTACTGTGAAGTTTGGACTGCCGTGTCTGTTCTAATGTCACGCCGAAGGAGCTTTGAATCGGTATTCCGAGCTGCTCGAGATCATCAAGTGACATGGGGGCCGTACGACTTTCCTGTGCCGGCAG
>CAZMZR010000049.1:16555-24625 GCA_964570855.1 uncultured Pirellulales bacterium
TGCCAGCCCGATGTCAGTACCAAAAGCGAGCCTTTGCCGAGAGGCACCTCGAATAACGCTTGGTCGTTATTATCGAATCGGGCCAAAGAGCGAGCCCCGGGTAAGTTCTCGATATCGATTTGTCGGTACTTCCAGAAGTGAATCTTTGTGAAATCACCGAAATGAGGTTCTGCAAAGAGCGACAGGAGCGGGTGTTCGAATTCAATCGAGCCGAGCATGGCATATTCGTCAACTTTAGCTTCTTCGGCCTTTATATTATCGAATCCTGTAATAGCCGCGATGGTTGAAGCGGCGTCGGCGGACTTCATTACAAAAAACACACTTTTACCCGATTCTATTTCCCGGCGGATGGCTTTTATATGTTCCTGAGGTAGCGGCTCGGTCATAATGATAAGGTGTGCCGAGATAATATCGGTATCCGTGAGAGTATTGTCTGCCCGCCTGGAAACCAAATGAGGTTTGAGTGTGCCGATTGGCTGAAAAGCTCGCTGAATATAGTAGAGCATTTGCTTTGGGTCTTTGTCGTCGTCGCTACCTATGTAAAGAATATTAACCTGCTGGTCCGGATTCGGCGCCAGATAAAGAGTATTGTCAAAGTTATGGTCGTCACCTGTTAGAACAATTTTCTGACCTGTTATCGACTTCGGTCCGCTCGGGACATTGGTGACAATGCTGTGTCCGGGCGGGACGTAAACGTCAATCGATTTGTCTGAGGTTCCCGCCGAATCGACATTGACAATGTTTAATTTGAATTGTTCTACGATTGCATCGGCGGAATTAGTGATGCGAATGCGCAACTGATTTTCATTATCGGGGCGCGCCTGATAATCGTTACTTGTAACTAATAGCTTAGCCATTAATTGCATAGAGGCGTTGGTGTTGCCTTTGGCCTTAATCGGTTTGACTACCAGTTCGATCTGTTTCGGCCATTCGTAGGTATGCAAAGCGTCGAGATTGCCGCCCTGTTGCAGGTCGCTGATGAGCACAACCTGACTTTGGCCGGAAATTTGTTGCCGGTCGTTGATTTCATCGTCCTCAATAGTTTCGGCGGCGGCAACCAGGGCATTGCCGAGGTTGGTCGAGGCCCAGGCCGGAGATAATCCTGATATTTCTTCGATAGTGACCGGAACGCGCCTGCCCGGACTCAGCTCGCTCCATGATTCGAATCCTATCAACATTATTGCATTTTTGTCGAAACTAATAACGCATACGCGATCCGTCGGTTCCGCATTTTCCAATACGGTCCGGGCTTCGTTGACGGCCTGCGTCCACATCCCGATTCGCTGCATGGACGCACTTGTATCGATTAACAGCACAACCCGTTTACCAAAAGGTATCTGGTCGCCTTCCACGGCCCGGAGGAAGAATGGACGCGAAAAAGCAAACGCGAGCAGGCACAATATCAGACACCTGAGAATCAGAAGCGGCAGGTTTTCCAGACGGCTGCGACTCCTGAATCTCGGTACTGTGGTACGCAAAAACATCAACGAACTAAACGTCACGCGTTTGCGTGTGTTACGGCGAATCATATGCAGTATTATCGGCAGACTGATTGCCGCAATACCGGCCAGGAATAACGGATAAAGAAAACTCATACCGTCCTCCTGGCAGTCGATGCCTTTACGTGTCGTATCTTTTTCCTGCGATGCATTCTGTCCTGTAGGAATTCCAGCAAAGCCAAATCGAACGGGCGGTCCGTGGCGAACAGATGGTAGTCGATCCCGAGGTTTCGACATGTTGTTTTGACTACGGATAAATGTTTGTCCAGCTTGCGTTCGTACACTTTTTGGACGACGGACGGTTCGACGTACATGTTGCGTCCGGATTCGATGTCCTGAAAAAGTGCAGGTGTCCTGAAATTGAAGTTCAGCTCGGCGGGGTCCAGCACGTTGAAAATCACTACATCATGGCCGCTGGCCCGCAAATAGTTCAAATCCGATTCGAGCCGTTCGAGAGAGGTCAGCAGGTCGGAAATTAAAACAATCAGGCCCCGCCTGGTTATTATTTCGGCGATTCGTTTGAGCGGCGGACCCAGGTCCGTGGCGCCGCCTCCGGGATGGGCTTCCAGTGTCAGCATCAATCGGCGCAGATAGCCCGGCCGATTGCGGGGCAGCATATATTGCCTGATTTGATCGTCGAAAGTCGCCAGACCCACGGCGTCACCTTGGGTAAAAAGAAAATATGCCAGGGTTGCAGCTAATGTGCCGGCGTATTGTGATTTGGTATAGGCGCCTGAGCCGTAACCCATCGAGCGACTGTGGTCCATGAGCAGGTGACAACGAAGGTTTGTCTCATCTTCGAATTTCTTGATGTAGAACCGGTCGCTGCGGGCATAGACACGCCAGTCAATATAGCGGGGATTGTCGCCGGGACTGTATTGGCGATATTCGCTAAATTCTACCGAGAAACCGTGATAGGGACTTCGATGAATTCCCTTCCAGAATCCCTCGACGACAACTTTGGCGCGGAGCTCCATCGATTTTATTTTCATCAGCGAAACCGGGTCAATCATACCGTCGGCGTTCCCGTTGTTTTTCGCTAAATTAGATGCGGCCCCTTTTTTTGTCATTTAGTGTTGCTCTCCTTAACAGATTTGAGCAGCCGGTCGATAAGGTCGGTAACCATCACGCCCTCGGCCTCGGCGCGGTAGTTGATTAATATACGATGTCGAAGAACCGGGTAGGCAAGTTCGCGTATATCGTCGAAACTCACATGCGATTTGCCGTAGAGAAGCGCCCGTGCTTTGGCGCCGAGGACCATATATTGGGATGCCCGCAGTCCGGCCCCCCATGTGACCCACTCGTTCACGAAGTCCAGTTTATTTTCACTGCCCGGTCGTGACGCCGCCGCGAGCCTTACCGCATACCGAACGACATCCTCGGCAACGGGTACCTTTAACACCACATTGTGAAATCGCAGCAGGTCTTCGCCGCTCAATATCTGTTTGATAGGTTTAGGTTCGACCGTGGTTGTCTGGCGGACGACTTCGACCTCCTGGTCCTCCGGCAGGTAATCGATCCAGACATTAAACATAAACCGGTCGAGCTGGGCTTCGGGCAGGGGGTATGTCCCTTCCATCTCGATGGGATTCTGCGTTGCAAAGACAAAGAACGGTTCGCTTAAGGCATGGCATATCCCGACGGCCGTCACGTGGTGTTCCTGCATCGCTTCGAGCAGGGCCGCCTGTGTTTTCGGAGGTGTTCGGTTGATTTCGTCGGCAAGAATCATATTGGCGAAGATGGGCCCTTTAACGAAGACCATTTTTCTCTCGTGGTCGGTTTGCTGAAGTATTTCGGTGCCGGTAATGTCTGCCGGCATAAGGTCCGGCGTGAACTGGATTCTCTGGAAATGCAGGTGAAACAATTGAGCCAGTGACTTTACCAGCAGTGTCTTGGCCAGTCCCGGCGCGCCGGTAATCAGGCAATGCCCGCCGGAAAGAATTGCGATTATCAGATGCTCAATCACGTTCTCCTGGCCGATGATGACTTTTGATAGCTCCGTCGCGATACGCTTGCGCGCCCCTGCGACTTGTTCAACAGCCCATCGTTCGAATTCATACGATTTAGTTGCCAAATTCAGTTTCCTTTCACTTCTGTGACGCTTGCAGCGCCGAATCAATGTGTCATTGCATAAAAAACTATATTTATTCCAAGTGGATATGCCTTCTTTTCCGAAAACTCCCGGAAATACCACTCGTCTTCACCCTCGCGTTCCCATCCGTCACCGAGGTCTGTATTGCGGCAGATAATTACCATCATCCTGCCCTTGTCGTCGTATATGGCCATATAATGAGGTATGTGAGCGTCCGGCCGTTCCCAGGTAACGACATTGCCGTTATAATATCCGCTGAGTGCGACGTTGATACTGGGGATCTGGGGTTTTTCCTTAAGATCGAATACGAAATGGAATATCGGATGGTCCAGTGTCAGCTCTACCGGTTCGCGTTCGGGAAAGACTCGTTTCAACTCAGAGTAAATATTATACCATTCGTTTTCACCCCAGAAATCGTCGATCATCAGGAACCCGCCGTTTAATAGATATCGCCGGAGATTCTTGACCTCCTCTTCACGAAAGACTAACATTCCGGGTTCTACGATGTAGATAAAGGGGTAATTGAATAGTTCCGGGTCCGTCAGTTCGAGGATGATTGGTTCCGGATTGACTTCAAGCGATGTTAATTGATGCAGGCGAAATGAAAAGTTCAGCTCGCTGTCGGGATAGTCCGTCGCCCAGTTGCCGCCGCTGAAACCGCGGCCGGACCTGCCCCCGCCTCTTTGTCCGTCGTATCCGGAGGAATAGCGGATTCGCACGAAAGTAAAGACATCGCCGGAGAACTCCCTGTCAATCTCCCACTCGGGCTCGAATGCCCTCCGTTGATTGTCATATCTCTGAACCGGGCCTCTTTGTCGAGCTCCTCGACCGGGTATTCGTCCTCCGGACGGCCTTCTCTGCGCCAATACTCCGGATACACCCAAACATCCTGCTATTAACAAAATAATAAGCCACCTTGCTTTTGTCACTGCAACACCTCCTGAGTTGTCGGTGATTCGCTTTGGTTGTTTGATTCGGGCTTATTTTGTTCGGGATTGTTTTTTTCGATAATTTCCAGTAATAGTTTATGTGCCTGACGAAAGCGAGGTGCTTCGGCCAGTGCTATCAGGACATGTCTTTTTGCCGTGACGGGGTCTTTTTCTTCGAGCAGTCTGCCGAGACGATAATTCAAATCGGCCGGATCAGCATAGTCCAGCGAAAGCAAACGCCGATATGATTCGATTGCTTTATCATCCTTACCGAGTTCTTCGTATGCACGGCCCAGTTCCCAGTGCAGCTTTGTCAGCAGGGGGTACACCGCCATGTATCTTTCGCCATTTTTCACAACTTGTTGCCAGTTTTGTTCTTCGATAGCAATTTCCATCAGCCGTTCGTAAGCATAAATCGAATCGGAGGATATTTCCGCTAACTTCTCAAGGACCCGGCGCTCCTGTTCTCTCTGGCCGAGATTTCTATATGCTTCGGCGAGGAGTTGATAGCCGTTGTCCTGGCCGGCGTATTCGGGGTAGAGCTTAATTAGTTTTTCGAGAGGTTCCTTTGCCTGTTCCCATTTGCGTTCTGCTAAAAGACCCCTGGCGTATAAAGTTAATACCGGGATATTATTTGGATGTTCCTTTAGCCGTTCGGCTAACGCTTCGCTGTTTGTGGTGGTAAATTGTCCGCTTTCGGGCTGCTCCCATTCGGCATCAGGCGCCAAATCCTCGGCGCGTTTTCGGGCAAATGCCATGAATTCCTTTTCAATTTTGTCCAGCGGCTCGGCGTGTTCGGAAATGGCTTTGTTGACGTCCACCCCATTTGCCAGGTCGGCCAGAATCGCCTTTAAGCTATCGTAGCCATATTTCTCGACGATAAATTCGACCACGAGGCAGGACTGGTAATAGGCGAATTGCAGGTGCATCGGGGTCTTCGGGCTAAGAAAAGCACCACTGAGATTGCCGATAGGTGTGAGCTGCCCTTCAAGTATCATCGTACGATACTGCGGGTTCATCTGCTGGCCCCACGTCGGATTTTTTTTCGATTCTTCATAAACGGAAATACCTTCGCTCAGCCATCGCGGCATCTTGTTGTGTGTGATGTTCAGCGTGACGACGTGGCAGAACTCATGCCACAGCGTGGCTTTCCAGTTGGAAGGATGCTCCGCCTTGGGACTGTTTGCCGTTATGACATTGCCGAAGCATACGCCCAAAAAGCCGTCGCCGCCGGGTATGCCGAACGTACGCACTGCAAAATCCTGCTGATCGGGAAAGAGCTCCAATATCACGGGCCGGTCCAATTTCAGTCCGTATTTGTCACACAATTCCAGATCAGCCTGCATCAGCAGATCCAGCACATCTCGGCCATAGATGGCCGCTTCGCGCTGCTCCATACGCACAATGAATCGTCCCTGCTCTAAGGTCCTGAATTTGGCAAGGTGGTCGCGAAGATTAGCAAGATTATAAGCCTGGATGTTATACGCATCCTGATTGTAAACTTCTTCCGCCAAAGCCCAGCCTTCGGATTCGTGACCGAGCCGAAGCAGGTCCTGTGCCAACTGGATTTTCGCCGGTATGTAATCGGGGTCGAATTTCAACGCTTGTCGCTGGTATTCTTCCCCTTCTGCAAAGCGATATTTCTGCGATAGTTTTAAGCCGATCAGGTAATCGACTTTCGGATTCGTTGACCAGTGCATTAACGCAGTGGCTCTGTTTTTTTCAGCGGCGTTCGGATCGTTCGAGATATGTGCCAAAACACAACGATACGCCCAGGCTTCCGGACGCCACGGATTTACGGCGGTAATACGTTCGAGCGTATCGGTCGCGGCGGCGTAGTCTTCGCAATCGATTTGATGCTCGGCCAGCAGTAATAACGAACGCGCATGATTGGGATTGATAAAAAGGGCGGCATCTAATGATTTGGACATTGCAATACGGTCGCTGTAGTAGAACGCCCCGGCCAGTCCGCAGTGTATGTCCGGGTCGTCGCCGAAACGCCCGAGGGCTTGGCGGTATTTATCGGCGGCCAGCTCGAAGTCCTGCTTGTCCATCGCCAGTTCCGCCGCGGCCAGATACGCCTGACGGCAGTTGGGATCTATTTGAAGTGTCCTGTTATAAAACTGGTCGATTATGGTTTTCGGCTCGGCCCCGAGCTTTAGCAGCACCTGGCCCAGAGCTACCACCTCGGATGCATCCCAGCTCCGGACTGCACGGGAGTTGGCGGCCTGGTATATTCTTGATAGCATCTCGTTTGCAGTCCTGCTGCGATTATTGTAGAGATGTGCCGAATGGCCGAGTTTTAACAGGCGGATGCTGTATGGATGATAGAGCAGGGCCATGTCGATTTCTGATGCGGCTTCTTCGTATTGGCCCAGCTCCATCAGCGATTCGACCTTGAGAATCCACCAGTCTCGCTCGAAATCTCCTCTTGAAATGGCTTTATTAACGGATTCGATGCATTGGGTATAACGACCGGTCTTGAATTCTTCGCGGGCCTGGTCGATATCTGCTTTTCGAGCGGATCCGAATGATTTTCCGGCAGAAAAGACAAAGAATATTATTAGAAAAAGGCATCTCTGTTGAAAAGTATGCTTATAAAAGGCAGCCATATTCTATCTACCCCACCGACTACGAGTGGAAAAATCCGGGGATGTATTCCAGCGCAGCCCTGTTTAATCTATTTCAATCGGGTGTTCCAGCTTGTTATCTTTTAATATAACCGATTTATAAGGGTTTAGTCAATATCTCTGACCCTCAGGGACTCCGTTAATCTGAATAGGCGCACAGCCTCCTGAAGGATATACTATCCCTTAATACATTCAGACGTTTTGGTCTGTTCGGATATTGCCAAAAAAACAGGACTTTTGCATAACGGCCGAGCAAATTACTTGATATATCTCAGTTTGAATAATAAACTCGTTTTTCCGACAGAAAATATCAGATAAAAACAATATGAGGAATGATATGAGTATTCGAAATATATTAAAAATACTGTTGATTCTTTTAATAATTACAAAAACTTCCAGTGGAACCGAAAAACCTCACGATGAACAATTGGCCTATCCTATTACCGCCGTCTCCTTCACAAAAGTAACGTTAACGGATAATTTCTGGTCCGGGCGAATAGAGACCAATAGAACCGTTACTATTCCGTTCGGTTTTAATAAATGCGAAGAAGAGGGCAGAATGAGAAATTTTGCCAAAGCGGGCGGATTATTGGAAGGACAGTACGAAGGGAAAATGCCGTTCGACGATACTGATGTTTACAAAATCATCGAAGGCGCTTCATATTCTTTGACAATCCATCCGGATAAGGAACTGGAAAAATATATCGATGATATTATCGAAAAAATAGCCGCTGCTTAGGAAGAAGATGGTTATCTGTGTACATGGAAAACTTTGAATCCCAAAACAACTCCGGCAACATGGGTAAAACCCGGCCCGCGCTGGCATCATCTGGCGGCAAGCCATGAATTGTACAATGCAGGCCATATGTATGAGGCGGCTTACGCCCATTACCGTGCGACCGGCAAGAAAAATTTCTTAA
>CAZMZR010000050.1:0-21527 GCA_964570855.1 uncultured Pirellulales bacterium
TCGATAGGTTACCACATGTCGCTCCAAACACAAATGAATTGAAAAGCTTTTATGCGATGAATCCGAATTGCCGGCCGGATTCGCCGGGCGATATGGTGCTATTATTCGAAACAAAAGCTGGCTGGAACCAGCACGGCGGACCAGAGCTGTTTACCTTCGACAATCATGATCCCAAAGGTGGCTGTGTCTTACTCAACGACGGCTCGGTCAAATATATTAGAACAGAAGAAGAACTCAAAGCCCTCCGCTGGAAGCGATAAAAATTAGCGTGCAGCGGACAGGGTACAGAGAGCATGGGTTAGGGTATAACGTACAGACCACAACGACAAGAACACTAAATATAGAATTCAGAACACAGAATCAAGAATTTATGATTGAATGATATTATGCTCGTAGTCCTTTTGACTAATCAAAAGGACTATGCACCTTTTGTAACACCTAAAGCGTTATCATAAAGTCTGTCGAAGCGACAGTTTCTTAGTGGAATCCCAACATTAATCGGGATGGAGCCGAAGAATCTGGACAGGGTTTAGCGTATAATTTCTACGAAAGACGAGGGACGAGCAACGCTAATAGATTGTATTGAAACAAACACACAGCATCTTAAAGATTCTACAATAACTTTCAGTGATATTATATAACATGCTCGTACGTAATGTGCGTAGCTTAGCCACAAGTCCGCGCTTTACGTATGCGGATCATATAAGACAGCGTGCATTAAGAACAATTCGTCATCTATTTTCTTCCTTGATTCTCGAACCACAAATCACCAACAAACGGCACAGAGACCCAGAGTAGTTGATTAATTCATCAGCGAATTTGCTTCGGAAAACAGAGAGCATTATACCGAAGTCATAACAAAACAATCATGTTTGTTAATATTATGCTCGTAGTCCTTTTGATTAGTCAAAAGGACTACGTACCTTTTATAACACGAAAGACATTAACGTTAAAATTATACGCAATACGCAATACGCAATTCGCCACGTGAGATAGGCAAAAGCCACCATCTCACGGGGTAAACGAACCACCCGCTACGAACAATGAACCATGAACAACGAACTTAATATGAGTCACAAGTAAACGTCATTTTTCTCTGAAAAATGGGATTTTGGTTGTATTAAGGCCGTTTTTGGATAGAATAGTATTTAGTATGTAGTATTTGGTATTTAGCATATAAAGAAAATCACATCAAATACGGAGCGGAGAGCAAATCAAGAGTTCAAAGTGTAAAGTTAAAAGTTCAAAGTTAAGAGTTTACCCTAAGCGAGGCCGAATTGGGCAAAACCACAGAAAAACCTGCTTTTTGAGGCAAGAAACAAATTTGAAAAAACAAAGCCAAATTTAAGACGGAAGACGGAAAACTGAGGGAAGCAAACAGAAGAAAAAATGAAAAACAAAGCCAATGTTAATATGGGTAATTTTGCGTAAGCTCTTTGAAAACAATAGAATATGGTGAAAAGTCGGAATTTTGAGGTTATGCGGGATTAAAAACAAACCCAATTCGCCGGCCTGCGGCCGGAAATCCGAAGCACTAAATCAGAAACTCTAAACTCATGGATTCAGAACAAATTTGAAAAAACAAAGCCAAATTTAAGACGGAAGACGGAAAACTGAGGGCAGCAAACAGAAGAAAAAATGAAAAACAAAGCCAATTTCAAAATAGGAAATTTAGCGTAAGCTCTTTGAAATAAAAAGATTATGGCAGAAACCCGGCATTTCGACGAGTCAAAAACAAAGCCAATTCGAATCTAAACAAAGCCAATCCTTCGACTGCGCTCAGGACAAGTTTTTAGCCCAGGGCAGCGTCCGTGATTGGCCATGGCCATTGAGGGGATTATTTTTTCTTGTGCCGCAGACGATAAATCATAGCCAGTACTTGTGCCACGGCAACATATAAATGCTCCGGTATGGGATTGCCGGGCTTGACGGTTGAGTATATTGTCCTGGCCAGTTCCGGTTTCCTGATGATGGGAACGCCGTAAGCCCGTGCGATTTCACGGATTTTTTCCGCCAGATGGTCCGCTCCTTTGGCCACCATTACCGGCGCATCCATCTTTTTGGAATCGTAGCGCAGGGCGACGGCTACGTGTGTCGGGTTGACAAGAACGACGGTAGCCTTCGGAACTTCCTGCAGGGTTCGTTTCAAAGCCATTTGGAACTGGACCGTCCGGATTCGACGTTTAAGCTCAGGCGAACCTTCTACGTCTTTATGGTCCTGCTTGACTTCCTGGCGCGTCATTTTCAGGTCCTGTATGTACTTCCATTTTTGGTACAGGACATCGGCAAAACCGATAATAAGAAGGGCGACGCCGATACGTATCAGCAGGCCGAGGATCATC
Organism: uncultured Pirellulales bacterium; assembly: GCA_964570855.1. Lineage (GTDB taxonomy): Bacteria > Planctomycetota > Phycisphaerae > Sedimentisphaerales > Anaerobacaceae > JAFGPS01. Next base: position 2,343 of record CAZMZR010000050.1, read on the forward strand.
TTAGAGATAATTGTCATCATTTGCCCCGTCCAGGCCCATCTCAGACCGGCGAGTGTATCGAGTTTATTTTTAAGGTAAAAACAAACGATGATCGTGACAAAAAGGAGTTTTAATATCGATGTTAGCAATCTTACCATAGATCGGGCGTTAACAAGTTTCCTGAAGCCTTCCACCGGATTAATCTGATCGAATTTTAATTCTATAGCTTCCGTCGAGAAATTCAGGCCGCTCACGGCGATCCCTGCAAGGACCGAACCGGCTACAAGGGCCAGAAGAATTGGAAACATAATGAGCAGCGAATCGATTATTTTTTTACAGGCAAAGCCGAGAAAAACCTGTGAATTGGAAAAGACGGCGTTTTCACAGGACATTGCCTGCTTTATTTCCGTTTCGAACCATTGGAGAAGATTCGGACCTGATAAGGCGACCATTGCTATCAATACTAAAAGCGTGGCGATGGAGGTCAGCTCCTGGCTCTGCGGAACGTGGCCTTTCTTTTTGGCTTTCTTTAATTTTCTTGGTGTCGGTTGTTCTGTCTTTTCAGCTACTGTCTGCTCCGGCATGATCAGGCTCCGAATTTAGCTGGAACTGTTATGCAACAAGCGGCGGCTTCCAGCTATACTCACAAAATAATAAAATGCTTACACAGGCAATAATTTGTTCATCAACTCGGCAAATTCGGTCAAAAATGAGCTAAAGAAAGGCAAAAAAATCGTCATCATTAAAAATCCCATTCCAACGCGCATCGGCAGGCTGATAAAAAGGATATTTATCTCCGGTACCATGCGGGCTAATATAGCCAGGACGACCATTAATAACAAAAAAGCCGCCAGTATTGGTGCGGATAATTTCAGACCGGCAACCAGCATTGCTGAACCGGCCTGTATTAAGCCACCGGTAAGAACGGGTATCGTAGGGATGCTGCCGGCGGGAAATGACTCATAACTTTTAGAAATGACTAACAATAATAAGTGATGGCCATTGGCACTTAGAAAAAGTAAAATGAATATCATCTCCAGCAGGCTGCTGAGCGGTTGAGTTGTTTCTCCGGTCAATGGATCCAGGATTTCGGCCATAGCGAAACCCATCTCCCGTTCAACGATACGCCCGCCGATTTTAATAGCGGCGAATATAAAAGAAACAATTAAGCCGAGGGCCAGTCCATAAACTGCTTCATTTGAAATCAGTAATATTGCTTCGATGTTGGAGATTCGCCCGGTATCGACAGGAAAAGGAGTGATCATTGAAAAGAAAATCGTCAACAGCAGAGTCATTGAAACTTTAATTCTAACGGGAATGCTCTTCCAGCTAAAAACCGGGATGACCAGAAAGAACGCCGATATTCTTGTCAGCACCATCACCACCCCAAGCAGTTTTTCAATCATCGGCGCCATATATTCTTAGCGTCCAATATGCTGGATATGGCCGAATATCTCGTTGGCAAAGCTCAGCATGATCTGGAGCATCCAGTTCCCGCAAATCAGCATTACTGCACCGACCGCCAACAGCTTGGGGACTATGGTTAAGGTCATATCACGTATGGAAGTGACCGCCTGGAGCAATGTTACAACCAAACCGACAACCAGACAGGTAATCAAAATTGGAGCAGATAATATCAAAGCTGTTTCAAGTGTATGACGACCGAGATAAACTACAAAACCACTATCCATAATTGTGTCCTGTTTTACGGCTCCGACATCGCAGGAGCCAAATTTCTGTATTCACTTTAAGGTCAGTTGAAACTTAGGCTGATACTTTTAGCCAGTAATCCCCAGCCATCGACGAGGATAAATAATATGAGCTTAAAAGGCAGCGAAATCATTGCCGGAGGCAACATCATCATACCGGCGCTGAGAAGGACGCCCGCAATGACCATGTCCACCAGAAGGAAAGGAATAAACAAAAGACAGCCTATCTCGAACGCCGTTCGGAATTCACTGATAATAAAGGCCGGAATAACGATATGCATATCAATATCCATAAGGCTGTTCGGCGGCTCGATCTTGGCCATTTTTACGAAGAGGGCCAAATCCGCTTCCCGGCTCTGCCTTAGCATAAATTCCTTGAGGCAGTCACTGGCCCTGATTCCGGCTGTCTGAAAATCAATTGCATCCTGAAGATAAGGCTGGACTGCGTTGGTATTGATTTTTTCAAATGTTGGCGCCATTGTGTACAGGGTCAGAAACAAAGCCAGGCCTATAATTGCAATAGTAGGGGGGATAGTCTGGGTGGTCAAAGCACGGCGAACAAATGAAAGGACAATTACAATTCTTGTAAAAGATGTCATCATCACTAACAGACTTGGCAGGATCGCCAGACCACTAAAGATAATTACAAGTTTTACCGGAGTTGACCAATCTTTATTCGTTTCCTCGGTAGTCATTGCTTTGTCTATCAGGGTCTTGAGGTCGGTAATACTCGGGACAGTGTTTGCAGGGTTGGAAGAATTAACAGACATGCTCGGCAATTGGGGCTGCTGTATTCCCATGGCGGATAGGTCGGCGTTAGGAACACGATTCAAGGCATTTGTGTTCTGGCCAAAGCCTAATCCGGCCGGTATTAAAATAAAAAAAGTCATAAAACCGAATTTGATATGTTTATTGATCATGTATTTTCTCAAAATTAATGTCTGTTTCATGGGCCGACAGATCCATCAATGTCGGATTTAAGTCGGCTAATGTGCTAATGTTTTCATTTGTGCTGCCGATTAGAAATCGCCTGTTGTCTATTTCAAGCAGATGAACGGCTCTGCGCGGTCCGATATGGACTGTTTCTATAATATGTATCTTTTTGCCCGGCAAGTTGGTTAATTTCGGTAAAAGTTTTCTTGAAACATATACTCCTGCTATGCCAAGAACAATCACAAATAATACGGCAAGTATTGTTCTGGTATAAAGTTCACCGTCGCCGGCGCCGTAACCTGAATTATCAGAAAGGCTCGTGTCATTTTCAAATAGGGATTTTATATTAGACTCGGTCGTTTTCGATGGCTGACATGGATCAGTTATCGAATTTTCCGGCTCCATTGCTTTTGTTGCGGATTGAGATGAGCGAAATACGAATAAACTACCGCCCAAGGAAATTGTTGCCAAAAAGACAATAATTTTTTTCTTAGTTCCGGTCAGGTTATCAAACATACCGGTTTAACTCCGGGCATTGTATTTAATATCACAATTTATTCTGTACGTAGAACAATCCTTATTGATATAAGAGCAAATATTGTACCGAAATGTAAAAATGCTTGTTTATGCACTTGAATTGACTATTTTGGTTCGATAATAGGAGATATTGTCGGATTATTTGTTGAAAAACTAAACAGGCGTATAAATTAATCACTTTATTTTAGAACGGTGATTAATATCTGCGAGCGTTTGGACATTAAGCTGTCCGGTCCTGTCCAGTCTCCACCCGGCCCGGCTCCCCATGAATGTACCGACCATTTAGACATTGGACTTGCGAGATCTTGATTACTTTGCAGGTTGGGGGCCGAATCAAGATTATGCCGGAGAAACTGAGCCACGGCCTCTGCACGTTTTGCTGAAAGCAACCACTGTTCTTTCTCGGTCTTTTCATCGGGAGCCAGACCGAGGACATATAATATGCCGGGTTTCCTGCCGGCACTGAGTTGTAAGTCACGACAAAATTCCGTTAGAAATCTGATTGCATTATCATCGAGTTCAGCCGTACCGGCTGAAAAATGTACATTAACAACTGAAAAGTCAGCTCTTTCAGCCGATATTCCTGAGGACATAGTGGTCATTGACTTTTTTAGCTCTTCGAAGATTCGGCGTAAATCTTCTGCTTTTGCATCGATACTTCTGCTGTTGGGTGTATCATCAGGATTGGGTATGTAGTATTTATTCTTAATACTGCCCAATTGGGGCATCTGCTGCCTTCCGAAAAGTGAACCAAGTCCTACATATCTGAGTGATTCAATAAAGGAATCACGACCTTTATCGAAAAGCTCGGGATCCTGAACATCGGCCAGGGTCAGCAACATCACAAAGAATGTCAGCAGAAGGGTAACCATATCCGAGAAAGTAACGATATACCCCGGAACCTTTGGACCTTCTTCTTCAGTTGTTTTGCGTTGAAGTTTCAATTGTATATATTCCGTGACAACAATACAATTTCAACGATACGGTCGGAGTTTGCTTTAGCAGAATCCGGATAAGAACCGTCGTTATTTTCCTGAGGAAGGGTGCTTATCGATGAAATACTAAATCTCTTTTTATCGAGGTTGTGTTTGTCTGTCAAATAGTTCATTACCGACCATGCCCGCTGTAGTCCCAGTGAATCTCCGGCTTGTTCTTTTTTTGTTCCGTTTTCGCTTATGACTATCCGGTTGGGAATTTCCGAGAGAAATTGTGCAATTTTATCCATGGTATGACGGCCGTCGGTGGATATAGCTATCCCTCTGCCCCAAAAGAGGTTTTTCGATGGAAAGACAAATACAATGCCTTTATTAAAATTTAACGGTCCTGAATCTTTTAAAAAGCCATCCTCATTTCCTGTGGCCAGGGTTGGTTTCTCGCTGCCTTTTTCGAGTTCATTCAAAGGATGGATGGGGGAAATATACATTAGAGCATCTCTGTCGCTTCGAATTGACGGGATAATATTGGTCAGGCCTGTAGAGTAAATTACCTTCAATTTACGGAATACTCTGTTATCGAAGGACGAAAAAGAAAGAAGCAGCACAAAGAATGTCAGTAACAAAGTCATACAATCACTAAAAGTTACCATCCATTCCGGTGCGCCTGGAGCTTCATCGGATTCGGCCTGTTTGTTATTACGTCCCATTATATAGTAGCCTTAACTTCTTCTCTTCTGCTTTGGGACACAAATGCCTGCATTTTTTCCCGAATAACGGTCGGACTATCACCTTGAGCGATAGAGCATACGCCTTCCAAAATCATTTCCTTTGCTGTGGCTTCCGCTTTGGAATAGATTCCCAGTTTTCCTGCAAGCGGAATAAAAATCAAATTAGCCGAAAATGCTCCATAGAAAGTGGTAAGCAGGGCGACGGCCATTCCCGCGCCGATTTGGTCAGGTGAGGACAGGTTTTTTAACATCTGGACCAATCCAATAAGAGTGCCTACCATCCCGAAAGCGGGGGCGGCCGCACCCATAAACTCCAGAATCTTCTTTCCCGTTGAATGGCGCTCTCGAAGATATTCGATTTCAAGAGACAAAAGGTCTCTTATTGACTCGGATTCCTGACCGTCAATAAGCATTTGTAAACCTTTGATGAAAAATAAATCGCTTAATTTAGGAATCTCCTGCTCCAGGGCCAGTGCGCCGTCGCGTCTGTTGATAGCTGCAAAGTTCACCATGTTCTGAATCAGTTCGGACGGCGGTGGTATTTTAGTTACGATAGTTTTTTTAACTACAGAAAATATTCCGAGAAACTGAGGTAGAGAAAAGTGTATAAGGGTGGCGCATAACATACCTCCTATCGTTATTGCCAGGGAAGGAATGTGTACAAACGACTGCCAGCCGCCGCCGATAACAATGGCACCGACAACAACCATAAAACCAAGAACTACTCCTACAATAGTCGCTATATCCATGGAACTAATTTACCTCAACTATTTCTTTTAATCTCTGGCTTAAAAACGCAGCAAGTTTCGGCTCTGATATAGCCAGTTCGGCCAGCAGTTTCGCCTTAGTCCGTTCGGTCATAAAATATAAAATCTTAACGGCATCGTCCAGGCTGTCTGTGCCGTCAGATTCTGCATTCTGTCCTTTTGTAGATTCGGATGAGCACATATTGGTCAATATTTTACTGGCGCTGCTTGTTTCCATCTTGTCATAGGTAGCTGCTATTAATGCGAGATTCGTTTGTTCGTTCTTTTCGATCTCAAGTCTGCTGTTTAGCAGTTTGTCACGTTCGCTTTTAAGATCGGCGGTTATTGATGAAAGCTGAATCTGTAGATTGTGAAGCTTTTCGATGTCTTCCTTTAAAACATTCTGTGCCACCTGTAATCTCTGTTCCTGCACCATAAGGGCATGTAGTTTATTGTCATAATCCTGCATCTTTTTTCGAAGATCATGAATTAGGTTCTTGAGTTGCTGTTCAGTCAGAGATTTTGTCGTTTCAACAGATATGGAATCAGTGGCGGTTATTGTGTTAATCTTCGATTGCAGCGGTTTAATCTCATCTTCTGCAGTGGATTGCAGTGGTTGATTGGGATCGCCGGAGATATCCGTCGGTGACGACTTGATGAACCACGAGAATGCGAATGCTCCGACGAAGCTTACCAATCCCAACGCCGATGCTATTATTATCAGTTTTTTGTTCACAGGTTTTCTCCTAAATTCAATGGTTTCTGACAAATGAAATTGTTGAACCATCATCCAATTCTTTTTGCTCGTATTTTTCCTGTTCCTTGATAAACTGCAATTTTGCTTCGGTCCGTAATCTTTTCAATCCTTCTTTGGATCTTTTGGCTTTCAGGACTTCCGCAATTTTTTCTTTTTGCTGCAGTTCCAAATAGCCGATTATTTCTTTTAATTTATTAATTTTCTTATTACTTATGCAGGAATATGTCAGAAAGAATTCCTGCCTACCCAAACGTTTCCTGGGATTTTCACTTTTTATGCTGTTGATTATGTTTTCTATTTTTTTCTTTTCTATCAGCAGTTGTCCTCTTGTGACGGCTAATTTATCAGTCAACTCAAGCAGTTCTGCTGTTTTTTTTTGTTCCTCTTTTTCTCTTATGTCGAGGACGCGCTGCAACCGCCATACAAACCGTTTCATTTAATTTCCACTTTTATACTCAACATACGATTGGTATTTTAATTATTATATCACTGGGAACCTAAAAGCTCGTCCCATGCCCGTGTAATGGAAGTCATTAGCCTGATCGTTTCATTGAAATTTGTTCTATCCCGGACAGGCTGTATCAGGAAGCCACTAATCCTGTCGATCAGGGCTATCGCTCCGTCGATACGTCTGTTGCTGCCTGATGAGAACGCCCCAATGTTTATCAAGTCCTGAGCATCATTATAAATAGCATATATTTCTTTGAGTTTCTGTGCCGCGAGTTTGTGCTCTTTGGTTGTCACTGCAGGCATCAATCGGCTTACACTTTGCAGGATATCCACAGCAGGATAATGTGCTCTCTCGGCCAGTTTTCTTGATAGAACGATATGCCCGTCCAGCAGGCTTCTGGCACTGTCGGCAACGGGATCGGACAAATCGTCATTCTCAACCAGAACAGTGAGAATACCGGTTATACTTCCGTTTTTGGAGCATCCCAGACGTTCGATTAGTCTTGGCATCAGTGAGAAAACACTTGGACAATAGCCCTTTGTTGTCGGAGGCTCACCAGCGGCAAGACCTATTTCACGCTGGGCGTGGGCGAAACGGGTGAGCGAGTCCATCATAAATAAAACATTTTTGTTTTTATCTCTGAAATACTCGGCAATTGTAACAGCTACGAATGCCGCCTTGACACGCTGGATTGGAGGGCAGTCCGATGCTGCAACAATAACAACACTGCGGGCCAGGCCCCCGGAGCCAAGATTCGACTCGAGAAATTCACGAACCTCTCGGCCGCGTTCTCCTATTAATGCAACGATATTGACATCCGCCTCACTCGAATTTGCGATATCGCCGAGTAGTACACTTTTACCTACTCCGCTGCCTGAAAAAATTCCTATTCGTTGTCCCTTGCCGCAAGTTAATAATCCATCAATTGACCTGATCCCTAAAGCCAGTGGACGGGTAATCTTTTCACGACTCAAAGGTGGGGGGCTGCTTGCATCTAAGGCCTTTTTGTCCGTCCCAGTCAGTGGTCCTTTGTTATCTATAGGTTTTCCCAGTCCGTTCAATACTCTGCCAAGCACATCTTCGCCGAGAGCAATATTACGAACAGTAGCGCGTGAAGACACGGAATCACCGGGTGATATACCATCGATGTGCTCCAGCGGCAGCAAGATAAGATGGTCGTTTTGGAAACCGACTACTTCGGCCATGACACGTTTTCCATCACGGAGATGGATTCCGCAAAGTTCTCCTAAACCGAGAGCCGGGCCGTTTGATTCGACTGTCAGACCCGAAACTCGAACGACGGAGCCGTGGCAGTTCATTAAATTGACTTCATTTAGTGCGGAGTGAAGTTTCTCAAAATCAATCAAACTGTAATTATCAACACCAACGGCCATAACTATTTCACTTTTTCGAGTGCCTCACCAATTTGTTTCAAATGTTCGTCAATAAAAGATCGTATAATCCCTTTTGGAGTTTTAACTAAACATTCCGCCCGTTTTATATTCGGATCAGAAATTAACTTTATCCCGGTAAGTGTGCTCTTTGATTCGTCATTAAGTGTTTTTTGGCATTGCACAAGGTCTTCCGGATTCAAATGAACTTCTACATCCTGACAGGCGGGAGCATTTTTCAGTGCTTCTTTTACGATCGATTCTATTTCATAATCACCCTTTTCAACTTTTTGGACTAATATCTTCCTTGCGATTTCCACTGAAAGTCTGGCAATTTCCTCTCTTTGTTCCGTAAATATGTTTTCACAAAGCTTGTGAAGTTTGTCGGCTATTTCATTTATTATTTTGCAGGTATTGAGAAGCGAATCCTTTTGTCCCTTCAAATTCTCCGTCATAACTGTATCGGCGTTTAAATCGGGAGCTATATGTGTGTGGCTTATCAATTCAGTCCCGCACCTGTCGTTTTTATAACCAGCACCGATAGATGCGGGACAAGTATCTTCGATTTTCACCGACTTGATTGGTTTGGATAGAATAATTACAGGTTGACCAAACATCATATCACTCTTCAATAAATGCCAGTTCACCCTTTTCGTTCATCTGACGCAAGACCTGGACGATTTCTTCCTTCGCTTGTTCGATATCCTCTTTTTTGGGAGCCGACATGAGAGATGTTTCCTCATCGAGTGCAGCGGCGGCCCGCTCGGAGATATTTAACCTGATTTTTTCTACAATCTCAGTTTCGCCCTTTTGTAATGCCAATGCTAATTTGCGTGAGTCTATTCCGCGTAACGCCTCCTGTAACGACCTGTCGGTTACCTGAGGAATATCCGCCCAGATAATCATTAACTGGGCCACCTTTTCGGCGGCTTTTTCATCTTTACTACGTATAGAACCGAGCAGGCCATCTCGAAGCTCTTTTCCCAGGTTACGCAAAATCACAGCCACTTTCCGTAATGATTGATCAGGCTGGGCATCTGCTGTCTGACCAGTTTCAACTGTTGTCATAGCCTCGAGACGTTTGCAGATTGCCTCTGATATTCGTGCCTTTGCCTCGGAAGTTATAATTTCACAACTTGCCATCCTGCTTATAGCACTAAGCCGGACTCCTTCACCGAGCAAACTAAGCACTTCCGAGCTTTTCTTTGCCGGTAATTCAGATAAAACCACAGCGGCGGCCTGCGGGTGTTCGCTGCTGAGAATGGATGCCAGGGTGTGCGAATCGGCGAACCGGATGGAAATAAAGGGGTCGCGCTTAAATAATAAATCCTGTATCTGGTTATAGATATTTTCAGCTTTACCTTCTCCTAATGTACTTTTCAGTAGTTCGTGAAGGAAATTATCAATATGGAATTCTTTATGACTGTGAAGCGAATTGTAGAACTGCAATGCAATATCGGCGCTCTGTTTATTATTTTTAAAACCGGTTGCATCGAGATACGCCAGCTCAACCGCTAATTCCTGAACCGCTTTGGAATCAAGACCTTTGACCAGTTCTGTTGCTGTTGTCGCATCCAGGCTCATCAACAACATTGCCGCTTTCTGCTTACCCGTCAACGCCATTTATTAAATCCTCTTAAGGGTTACTCTTCAATCCACTTGGAGAACAATTGCCTGACTTGTTCAGGATCATTTTCCAGGGCACTGGCTATCTGCCTGCGAAAGACCATAGGTGAAATTCCGGCTTCGCCGGGAAGAAGACCTGCCGATCCCTCTGCTTTGGGCAGGGATGGTACGGCGGCTTCTGACTGTACTTTTTTCTTAGCTCCTTTGAACATACGGAAAACAAGCAACGCGCATATTGCCATAATCCCCAAAGAGACCTGCCTTGCTATTGCAATATAATCAAGTCCACCGGAGTCTTCTTCATCTACAAGTGTTTCTTCCTGGCGGGGAATTCTTACATCAACTACTTTCAGCGAGTCTCGACCTTCAAGGTCCAGACCAAGGGCGTTTTCAATAAGTGTTTCCACATCGGAAAGTTCCATTATTTTCGTGGTTTGCTCACCTGCACCGGCATCAGTTTCATTCACATCGTATGGTGATAAATCCACAATGGCCGCTACTGAAAGAGATTTTACTTCTCCCGGTAAAATTATCTGTTGCGTTACAGTCTTGCCGACCTGGAATTCAGTAACTATTGTTTCATCTTTTTTTGTACTTCCGGGAGTAATCGATTGGCCTTCACCTGATGTACTGCCGGCTCCGGTTTCAGAGCCGCTCTTAATCTCTTCTTTGGTTGCGACTCCCTTCGGCTCATATTTTTCCGTAACGGTACTGATGCTGTTGGTATCGATAACGGCGTGGACCTTAACTGTTGCCCGACCGGGACCAAGAACAGTAGTAAGCATTTCTTCGACCTTGTCCTGTAGATTTTGCTCTACTCTTTCCCTGTAATCCTGAACGGTTCCGGCCCCACTTGCTATAGTATTGTCGGATTGACCTGAAAGAAGGCGCCCCTGACTATCTATAACGCTGATGTTTTCTGATGTCAGCCCTTCGACGCTGCCTGATATCAAATGTGTGATTGCCGCTATATTAACAGGGCTCAATTTGTAACCCGGTTTAAGTTTAAGAACTACCGAGGCGGTGGTTTTGCCGGCCTCGGATGTGAACAGGGTTTGCTCGGAATTGACTATATGGACCCGTGCATGAGAAACGCCGTCTATCATTTGTATGCTCTTGGCAAGTTCATCCTGCAGTGCTCGTTTGAGATTAACGTTTTGAACAAACGGGCTGACTCCAATCTTTCCATTATCGAATATTTTGTAACCGCCCTGGTCTCCTACGGGAAGTCCCTCTTTTGCCATATCCAGGCGAAGTTGATAGACTATCTCTTTAGGGACATAAATGCTTGTCCCGCCGGCTCGTAATTCGTATGTAACGCCTTTCTCGCTGATTTTCTCTGTAATTTTCGCAGCTTCTTCGGGGTCAAGGTCCTGATACAGAATTCTCAAATCGGGTTTGCGGGCCCAGTGAGTCAGTAACGAACAAACGGCGATAAAGGTCAGCACGATGGTAACGAGGAAAAAACGTTGGACAAGTCCGATCTTTTGCCAAATTGCTCCAATTTTTTGTAGAAGGTTCATTAAATCTCTTGGTAACCTGATTGTTTATTATCAATGGATAACAAAAAGAAACGGTTGATAAATAATCGACTACACTTGCATATTCATTGTTTGCTTATAAGCCTCAATGATCTTATTCCTGACACCAACAAGTAGTTTGAAACTAATATCAGCTTTTGCCACCGCCGAAACAACCGAAGTGATATCTTCGTTCTTGCCGGATAATAAATCCTTTATAGACATATCTGAAGATTGTTGAAGGTCATCAACTTTTGATATGTAATTGTCGATAGCCTTTACGGCATTGCTAAATTCTGATTTGTCGTTATCGAAACTGCCTACTTTCGGCATACCTGAACTGCTGGAATTTTCATTACGACGTAAAGTGTTTTGTTCTATAACATTTTTCATGGCATTTTGGATGCCGCTTACATTTGCATTAAAGTTAGCCATTGGCTTATCCTAATTTAACGAAGTAATTCAAGAGTGGTTTCCACCATTTTCTGGTAACGTTTCAAAACGGCCGTATTAGCCTGATAAATACGTGTTGCTATAGTCAGATTCATCATTTCGATCGGAAGGTTGACATTCGGCATAGAAACATATCCATCTTCATCTGCCTGAGGATTGCCCGGATCTAATACTTTAAGAAATTCGCTTCTATCTGCGAGTATTTTATCCAGTTTAACACCACCTATGTCGTCGTCTGTTTTGAATACGGCCTCAAGCCTGCGATACGGCTCTCCGTTGCCTGCGTTAGTTGTGCGGGAGTTTGCAACATTTGAGGAGATTATCTCTATCTGTTTGCCTTGTGCCCGCAAACCAGAGATTGCTATATCTATAGGGCTAAAGCCATTATCTACTTCCATCTATTCGATACCTTTCTAATCCTTATATCAAATAAGCTGTACTCATTAAGTAATGACATTCGGATTATTACTCCACGTCTATAGCCAACTCAATTTGCTTATATTTCTTGCTAAGAAGCCGAATATACGCAGTGTGACGGAGAGTATTTTTTACCATTTGGCCGACTTCGGATTCCAGATTGACATCGTTGCCATTCGACTTGACCGGAGTTTTTTGGGGTCGATAAATAACAGGCTCTATCTCACTAAGATCAACAGAACCCGATGAGCCCAAAGACCTTTCAAGCAATTCTTCAAATTTGACATCAATCCTGCGGTATTCAGGAGTTTCAAGGTTGGCAATATTATTAGCGATCGTCTTCTGGCGAAGATTCTCCGCTTTGAGTCCGGCATTAAGCAAATCTGTTATACCGTTTGTACTGGACATCGGCATTTTCCAATAATTTATGTGCGTACTGTGTACTTTGTTAAATGTAAAACTGCAATAAGCGTGCCAGATAAATAATTGTAATTATTTTAGGTTTATTTGCCCTTTTATTGCCCGAAAAACGGCTTTTATGCTGTGACTTATATATTGTGGCAGGTCTATGATGTCAGGATTTTATACAAGTAGAATTGTTTTATTACACATCATAAATCCGTAAAATAGTTGTGATATATGACGGAAATTCTTTCCTTGTTTTGGAATATTTCTCCGTGTTATCTACCATTATAAAGGTATATTTTGTCCAGGCAGAGACATGTAATATTTATAAGTCTAATATAAACAAGCAGATACAATCTGATGAAAGATGGTTTCAAATATTGGCACGTCAGTTGCTAATTAATATTGTGATAATATATGGGCTTATGTTATGGACTCTAACATGTTGACAATAAGTGATTATTTGCCGCAATTGAACACAAGTTGTACAAGTTCTATAAAGTTAGATACTAAAGGTAATAATATCAAATTTAGTATAGAAACAGATAGCAAGACAAATAAAAATGAAGCTATAGAAAATGCAACGACCTATAACAATGAAGATATCGGTAAATTAGAAGATAATCAGGAAACAACCGAAAAGGCAACGGATTCTTCAAAAACACAGGAAACACATAATGGTGTAAAAACCGAGGACAAAGATAATTCCAAACCTGATACCGATGATATTATTCCAGTCAAGGAATATGAAACATCGGTTGATTCGCTGCTAAAGGAAGTTACAGAAAATATAGAGCAAAAAAGAGAAAGCGGACTTGCTAAGTTATTAGACGGCTCTGAGGATAATGAAGTCTTACCTTTAAATACGGAGATAATCGAGACAGATGAAATTCAAGGGCTTCTACAACAGCGAGATGAAATGCATCAGAGGTTAAAATCCATACTTTCGGGAAAGTCTCAAGATCTTATCGGCATCAATACGGATTTACAAAAGGAGTTTGTTGAAACGATTACAAACAATATTGGTGGTGAAGTTGTAAATGCTGATAGTTTATTGTTGAAAAATGAGTCAACAATTATAACAGAAGAAATACAGAAAAATATAAGTGAGGCAAATACAGGGCGTATATTCTCGGACATAAAAGATGTTGCACAGGTAAACGACGGCGAGAATAATAACGAAACTCAAACAGGTATAACAGGCATAATAGGTAATAAGGAAATATTACCGGAAAATATGTTAGAAAACCGGGATGGTGAGAATACCGGTGGATCTAAATCACAACAGGGAATTGGTGAAGAAGGCCCGGAAAAAATCATTCTTTCTAATGAAAGCATGACTAAGGAAAAATCAGGGGAGGATAAAACAAATGAAAATAAATTGTTCACAAAAGAATCCGCACAGTCGTTGAACGATCTTGATAAGAATTCTGATATTAATAAACTGAATATAATAAACGTACAAAATTTCACAAAGCAAACTAAAGAGCTTACAGATCCCGCTTCAAACGAAAATATTAGCACAAGGATAAAGGCTGATTTCCCACAAAACAACTCACAAACCGTAACGGTCGAACAGACAATTTCTTATACTGATAATGTAAGAGTTGATAATTATGTACGGCAAAATTCTGCGAGCGAAGTTACTGATAGTGTCGGCAAACAGATTCTTGAGTCGATACAAAGTTCAATATCAAATCCGGTTGGAGACAAGCAGATAACTGTACGTCTCAATCCGCCCGAATTGGGAGAAGTATTAATAAAATTCCAGGAACAGGAGAACCAAATAACCGGTTTATTGGAAGTTAACAAAACACAAACAAGAGCGGAGATTGAGCAGGCACTGCCGCAGATAATCCGTAACCTCTCAGATTCGGGAATCGATATAAAGCGGCTTGAGGTTGTGCTTACAAACAGTGAACATCAGGAGCAGGAAACTTTGAATGAACATTCACTTTTTAATAGTCAACAACAGCAGCATAATTTCGATGATTCGGGAATGTATGAATATGACCGGGACAGAACAGCAATTCATGAATGGCTGTCGAATGGAATCGGTTACGACAAAAATTCTGAATTGCAGGGTGCGCTCACTGTAGATAGCTCGATAAATATTCTCATATAGAATAAAAGCGGATTTTTCTCTTTTTGTTAATATAGGGAAGCATGATATAGATGCTTACTATTTCACAAAGCACAGAAAAAACATGTCAAAAACATCAGCATGGGGATTTAAAAGAAGTAAAACAGTTATACGAACAGCTTCTAATAAGCGATCCTGATAATCATGATTTGCTGCACTCATTAGGAGTAATAGTATTTCAGGAAGGCAAATACAATGAAGCTATCGAGTTAATTAGTAAAGCAATTCAGGAGGATGGTTGTGTAGCAAAATATCACAATACCCTTGGTATTATACTGGAGGCTCTTGGAAAATTTCAAGAAGCGGTACATGCCTATCAAAAAGCAGTGACAATAAAACCTGACTATGCAGAGGCATATCATAATATGGCTATTGCTTTGCAGTCTCTGGGCCGGTATGATGCCGCCGTCGAAAAGTGCACACAGGCTATATCGCTCGAACCCAATTTTGCAAGAGCTTATAACACGAGGGCGTTCTCTCTTGAAAAGCAAAAATTATATGACGAGGCGATAAAAAACTATAGACAGGCATTACAATTAGAACCGAATCTTGTCGAGGCATATAATCATTTGGGGGTACTCTTAAATGAGCAGGGAAAAATCGACGAAGCGATAAAAAATTTCCGGCAGGCCCTGCAATGTGACCCGTACTATGCGGAATTATATAACAATCTTGGCATTGCTTTAAAAGAGCAGGAGCAATTTTCCGAAGCGATGGCAAATTTTGTAAGGTCGATACAACTGGATCCACAGTTTGCCGAGGCTTATTATAATTTAGCCAATAGCCTGCGAGATGAGGGCCGGTGTGTCGAAGCAATTAATAATTATAATAAAGCAATTGGCCTTAATCCGGATTATGCTCAGGCACACTGGAATCTTTCTCTTACCAATTTGTTGAGTGGAAATTATTTAGAGGGCTGGAAGGGATACCGGTGGAGGCGAAACGCCGATTTGAAAATTCTTACGGATTATCACAAAAATGGTAAGTCTCGCTGGGATGGTTCATCCTTTGAAAATAAAACACTTTTAGTACATTATGAACAGGGATTAGGTGACAATATACAGTTTGTCAGATACCTGCCGATGGTTAAGGAGCGAGGAGGAACGGTTGTTTATGAGACACTTAAACCCCTGATTGGACTTTTCAAGGGATTTCCAGGTGTTGATGAAATTGTGGAATATCGTAAAGATGAGAAATTATCGTTACACTATGATGTTTATTCGTCCCTGATGGATATGCCGAATATATTCGGAACAACCGTAGAGACCATTCCCGCTGGGGTGCCTTATATTCATGCCGATCCTGCCAAGGTGGAATATTGGCGAAAAAAGCTTTCAGGAGATGATCTGAAAGTCGGTATCGTATGGGCGGGGTCGCCCGAACATGGAAATGACCGTTATCGTTCTTGTTCCCTGAAATGTTTCGCATCATTAGCCGAGATCGAAGGTGTTCAATTATATGGATTGCAAAAAGGCCAGGCTGCCGGTCAGATGGATGAATATGCCGACACAATAAAGGTAACGAATATCTCAAAGGATTTCAATGATCTCACGGATACCGCCGCTGCGATAGAAAATCTGGATCTTGTCATTTCGGTAGATACATCCGTGCTTCACCTATCCGGAGCAATAGGTAAATGCACATGGGCTCTTCTGCCTTACGCTCCTGAATGGAGATGGATGTTGTATAGAAATGATAGTCCATGGTATCCGACTATGAGGCTTTTCAGACAGGCAAATTGGAGTGATTGGGCCGCGGTGTTTCAGCATGTTGCCGAAGAATTACAGATAATGGTTAAGAAGCACGAAGGTTAGATATAAAATGATTCCGGTAATAATTCCATATTACAAGAATAAGGACAAGCTCGATAAATGTATCGCACATCTGAGGAACCAAACGGCCGAGTTGGAAATATTTATTAGAGATAACAATATCGACAACATTTACTTTACCGCCGCCATTAATGAGGGTATCAGGAAGCTTTTAGCCCGTCAGTGCAGTTACATTATAATATTGAATCAGGATATGTATCTGGAACATACCGCCGTGGAAAATATGGTGATATTCATGGATTCACATCCAAAATGTGGTATTGGTGTTCCGCTGCAAATCGATAGTAAAAATCCTGAATATGTAAATTGTGCCGGGGGTCTAAGTGCCTTTCCTTTCGGAAAACATGTGCACGGTCAGCTTTCCGAATTTACGGATGATGAACAAATTTCCTGGGGCAACGGTGCCTGCATGATATTCAGAAAAGAAATGATTCAGGAAATCGGCCTGATGGATGAAAATTTTATCTTAATTGGAAGCGACAGCGATTATTGTTTTACCGCCAGGTCAAGAGGCTGGCAGGTATGGAGAATATCGGGGGCCAGGGGGGTACATGAATGTAGTACTTCCGGGACATTAATGTATCCACATATCGAAAAACTGAAAATAACAGATATGATCTGCTTTGGGCAAAAGTGGTTGACGGGGCAGTTATACCAACAGTTGGCATGTGATGGAAAAAACTTTACCGCAGAAATGATTAATAAGATTATGTCAGAGCTAAAAAAAGTAAAGAATGATTTAGAAAAGTCTTCCGACCTTTTAGTCATGCAGGGCCGCAAGTAAGGCTTATGTGAATTTATATACAACCCAATCAATGTACCGGTATAGAAAATACACGAAAAATACTGATATGTTTATTATGTGTAAATTTCCGGACAGAGGTGACATATGCGTGTCATAAGCCCCGATGAAACAATAAATATCGCTGTGCGATATTATCATAACGGGCATATGGAGCAATCTGAGCGGCTGTGCCGGGAGCTTCTTCAAAGTGAGCATGATTATCCGAAGGCGTTTCATCTGTTGGGTGCAATAGCATATCAAAAAAAACAATATAATACAGCTATTGAGTTAATAAAAAAAGCGATTGCGGGGGACCGGCGAATACCACAATTCTACAACACCCTTGGGGCTGCCTTCAGAGCTGTTGGGAAATTCGAAGAAGCAATTATCGCCTACCAGCAGGCCATCTCCATCAAGCCCGATTATGCCGAGGCTTATAATAATATGGGTAACGCTTTTTTATCACAGCGTCGTTATGTCGATGCCGTTGAAAAATACAATCAGGCTGTTGTCCTTAATCCAGGTGATGTTGAGGCATACAATAGTATGGCAATCGCACTCCAGTATCAGGGAAAATACTCCGCTGCAATAGAGGCGTGCAATCGGGCCCTGTCTCTGAAACCAGATTATGCCCAGGCGTATAACACGATCGCCTCTGTAATGCTCAAGAAAGGTTGTCATGACGAGGCGATTGATAACTATAAGCGGGCATTAAGTCTTAAACCGGATTACGCTGAAGCCCATACCAATCTTGGGATAGCGCAACTTTTAAATGGCAGGTTTGAAGAGGGCTGGTCTGAGTATAAATGGCGATTAAATATTAATAATGCTATTAATCTCTATAATCAACTGCCATGCTGGGATGGTTCGCCGTTTGTTGGCAAAAGACTTCTTGTTCGGTATGAACAGGGCTATGGTGACAATATTCAGTTCATACGATACCTTCCTATGGTGAAGAGCCGCGGGGGAACAGTGATATGTCAGATGTTGAGACCACTAACTGGTTTGTTTCGAGGTTTTCCCGGTATCGATGAATTGATTGATTGTGCATTGAATAATCAAGACGAAGTTTTTTATGATTTTTATGTGTCACTGATGGAATTGCCGGGAATATTCGGGACTACTCTTGAAACTATTCCCGGGATGGTACCTTATCTTCACGCCGATCCGGTCAAAGCCGAACAATGGAGAAAAAAGCTTGCAGGAACTGGTTTTAAGGTGGGTATTGTCTGGGCGGGCAAGCCTGTTCATACTGAGGATAGTAATCGTTCTTGTCAACTGAAACAATTTGTACCGTTGTCGAAGATTCCGGGTGTTCGTTTATACGGCTTACAAAAGGGTGAAGCTGCCGGACAGGTCAAGGATTTGTTTGGGATTATATCGGTAATAAATCTTGCAGATGAGCTGAACGATTTTACGGACACCGCTGGAGTTATTGAAAATCTGGACCTGATTATCTCAGTAGATACTGCTGTACTGCATCTGGCAGGTGCCATGGGTAAGCCGGCATGGGCGGTACTACCTTTTACGCCTGACTGGCGATGGATGTTAACTCGCCAGGATAGCCCCTGGTACCCGACTATGAGACTTTTCAGGCAAGAAGAATTGACTCAATGGGGAGCCGTATTCGAACGCATTGGCCGGGAACTGAAAATATTGGCAGGAAAAGATAAATCGGAAACTTGAATAACAATTTATAAATCAATTAGTGGAAACCAAAAGTGAACTGGAAAACAATGACGGTGTGGAGGCTAAAATAGAAGTAAGATCATCCTATTGAAGAATATGATGATAATATCGAATTACTGATTTTCATTTGAGTTAATAAATAAATTAAGC
>CAZMZR010000050.1:21627-24106 GCA_964570855.1 uncultured Pirellulales bacterium
TGATGATAATATCGAATTACTGATTTTCATTTGAGTTAATAAATAAATTAAGCTCATCAGCAATTCGTGAGATAATTGGTTTCCAGTTTCCCCTCTCCTCCTGTCGAAACAGACGCATAGTAGAATACCAGCGGGTTGTGTCATCTCCAAGACCCCACCTCCAGTCCGGCACATTAGGTAACATGGTCCAGACTTCAACTCCCAAAGCTCCGGCGAAGTGGACCGTTGAATTGTCCACGGAAATTACCAGGTCCATTGCAGCCACCTGTGAGGCAAAACTTTCCAGATTTTTTAAGGGATCAATCTTTTCATCATCTAAAACTTTCACACCGAACAGATCGCAGGCCTCTTGCAATTGCCTCGAACACTCCCCATATTGCAGATTCACAAATCTCGCTCCTGCAACCTTTAAGACGGGACCCCATAGCTCCAGTCCGATGGACCTTTTCCGGCCTTCCTGACTGTTCCCGCTCCTGAAGCTTATACCTACAAGCACAGGATTTCCATCCCTCTTGTATTCACTGCGTAACCGGTCACGCAGCGTTTTGTCGGGAATTAAAAATGCACTTTGTAAGGGCATGGAATCCGGCGACAATCCCAACACACCAGGTATAGAAGCCATAGGAATCTGATGGGTAATCAATGGGTCTTTGAGCAAAGGATTCGGAGGTTCGGTTCGTCCTACAACGATTTTCCCGGGAAAGCTTCTCTGCATAAGCGGCAGCAGTCGCTGGTCACACTCGATAACCACGTCGATATCGCGTGAGATTATATGCCGGATAAGCCCTGAAAACTGCACTTCGTCTCCGATACCTTGTTCGGCCCAAACAAGCAGTTTTGTCACATCTTTCGAAGAACCATCCCACCATGGCTGAGAAAATGGCCGAAGAGGTGTGGAAAAACCATCATGTCGCCATCGCCATTCGTATTCCTTCCATCCCTGCTCAAATTGAGCTGTCAACAGTAAAACAAGAGAGCGGTTATGATGTGCCTGTGCACATTGAGGATCAATGGCAATTGCCTTTTCAAAAGCGAGGTTTGCATCAGAGAATCGGCCAAGCTCGATTAACGCAGTACCAAGGTTGTTGTGGGCTTCCACATAGTCCGGGCGGATAGCTATGGCCTTTTCACTTTCGGCAACAGCTTCCTCGAAACACTCCTGCCGGTTAAAGAGAATCCCCAGATTATTTCGGAATTCGGCTGAATTGGGTACCAGGGTCACTGCTTTTTGCAGGTGCTCCATCGCATCTTTGAGTCTTCCTTGAGCAATTAATGCTATACCGAGGTTGCTTAGAGCCGCGGCATATTCAGGATCAAGGTTTAAGGCTTTCTTGTATGATGTTACTGCGTTCTCCAACTCTCCGTTTTTTTTCAGTGCCAGCCCGATATTGTTGTGTGCTTCCTTAAAATCATCCTGGAGTTGAATTGCCTGCCTGTAGGCGGATATTGCCTCAACTATACGGCTAAGTTTCATCAATGTAACACCGAGATTGTTGTGAGCTTTTGCGAAGTCCGGTTGAATCTCAATCGCCCTGTTGAATTCTGTGACAGCCTCTTGGAGCTTATCCAGTTTATGCAACGCCATTCCCAGGTTATTATGGAGGTGAGCATGGCCGGGTGCTTGCCTGACGGCCTCATGGAGAAACTGTACCGCCTCGTCATATTGGCCTTTTCGTTCAAGAAGAATCCCGAGTAACTGCATCGCATCAATATGACGGGGAACTTTTTGGAGAACCAGCCGACAGAGTTTTTCAGCTTCAAATAGATCCCCCGAATCGTAGTGGGAAAATGCGAGGTTTACAGCCTGATTAACAGTTAATCCGGGAACGGAACTGGTAGGGAGATTTTCCACACTGCCTGTTCTTGTTTTTCTGCTTAGTGTATTGTTCTCATTCTCTCTATTGTCAATCGGTAACAACAATAGTCTCCCATATATAGATGTATGGTTTTAAACCGTCGATACTGTTAAAATTTTTCTGCTTTGCTTTTTATACTGTCAATGTCGAATTCTACGAAAGAACTCACTAACTATTGTACTCAACATAGATCTGCTTGTATTGTCCCTTTGGACATGTAATTATATTAAAAGGGTATTCCAGTAAATAAAGTCGGTACACCTTAGCATTGTGATAATTTAATACAATCACGTTTTTATAGTGAGTGTTTTGCCGACTTTATCACATATTGTCCTGATTTAATCTCAATTGATATCTTGGAATAATACTTATCTTTTATTAATAGAAACACATAGTATAGTAACAATTGTTGTATTATCAAGCCACAAGGCCTTTTCTGCTGTCCGATAATCTCATACAGTCATTATAATGTAAATAAGCCTTCGGATTAAAAAATGCTCTATGGTTAATAGCAATTATAAACAACCTTCGTTAATTTTGGATGCAATAATGCTTGTACATAATAATATTGTTAACCTGATTTTTTGTTATATTGATTGAATATATTACTATATTCACAAATC
>CAZMZR010000051.1:0-23040 GCA_964570855.1 uncultured Pirellulales bacterium
TACAAAACTATCCCCGGTGCGACTCGAACGCACAACCTCTGGCTCCGGAGGCCAACGCTCTATCCAATTGAGCTACGGGGACGAAAACGAATTCAGATTAATTATACAATAATAGCTGATAAGTCAAGAATATAGATGGTTTTGTAAGGTATTTCTGTTTTTGCACGAATTTTCACGTCACATATACACGGGTCGAAGGAACTAACTTTTAGAGGCAGATTGTACCGGCCATAGTCTAAACCTTAACTGATGGTTTAACGATGGCGATTGGCAATTATGTGTTTTTACATGTGTAAATTCCGCCTGAATATGGTATAATGAGACTTGTGATAAATATGGAATGGAAGGTGGTTTAATGAAGTTCAATACATTAAAGCGAATCTTGTCGGCACTGCTAATTTCCGCTCTGAGCTGGACTTCTGTTCAGGCCGAACAGACCGACTGGCAACGGCAAAAAGTGGATTGGCTCGCCGGACCGGGCGGACGTATCAAGGCAATCAGGCATCCGAAAACAAAAGAACTGCCGGTTGAATCGGCATCTGGTTTTAACTTTTTTTCTCTGGAATCCGCCAGGCTTCAGGCCCTCGATAATAATATCGATTCTCCTCCTATTGCCGGTTTTGTTCCCTGGATTGCAATCGCTATAACCGATGAACGTTCAGATGACTTCGATTGGGTGGCCCAGACTCATATGTCGGTTACTGGAGATTATTTGACGGATAATCCTGAAGAGGACTTCATTGTCGGTATTTTCGATACGGGTGCTTCCTTCATTTTGGTCGGTTACGACGGGGCCGACCGTGCAGGTATCTTTGATGCTGATTTATTAACCACGAGTATTATAGGGCTTGGCGGGGCCACCAGCTCTTCCTATGTCACGGTGAGCCAGCCATTGGGCGTCTTCATAGATGGAATGGCGGCTGTCGAGCCGAATATAATGACGCTGGACGATTCGAATATGGTCGGTCAGAGCAATGTTGCTATAGGTGTAGGAGATATTGCTGCACTTGGTGAGCCGGGCGTGCCGACTACGGTAGGAACGCCTATGAGCGTATATTTTGTCACGGCGATTTTCAACGATAATCCTGTTTCGATAACTTATGACGGCAATAATTACACATCACCTGATATAAGATTTTACGATCTTTCTGATAATAGTGCACCGGATTATGAAAACAGCGTGCCTCTAAATCTAATTCCCACAGGTGCATCCGATGTGCAGTATTTTCCGGATTTAGAATCAATCTTTGATTTTGTCTATCAACCCGGCAGCCCCTCGATAATTGGAAGCCTTCTTCAAAGCCTCTTTTTCGTTAACAGTGTTGATTTGCAAAACGGAGTCCGCAGTGCAATTGACAAGGACCGCTTTATGTTGGACACTGGAGCACAGATCACGGTTGTCGGTTCAGACGTCGGGGCGCGCCTGGGACTCAATCCGGCTAATCCGGACTTTGAAGTTGAAATTCAGGATGCCACAGGCGCAATAACAATCGAGCCGGGCTTCTATCTCGATTCTCTTGAGATTGCGGCTCTCGGTGACTGGCTTCGATTCACAAACGTTCCGGTTATTATGCTCGATGTGGCTTCACCTGAAGGCGGGTACCTTGACGGCATAATCGGAATGAACCTTTTTACGGAATTCAACCTTGTTCTTCGTGGCGGGGGACTGTCGGGACAGGATCCTCCATCACTGGAATTCGAGCGTATTCCGGCGCAGTTGACAGGGGACATCTCGCCGCAGGGCGGTGACGGAGTCGTTGACTTTTTGGACCTTGTAACGCTTGCCGAAGCATGGCTTGCCACGCCGGTCTCGTCTAACTGGAACCCGGAAGCTGACCTGGCGCCGCGTTATAGTCCGGACAGTATTATAGATTTTCTTGATTTTGCCGAGCTTATAGAGTATTGGCTTGGTTCTACAGCACAATAAGTGCATTAAAATCTATTCCAAAAAGCCCCGAACACTTACAGACTTTTATGCAGTAAAGTCTTTATCCTTCCCGATACAATCAGGCAATTGTTTGACATATTTGTATTCGGCAAATATCATAACCGGTTGTTTTATATCTTTGCTCGTTTTTAGGATGGCTGAATGAGGTTCGTTCTGGATTTTTTGTATTTATTAGCGGCACTGGCTTACAGCCCCGTGATAATATATCGTGCCGTCAGGCATAAACGCTATCGAACGGGCTGGGCCCAGCGTTTTGGTAAAATCAGTCGAAGAAGTCCCGCTAAAAAGTGTATCTGGATTCACGCCGTCAGTGTAGGCGAGGTGAATGCGGCGAAGACTGTTATAGAAGAGCTTCAGGGAAGATTTTCCGATTTCGAGATTGTAATCAGCACAACGACCGATACCGGCTTTGCCCGTGCTACGAACCTTTTCGGCAAAATTCATCAGGTATTCTTTTTTCCTTTTGATTTTTCTACAGTCATGCACCGGGCATTTAATAATATTCGACCGGCTGCTTGTCTGTTAATGGAGCTGGAAGTCTGGCCCAATTTCGTTGATATAGCATATAAGTTAAACGTTCCCGTGGTTGTCGTAAACGGCCGAATCAGTGATAAGAGTTTTTCCAGATATAAATGGATAAAGCCCGTTGTTAAAAAAATCTTCCGTAAAGTTTCTCTTGTACTGGCCCAGACAAATGAATATGCCCGGCGTTTTATTGAAATCGGCGCTTTATATGAGAACGTAATTGTCACTGGCTCACTCAAGTATGACACTGCTCAAATTACGGACAGGGTCGAAGGAGCCGAAGCTCTCGGACGCCGGTTGAACATCGGTGATGAAAAACTATGGATTGCCGGTGCCACCGGCCCGGGCGAAGAGAAAATCATTCTTGAGGTTTTTACAAAGTTACAACAGCAGGAAAAATACAAAGACCTGCGGCTTGTAATTGTCCCCAGGAAGCCGGAGAGATTCGATGAGGTTGCTCAATTAATTACGGATGTCGGTTTCGATTTTGTACGCTACAGCACCATTAAAAACTCAGAACTCAAAACTCAAAACTTAAAACTACCTGTTATTCTTGGCGATACTATGGGCGATTTGCGAAAATTCTACTCGCTGTCAACGGTCATTTTTGTCGGCCGGTCTCTCGTACCTATGGGTGGTTCGGATATGATGGAAGCGGCGGCGCTCGGCAAATGCACTATCTTCGGACCATATGCCTTTAATTTTCAACAGACCGTCGATGCGCTTCTTAAAAATAACGGTGCCGTTATGGTTGAGGACGAAGGACAATTGCTAAAAATTATGCAAAAGTGTCTGGGTGAGTCGGATTATGCTCAAAAAATCGCCATAAACGGCCGGGAGGTAATAAAGAAAAACCAGGGCGCAACGCAAAAAACAATTGAACAAATCACAGGATTCTTAGTCGCTGACGTTTGATCCGGATGAATATATAACCTTTGGTATATACTCTCACGATTGGTTTTTTAATCTGTTATTTAGCGCTTCGATATGTGCCGGGCCGGTTCCGCAGCAGCAGCCCATGTCAATTCTGCCGAGCGATTTACGTCGGTTTCGGGATAAGACTCTCAGTATGATCGACAAACCGCTTTGTCTCTTCCAGCCAGCCGGCAACATCTTCCGCTTCAAAGCGAACGAAGTCCGCATAGTCTCCTTCGAGACGCCTGTCAAAGAGAACATCAAAGTGCTTTGCGAGGTCTTTGGGAATAATTCCTGTCTTGACAAACTCACGGTGCATTAGTGAACGGAGATAGCTGTGTTTACTTGTTGAGAAATCTCGCGTGAGAAGCAGCGCTGAGACCGCATAGAAACAGGCATAATAGAGCCGATTCACGTGTGCGTTAATTCGACCTGCATCTAACATCATTTTAGCTTCATCGAGAGACTCACGTGCCCGCTCCATCCGATATGAAATCAATGCGTGTAGTTCTTTTGTCATAAGACTACTCCGTCTCGGTCAACATTTTTATGAAAAGGCATAGCGCGATAAAGAGGGGTGTCCCATTGCTGCCTGTCGTAAGTCATTAACGTGAGCACTGCACCGGTTTCCAGCTCAAGATCAAGAGTATGGTCATAGAACCTTTCTTTGAGGGACATACTGATCGGCCCGTTTGTAAGGATAAGAATATCGTAGTCGGAATACTCATCGGCGTTGCCGCGGGCGCGGGAGCCGTACAAAATGACGTCCGCATCCGGCACAACCTGTCTTATGGCCTTTTTGCATCGCTTCAGGAGTTCTATATCCTCAGCCTTACCTTTCCATGAATCGATGGGTATCATTTGCATTAATCCCAAAAACGTTCTAAATTGTTTTTTCTCATATTACCGGAATCAGGGAGCTTTTTCAACTTTTTTGCCATTGCTTCGATATGTGCCGGGCCGGTTCCGCAGCAGCCGCCGATGATATTGATACCGGTTGAATATATTTTTTCCGCCGTTCTTGCGAATTCTTCAGGTGAGACTTTATAAACCGCCGTATCTTCAACCAGCTCCGGTTTGCCTGCATTTGGCTCGGCGAAAATAGCTACATCATCCGATAGATTCCTTACCGCTGAGACAAGCTTTTCCGCGAGCCAGATATATTCGTCAAGTGACAGCGTGCCGCAATTAAAGCCGATTGCGTCAATATCAAGTGGTATAATTTTTGCCGCCATCGCCTCTAAACCGACGCCCATCATCGTTTTGAAATCATCGCCTGCTTTATCAAACGACATTGATGCGAATACAGGCAGGTCGCCGCAAACCGATTTGACCGCTTCTATTGCCATTATAATCTCATCGAGAGCGGTCATAGTCTCTATTATAAAACCGTCCACTCCACCGGCTACGAGTGCCTCTGCCTGCCGGACAAAAGCATCTCTGCATTCTGCCGGTTTCAGGCCGCCCAAAGGCTCCAGAAAATCGCCGGTCGGGCCGATGTCGGCTAAGACGTAATGTTCGTTACCGGCGGCCAGCCGGGCGATTCGGGCGCCGGCTTTGTTTATCTCGATAACTTTTTCGGAAAGCTCATGGCGGGCCAAGGCAAACTTATTGGCGCCGAATGTATTGGCAATGATCGCATCACTGCCCGCCTGAAGGTATGCGCGATGAATTTCAGAGATAATCTCGGGTGATTCGATATTCAGATAGTCATTGCATTTGCCGACATTGATCCTGCGGGCAATCAATTGCGTACCCATTGCTCCATCCAGCAAAAACAGGCCCTGTTTAATTCTCTCTCGCAGGTTCGCTGGCATAGATTCCTTCTTTACGATTTATTGGGATTGTTCGACCCATCTTCCGTTAACAAGTTTAAGCACATACTTAAAACCCTGTCTCGGGACGGGTTCGAAGAAGCTGTTTTGCTTTTCAGTAAATTCCTGCCGTTTTATTGAGTCAAAATTAAATTTAATACTGAAAGAGTCCTCCTTTTTGTCTCCACCGTAGGTGACAACTGTGATGCGACCCGGAATGAAAAATTTCTCAGTGACTTTTTTGTATTCTTCCATTTCCACACGGGCCAGAATTTTCCCGTCGGCGTTGAAATACTCGATTTTTCTTGTAGTGTAATCACAGCAGAATATGTATATTTTTTTAACCACTATGCCCCTGTCCCGTTGTATAAGTACATCGAAAGGACCTTCGTTGGACAGGGACCAGTCGGCGCCGATATCGATTTTGGTAACGCCGAGGGCTTCGAGCAGGGTTTTTGGATTTATTAAGAGACCCTCGGAAGAATCCAGCTCGGACCATGTACCCCACCAGTATGTGCTGATTTCCTTGGGTTTTACCGCCAGCCAGAATTCGCGTTTGTTTGTGCCGAGTATGACCGCCTTCGGGACGATAGACATATCGCCTCTGAGGTAAATTTCATCAGGTGATTTCACTAAAAATCTGATTGTGAGGTTCTCTTTACGTTTCTTTCCATTGTCATAATATTGCAGGCGAGATTTGCCTTTTGCATAGAGTGAGGTCATATTCAGAGATTGCAACTGCAAAGCCACCAATGCTTCGGCTACGGATTCCTTGCCGGGACATATCGGCAGGGGCTTTCGCATTTTCGCAGCGCAACCTGTAAGAATCAGTAATATGGCGGTAAACAGGAGTGATTTTCGCGGCATTCTCGTATAAACTCCTAAAGAATTTCTCGAAGAATTTTGCTTAAAACGAATTTACAGGTCTGTCTGTAGTATTTGGCCTATCTGCGATGAAAGCTGCTCGATTTGCTCTTCATCGAGATGAGGATTGACAACCTCGACGATTTGTTTATCTCCGACAATTCTCAATCGCCATATTTCATTGCCGTCTTCGATTTTGGTTTCATCGTATTTCAGACGTCTTTTTCTCATAAGAATCAGCGCCAGTACAAAACGGAAATTAATTTTCTCCGGCTCTGTTTCTTTTTCCAACCTTTCAAAAAAAGCCATCAGCATATCGTCATCGACGAATATCTGCTTTTTCTGGTCCGGGTTCGGAAGCTTTGTTTTCCAGAAGCAGAACACATTCGGTTTTTCATTCAGCCAGTAGTCGGCGCAATAATCCCGCCTTTGCAAACCTTCCTCTGTTTCTACAAGAGCACCGAAGTATTCCTGGCCGTATTCGATTTTTCTGCCGCTTCCCCAGCATTGTCCGAGCGGCTTATTTATTTCCCATTCGCCCATATTTTTTACTGCATAGTTTATGTTATTCAAACTTTAGCCATTGCACGATATTTTGGGCTGTTTTTGGCCCTATACCATTGATTTTCTGCAGATCGTCACAGGATTTAAAGGATTTACGGTTGCTGTTTGTCTCGGCGAAGTCTCTGCGGTAGGCTATTATTGCTTCAGCTCTTGCAATACCTATTCCGGGCAGTCTTGTAAGACTTGCCAGCGGAGCTTCGTTCGGATTTATTAAGCTCTCTAACCGGATTTCGCTGCCTTTGGCGACCGGCTCAAATCCTGTAAAATTTAAGACCAGAGTACAAGACAGGCAGAGTGCAATTATTATGCTTATAATAAAAGCAAACGACTGGATCCTGTTTTGTCCGGTTTCTGTCATATCGTTTCGTCCGGCTCCCTGAAGTCACGAGCTACGATTAATTTATCGCTTGAAAATACTGTCGTGAAGGTCCTTGAGAACTCTAAAGGAATCCTTTGGTTCAAGCTTGTCGGTCAGCAGGCCGCTGCAGGCTATGTCACTATCCCCTGTATCCATCAGGTTCGAGTAAGTGACGGAGCTTACAAACGGCTTGCTCATCGCTATTTTATAGAACTGCTCAATCCATTGCGCCTGGTACGACTGGTTCCATTTCTCGTGCCATATTCCGGCAGAGTCTCCGTTTTGCAATCCGTTACAACTTTGGCTTGGAACTTCCACGTTGGTCATATACAACGGCTTGGCTATAGGTGCGAACGAATCCAGAATCGCCGATATTTGCATCATGTCCCTGACATGCATACCGGACTGATCCCTGCCGAATTGTATTGGAAGTCCGAAAGCATCGAAATTAATCCCGCTTTGTACAACCATATCCATATATACCAACGGCGGGATACTATTGGATGTTGTCGTATAATATTCGCCCCATGGATTGCTTACCTCGATTATTTTTAAGGCTTTGTCACTTGCCTGCTTCACGGCCATATTTGCGGCGCGGGTCATTTCGAGAATTTGCTCGAACTTGAACCCGAATTCATTGAATGCATTCAGGCCGCTTATGGCATACCATGCACGAATGACATTGCCGTATCGAGAAACAACTTCCGATATAAACTGGTACGCAGTCTCCCGAATCTTCTCAAATCCCCCCTTGCTTTGAAACAGCCACTTGGGTAAATATTTTTTGGAAAAGCAAAGCAGGGGGCCCGCGCTAAGCGTCAACCTTTTTCTGCTGAGCACTTCAATACAGGCATCGATAGTGGAAAAATCATAATTACCTTTGGTTGATTCTATCCGGGCCCAGTTTATTGGGATTGTCACTGAACTGAACAGTTCCAGCAATCTCTCGATATAGACAGGATTATCTATCTCAAGAGGGTCTACCCTGCAACCGAAACAGCCCCGTCCGAAGCCATGACTTTTACTTCTGTTCTGGAATAGTGACTCCGCCTGTTTTATCGCCAGTTTTTCAGCGATAATGATCGCTTTTTTGAGTGCATCGTCCGCAAGTTTCGACGCCGTTGATGGCTCGGAGATATTCTGGATTGCCCTGATAAATAAATCCTGGGCCTCTTCCGACAACTCAACCATGCCCTGAATATTGTTGAAGAACAACCAGTCCTCACGCTTGTTAACGATCTGCATCAGTTTGGCGCGGGCTATCTCGACATTCAAATTATAAGGTTTGTCTCTTTCCGGCAGGCATGTTGTAGGTAAAAGCACCTTACCGAAACCATCGATAGGCCACAACAGGGCCATTCCCGCTGATACGAGATTCGGCCTGTTACAGTGGATATATCCATCCTCGAAGATAATTTGTGCCCGGCGGATACCTATTCCATCGCCACCGAAGAGGTACGCCCCGCATAATGTGAATTTATCAACAATTTGGCCGTTCTTGAAAACCTGAAATTTCACTTCTTTCCTTCACCGATTAGATTGTTACGTTTATCACCTGTATTTTACGGCTTGTGGCATCATAAAGCCTGCATAAAGTTACCCGAACAACATCAGGAAAAGCAGGAATTTAATAATATTCTGCTACAGCCTAAAACTGCCTGCTCATTATAGCAATTCTGTCTCTGAACGCAATTCAAACTTTGCTGAAAGTCTATTTTGGTAAATTGAATGAATGTGCCGGGTACGATTTGTACTGTGTGAGAATTAGTTGAAAGCTATTTCATCGTGGACTTTTTTGTGATGGTTTTTTATTTGAACTTCGTGAAGGAGGTTGTTCTTCTCGATCAACTTGGCTATCAGGTTGAATTGATTAAGCAGCGTTTCAATCAATGTCATGTTGGTCAGGGTCGATTCACGATTATATTGTGGCAGGGCGATAATTACATAGCCGCAATTACTCCGCGTCGTTGCTAACTGTGCGGCAATGATACTGCAATCGTTCAGTTGAGTAACGACAGGTTCGACGCCGTCGTCAATTTTATTACAGAGTTCTTTTAAGTCCGATTCGTTAATATTCAGCTTGCCGAATTCTTCCGAGTCACTGGGCCAACTGTTACCGTGACGGTCCATAATTAAGATGATAGGGCCTTGTTCCGGCAAGACATCGAAAAGCTGTCTTGCAATTTGGTCGTTCAATTCAAACGCCGGAGATAACAGTGATTCGTATATATTCATTAAAGAAGCTCCTTATTCTGTCTGTTATTAAATTCGTACTGTTAGCGAAAACTTCGGTATAATGATAAGGAGACTTTTCTATCTGATATATATTGGGAATATTCTACCAATAAAGCGGTGTTTTGAAATGGCAGAGCAGGTTTATAGGACTCAGCAGATACGCTGCTTACATTTTATTCAATATCTGTATGAGTTCATCAGTCGAGCATGGATTTGAGTCGTGACATTGGGAAATTATCGCCGGGGCATTCTGTTACTCTTGCTCCGGGCGTCGTTCTGTGGCCGTAAATTCGGCTTTTGGGAATTTCGTATTGCTGTTGTAAAAAGCGAATCAATTTTACGAGTGACTGCATCTGTCGTTCGGTGGGGGCGGTTTGGCTGAAATCACCTACGAGACAGATTCCTATCCCGTCTTCATTGGCCCAGTTTCCTGATGTTCCTCCGCAATGAGCACCGGGAATCTGTTTTTTCCAGCGGAACGTCACCTCAACCTGTCCGTCGCCGCTGTCAGTGCCGTTGCCTATAACAAAATCGTAGCCGACGCCATCCCAGTGGTTATTTTCTTTATGCCACTTATCAAATATCTCGGCATTTCCACTTTCCGTTGCTGAATGATGAATTATTATTGCTGTCCATTTCTTTTCCAAATCGGAAGGCGGATACCATACTCCAGGGGAGTTTGTATAGGAATAATCCCGGGATTGTTTTGGTTTTGCCGATTTCGGAAGGATAAGTTCCGTCGCGGAGCCGGGACTATATACTATCTCCGGCATCGGCACGTTGTTGCTCGCACAACCGCTTAAAATCATCAAACAACTACAAAAGAGAGTCGCTATATCAGATGATTTCAGATATTTCCTGTTATCTTTCAACGGACCTTTCCTTTTTTTACCAGTAAGAATTAGCTCAAGGCGATTATCCCTGTTGGTCTTTGTTTTTTGTAAGATACGGTTTTTCCTTATATCTAATCATACTTACAGAATTGCCCTCCGGATTGTATTTGACCATGTCCATATAGGAATTCATAAGTAATAGTCCTCTGCCTCCGGGTTTGAAGAGATTTTCGCCGAATCTTGGGTCTTCGACTGCGTCCGGCTTAAATCCCGGACCCTGGTCTGTTATGGATATTTCAACTTTATCTGCATCTACAGAATATTCGACGGTAATTTTTTTCGAAGGATCCATTTTATTGCCGTGTTTAACGGCATTAAGAAAGGCCTCCTCCAGGGTCAAATGGATGGCAAAAATATCATCTTTACCAAAATTGTTATCTATAAGTTTCGACCGGATCTGCTCGAAAACACTGACTATAGCAGATGGTTTGCTTTCAACAACTATTGAGTAACTCGCTGGCATTTTAGATGTCATAATAGGCTTATAGCGAGACTTCTTCAAGAGTACTGATTTCAAGAAACGCAATCGTCTGCAGTTTAATCCGCTTGTGATAAATCTTTGGTTGCGCTCTCAATATTTTTGTAGATATCGAAGGTCTTAGTCAGTCTCGTTATTTTGAAAATCTCATAAATCTTCGGGTCTATATTACAGAGTCTTAGCCGGCCGTTGTGCTCGTAAATCCTTTTACTGATCCTTATTAAAAGCCCCAAAACAGCAGAGGACAAAAACTTTACATTGCTAAAATCTAAAATCAGGTTTATTTGTTCGGTCTGCTCGATAACAGACATTATCGACTCTTGAAGCGAATTAATATCTTTTTCTTCGAGTATTTTTTCATCGGTGAAACTGACTATTGTCGCATTTTCAGCATACTCAACACCTATATTGGGCTGAATTGTAGCCATGGTCATCTCCATAAATAATACTAAATTGTGAAAAAATCCTATATTAGAAACTTTCAGGTGTCAAGTATATTGCTTGTCCTGGTTAAAATTAGTTTGCTCGGGCATATTTCGAATATATTGTGAGGATATGAAATTCATTCTTTGGGTTTGCAGATTTTTAGGTAATCAGTAAAGAGATTGTGCTTGCAATATCGAATAAAAATTGACAATAATGACTATAAGCTTTATTGTTTTTTCATTATTGGACGTAATGAAGGAGATTGGAATGAGGATCAGCAGATCTACGGGGTATGCGCTACTTGCAGTCGGTTATATCGCCCAGCACAAGGATAAAAAGGTTATTTTGTCTCAGGATATATCCAAAAAGTACGATATACCCCTGGAATATCTTCTGAAAATATTACAACATTTGGTTCGGGCAAAAGTGTTGCATAGCAAGAGGGGGCCTCATGGAGGATACTCGCTGGCTAAGCCGGCTAATAAAATCACGGTCCTCCAGATTGTCGAAGCTGTTGACGGCCCCTTGATAAGTCACTTGAGCCTGGCTGAGCAGATACATAAATCAAAATTTGGTGTTCGTACCGATAAAGTTTTTGAAAAGGCGATGGCTCAGGTCAGGTCAATATTTAATCAGACTAAACTCTCAAGTTTAACAGAAGGATAATGAACTAAAAAACATAAGGGCGCAGGCGGATTGTAAAATGAAAAGCTTGCGTGATTATTAAATGCATATTAAAGAATTTCAAAACCTGATATCACGGAAATATGAAAAGCAGGACCGCGAAAGGGGTACACCTCGCACTTTTTTATGGTTTATTGAAGAAGTCGGAGAACTTGCTACCGCTCTTGCTTCGCAAGACCATAAAAACAAGGAAGAGGAATTTGCCGATGTTTTTGCATGGCTGTGTACGCTGGCGAACATTAACGATGTGGACCTGGAAAAATCATGCGCCAAATACACTTCCGACAAAGTGAGAGGCTTAAAACCCAAATAATACTGATATGCCTGTGTCAGCCGTTTTGACGGATGCAAAACCGTGAACTAATTGCCGCGGTGTTCTAATTTCAATCCGGCCGTTCATCGTCGCCGACTTCATCGGGATATTGTGTTTGCTCCTGTGCTTTCGTTGCTGTAACTGCTCGGTAGAAACACCATCCCAGGCCGAAAATAACCAGCAGCATTACGATACTTAAAATAATATAAGATATCGGGCTAAGTGTTTCACTATGGCTTGGTGCTGTTGTTTCAGATGAATTACGAGTCATGCCGATAAGATAGATCGCAATACATGCGGCGATACTCATGGTAGCTGTCATGCCCGCCCATCGGGCAAACCATGAAGCTTGTGTTCTTGAGCGATTGTGTTTGTCAAGCAGCCTGTTTGCCGCTAACATCGCAGGAATACCCAGCAGTAAAGACAGGAGAATGCCCCGGTTGCTGTTCAACTGCCCTTTAACCATGCTTCTGAACAGGACCAATACGATAATAGCGGATGATAATGCCAGCAGCAGTACGATTATTCCCGCCGAGCGTCCCTTTATGGCTGATTCATCCTCAAAGAGATATCCTTCCTGTTGTCGATTCCTTTTTATCCAGCTAAAAGCGACCGCCAGGATCGGTGCGCCGAGCATTATTGCCATTCCCACACAGTTCGGCAGGACTAAAACACCGTTCTTGTCATGTAGCATACCGCCTTCTTTGGTCATATCGGAGAAAAGACTCCAGAAGAAGAGAGCTCCGAGAATGATGGGAATAATCATCCTGATAAGGTAATCCCACCAGCGTCCCAGTTTCCAGTCACTTCGGTCGTTTGCGTGTCTGCGCAGATAGTCTATGCGCCATAGCCAGCCCAGCAAAATGCATTCGGCCAATCCGACGAATCCTATACCCCAGGTACCATATACGGCATCGACTACCACACCGAGCCAGTTTAATCCCCCCCGGGTGGTATAGACAATACCGATTGCCATGCCTGTTATGCTCATCACGACAAGCACGCTCCCGCGCTTCCAGGCTGTTTTATCCACAATCGCCGCAAGTACCGACTCGGTGATTGAAAATGCCGAATCCACACCCAGAGTCACCAGGGTAAAGAAGAAAATAAAACTCCAGAAAGCCGAGCCGGGCAGTTGTGCCAGGGCATATGGAAATGCAACAAAAGCCAGCCCCGGACCTTCATCGACGACGTTTTCGACTGCCACCGGGTGACCTGCTTGCGCGGTTATGTAAGACATTCCTCCTAATGTGGAAAAGATTGCCAGACCCGCTATAAAGCTTGTGGCGAAATCCGCAATTCCTATCACGGCGGCGTTATTGTTTATATCGCTTCGTCTGTGCAGGAAGCTGGCATAAGTGACCATTACACCGAACGCCAGACTCAGGGAAAAGAATGCCTGGCCGAATGCAAACTGCCATGTCGTGGGCTTGGCTAATTGTGACCAGTCCGGATTTAAATAGTAAGCCAGTCCCTTTATACTGCCGGGCAGCAGAAGTCCGTTAACGGTTAAAACAAGCAGCATAAGCCACGGCAGCGGCACTGTCAGCCATACAATCTTTCCAACTAAGTTGACACCTTTACAAATACACAGATACATAACGAGCCAGGTGATACCCAGTGACAATACTATATTGAATCTGACCGAACCAAGAGCAAATCCTTCGGTATATTGGAGATATTCCTGATAAAAGAATGCTCTTGCCTTTTCGACGCCTTCCAGTCCTTCACCCGCCCAGGGCAGTTCGCCGCCGCTGAACATCCCCTGCACGCTGTACCACAGGAAGCTAAAACAATAGGCCATGATAACAGGGTAGAAAGTCACGATGACGAATCCCAGAATGATACCCCACCAGCCTACGAATTCCAGCTTCTTGTGACCCCTGGCAAAGGCGTTCGGAGCCGCTCGCTGGGTAAAATGACCGATGCTGAATTCCAGAATCAGAATAGGCACTCCCACCACGAATATGGCAAAAATATAGGGTATGAGGAATGCCGCTCCCCCGTTCTCGTATAGTTTGTATGGAAATCCCCAGAGATTACCCAGACCGACGGCCGAACCGATTGCCGCCAGAATAAAACCCCCACGTGTGCCCCAGCTTTCTCTTTGCTCTTCTAAAAGCTCAGCCATCGTTGCTTATCTTTCCTTCTTCTTTGGCAGCACTTGAGCTCTTGCGTTCTTTTATTTTCTTGATTTTCTTTTTTGGTTCTTCCGTTTCTGTATTGTCTATTCCAAGCAGTTCGAGAGTGTTTCGTTCGATGATGTTACGAATACTGACTCTCGGAACTGTTGGCAGGTTTGTATCGGCCAGGAGCATGTTCAAACCGAGCAGTGTTTCTATACATTGCCCTGCATTGCCCGAGGGGAATCCACTGCCGAACAATAATTTGTCCATTACCCCGTGTTCGTGTGCTGCTACTACCGTATTATAAGTCTGCCAGAGGTTTTTCGGTTTTATAGTCAAATCCGCGTACACGTTTTTGTGTTTGTCTGTCATTAACAGTGTTTGCTCGATAAAAGGTATGCCCATATTTGCAATAATTATTTTCAGAGCGGGAAATTCTCTTGCGACTTCGTCCAGAAGATATGGCTGCGTATAGTCCAGAACTGCGTCGGTTTTTATATTTTCGTCACTGTTATGAAAAAAAACGGGAAGGCCGAGCTCCTGTGCCGACTCATATAATCGCATTGCTCTGCTGTGAGCAGGGTGCATACCGGAGGCTGAACAATACAGAACCACTCCCTTGAGACCCAGTTTATCCTTGATAGACTTGATGTTGTTGGCGTTTGTTTTATTGTCCCTGGGTTCTATAGTTCCAAAGCCGACCATTTTTGTTTTATATTTGCCGACGTAATCAGCTAATTTCTGATTAGTTTCTTCTATCGGCCCACCTAAAGCGGACAGTACTATACAGGCATCCACAGTTTCGGCCGCTGCCAAATGCTCCGACCTTGCAATATCTCCGCCTGCAAAATCTATATGTGTATGACAGTCAACTATCATATCCCGACGCTTTCAGTTAAGTTGGTTTATAATAAGCAATAATCAATAATATATTGAATTGCTATCGTCAAGAACAATTATTTTTGCTTATCCGCCGATTTTAACGCACTTGCTTAGTAATTCTGTAAATGTTTTTCGCCTCTTGACTTAAAGGCCCTGTATTTATAATATTTCACAAAATTATTGATTTGACTGCGAGGGTGCTGAGAAAAGAGGTAAGAATGAGAGAATAGTCCCCATAATACTGTGACAAAATTAATAGATTTTATATTTTTATATATGATTTTTTCTGTCATCTCGTGCGTCTTGATAGTAGAATCAGCGATTGAATTTATAAATATTCATCACTGACCTTATAGATTTGGATATTTTGTATATTTAGTCTTGGGTCGTCAGATATGGATTGTCCTGTTTGCAAAGATAGTGCAATGATCACACTCGAACTCGATGAGGTTGAGATTGATTACTGCACGGTTTGTAGCGGCATCTGGCTCGATGCCGGTGAGCTCGAGATACTGCTCGGAGAACCGGAGAGGGCCGGGAAGTTACTTCAATCGTTCAAAGTTGACACCGACTCGGTCGAAAAATCGAGAAAATGTCCGATCTGCGACAAAAAGATGCAAAAGATTGTCGTCGGGTCTTCCAATCCGAAATTGCTGATCGATAAATGTTCCGGTGGTGACGGTCTGTGGTTTGATAAGGGGGAATTGAACGATATTTTTGAGAGAGCACAACTTGACAAAGACAATAAGATTCAGGAATTATTAAAAAATATGTTCAGATATAGTTGAAATTAAATGAAAGGGGAAAGTTATGAGTACGTTGAGCTATGTGTTAATAGGTGTTGCAATTGTTATTATTGTCGCCGTGATAATAATAAAAAAGAGGTCGTAGTGCAAAAACACAGCACTTCTGATATAGGAGAAAGCCAATGTCGGGATTTATTGTTATTGTCTTATTAATCTTGCTCGTTCCTGTTCTGCTTATTCTGTTCGTAATCGGAATATACAATGCCTTGGTTCGGCTGAGAAATCAGGTTAATAATGCCTGGTCGCAGATTGACGTTCAGCTCAAGCGCAGACACGATTTGATTCCCAATCTTGTCGAAACGGCCAAAGGATATATGAAGCATGAGCGAGGAACTTTCGAGGCTATAACGCAGGCGCGAAGTCAGGCCATGGGAGCCAAAACCGTTGCCGAGTCTTCAAAAGCAGAAGGAGCCCTCGGTGAAGCGTTGAGTAAGTTCATGCTGGTCGTTGAAAATTATCCTGACTTGAAGGCGAATCAGAATTTCCTCGCGGTCCAGGAGGAGCTCAGCAGCACTGAAAACAAGATTGCATTTTCACGGCAAAGCTACAATGACCAGGTCCTTGCTTTCAATAACAAGATTCAGATGTTCCCTTCGAATATTGTTGCAGGCATGTTCAGTTTCGGTAAACGTGACTTCTTCGAGATAGAAGTTGCCGCCGAACGGGAAGTACCAAAAGTGAGTTTTTAGTTTTCTGTTTTGAGTTTTAAGCCTTATAAATAATATCGTCGGACAGAGCATCTTTGAAAAAGACTTTGAAAACTAAAAACTACAAATTTAGAACTGAAAACTTATTTTATGTGGGAACTGATTAGAGCCAACAAGAGAAATTCCATCATCCTGATGGTATTAATGGCTGGGGTGTTGTTGCTTCTGGGCTTTGTAATCGGCCTGGCTTTCTCCGGGAAGCCGGAAGGCGGCTTTTTCGGCCTGATGATCGCAACGGTGATTTGGATTGTGCTGACACTGGTTAGTTTTTCGAGCGGCGACCAGATATTATTATCTGCAAGCAGGGCACAGCTGGTAACCCATGATGTGCATCCTCAATTGTTCAATGTCGTCGAAGAAATGAAAATCGCTGCCGCCTTGCCGGCCATGCCGAAAGTTTACATTATCAACGATCCCGCCCCCAATGCTTTTGCCACCGGTCGCAAACCCGAAACCGCATCCGTCGCTGTTACCGCCGGCCTTTTGGCCCGGCTCAACCGGGATGAGCTCCAGGGTGTCATCGCACATGAGATGAGTCACATTCTAAATCGTGACATCCTTTTTGTCACACTTGCCGGCATAATGCTCGGCTCAATCGTCTTACTCTCACAGGTGTTCCTGCGGGGCATGTTTTACAGTTCACTCGGCGGTTCACGCCGGAGATATTCGGGCGGCGGAAAAGGCGGCGGTCAGGCTCAGATAGTAATGCTGGTAATTGCAATACTCGCCGCCGTCCTGGCGCCGATAATGGCGTATCTTCTGTACTTTGCGCTTTCAAGAAGGAGAGAGTACCTCGCCGATGCCGGTGCCGCCAGATTGACTCGTTATCCGGAAGGGCTTGCCAGCGCTTTGGAGAAGATTGCCGGCGACCGCTCGCCACAATTGGCATCGGTCAATAAAGTGACGGCTCCGATGTATATTGTTAATCCCTTCAAGAAGAAGGGACAGATGAAATTATCTGATCTGACCAGTACGCACCCGCCGATCTCCGAGAGGATCCGAATTTTGCGTAATATGACTCACGGGGCCTCTTATAAAGATTACTCGAACGCATTTAGTGAGGTTACACATTCCAAAACAATTGTACCTCCTTCGGCCCTTGGCAAAGAAGAGATAGGATTACGGCAGGCTGGGGCCAAAGCGGAAGGGCAGCAGCGTCAACAGGCACAAATGCGCCAAGTCGGCGATATAATGCGTAAGGTCAATCAGTTCGTATTTCTGACATGTGCCTGCGGCCTGAAACTAAAAATACCCCCAAACTTCAAAGGCGACCAGGTCCAGTGCCCTCGTTGTCATAAAAACCACCAAATCCCTGGAAAATAAACAGGATCTGCTCGTTAAATAACAGCTTGATTAATATTGCGGCTGAGAGGTTCGATTTTACTAACCGGCTTTCAAACCCAAACCGGGATTGATAACTGTTTTTCTTATTCTTTCGATATCTTTTTCAAGCCTGTCGAATTTCCGTTTGCAGACAAATGTAAATAAAGCGTCCTCGGGGCGCAAATTCCCGTTTTGGCCGTTATTCTCATTCGCAGAACTCACACGCCGGGTAATGTATTCGTTTATCAGCTCGCGCTGCTCTTTCAGCAGTTTATGCAACAGCGTAACCTTCCCGTCGAGCACAACGTTGTCTCTTTCCAATGCAGCAAGGCGTTGTTCTATTGTCAGTCTCATTTTCTGTTCCGCTTCTTTCGATATTTTAACTATTTTGTCCATTTGCTGCCCAGGTTCTTCATGTTCCTATATATTTATTATACCATATTTACGGGATTTTTGTTCTTTATTTATGGTGTTTATCCGGCGAGGTAATAGGATTGTTTTAAAATTTCACTTGAGATAAAATCAGGTTTCAGGATCGTGGTTACGAGATATACTTTGCCCAGTACTATCAGGTCGCGATTATTCCAAGTTAATCGTTTGGCCGGGTGTTAGTATCATCACTTCGCACCGGACCTTTTTTGCAAATTGTTCGGCGTCTTTTTTCCCGCCTACGATGTCACCCCAGTGGTACGGTATCGCCATTTTAGGATTTATATACTTGGTCGCTTCGGCGGCATCCCCGGCATCCATGGTGTATGTCCCGCCGACGGGAAGCAGTGCAACGTCAATATCGCCGACTGCTTTCATTTCCTCGGTTAAATCCGTATCGCCGGCGTAATAAATCCGCTTGGAATCCAACTGAATGATAAATCCCACCCAGTTGTTCTCTTTAGGGTGGAATTGTTTCCTTGGATTATACGCAGCCACTGCCTGTATTGTGATCCCGTCCAGTTCGACCGTCAGGCCCGGCAGAATCGGTTCTTCTGCTTCCTGCATTTTGGTGACATCGGCGGCGGCGATAAGTTTCGTATCCGGCCCGCTTACCCTGGCGATGTCCTCCTCGCTGTAGTGGTCGTAATGGCCGTGACTGACGAGCACCAATGTTGCATCGTGCGCCGAATCCTTGATTTTCCATGGGTCGATGTATATGACCTTATCATCGTGAGATATCCTGAAACTGGCATGACCCAGCCATTGCAATGCTATACTCATAGCATACTCCTTTCCCACTTGATTTTCTGTTTCCGTTTTTCCTCAACACCGAGGCATTTCATAAGGAAAAACAATACTTGGCACAAAAAACAAGGTACCGGCCAAATCGGGGCTTGTCAATAGTATGGTCTGAAAATACGGCCGTCAAATTTGTCGGAATCTTTTTTTTGCGCAAAGTTAAATAAAGGGATGCAAGTATTGACTTGTCCTTACGTTTAGAGAGATAGAAAACGGAGAAATTCTACAGGATTTATGACCTGATTTTAAGACAATCATTCATAAAACAACAGTTAGTGTAAGGGCAATGGCCGTTTGACCATCCGAAACACGGTGAGTTTCCCTCTGCAGTCTGGATTGCGCGAATGAGTTCGGTTTTTTTCATTTTTCCTGGAATTATCCCGAGTCCTTGTGCCTTAATTTTTATTTCGGGCATTTTCATACTCTTATCTGCGACGTTCGTTGCAGGCATCTTTATTATCTCCTTTTAATCTTTAAGACGAATCTTAAGGTTGTTTAACTTTTTAGTAACACAAAGCTGGAATAAGCCCGGATTCTTAACTCCAATGAAATTTTATTTTAATCGTTCGACAATCCGAACGATATACCCAGCTAATATATTTTCTATTAAATCGGCATATACCCATCGTAAAGATATCCGGAAAGTACAATTTTTTCATTTTCCTGCAAATTCTTATTTATCGCACTGTTTTTAAGTTTATTACGCTCAATTTTATCGGATTTAATCTGGAGACGTATTTTTATATCGCCGATTATATTCGCAACTTATACACTAAGTCTGACGTTTTGTTTGTTTTATACCTGCCTGATAAATGGTGCACATACTATTGTTTGACAGGGCGATATCAACAAGTTAGATTTATGAACTAAGCTGTTGTTGGAGCAGGTGTATATGAAAGCAAAAATATGTATCATTGGAGCGGGACCGGCTGGTCTGATGGCGGCGATTTTCTCCGCCGGGGCGAGTGCTGAGACCATTGTAATCGAAGCTAATTCAAGCCCCGGACATAAGCTGCTTCTGACAGGGGGGCGGCGGTGTAATTTGACACATCAGGCCGAGCCGAGGGAGCTTGTTCGTAAATTTAACGGTAAAGGCAGATTTTTAAGTTATTGTCTTCATGAGTTTTCACCGCAGGATGTGCGGGAGTTCTTCGCCGGTCTGGGAGTGCCCACGAAGGTTGAAATAGACGGTTGTGTATTTCCTGTAACTAATCGTGCCGGTGATGTAAGGGATGCTCTTTTTGAAAGGGCGAAAGGCCTCGGTGTGAAATTTTTATTCGGTAAGCGAGTCGGTAATATTACGAAAGAAGACGTGATGTTTATCATTCCTGCAGGTAAAGAACGAATTTGTGCCGAAAAGCTGATTATTGCTACCGGCGGTCTTTCGTGGCCGAAGACAGGCTGCACGGGGGACGGCTATCGGTTTGCCCGGCAATTCGGACATCGCATCGTTGAAACAAGGGCGGCGTTGGTGCCGCTTGTGACTATCGAGACATGGCCGGGGCAGCTTGCAGGAACTGCGTTGGAATGTGTCCGAATCACAACACGCATCAATAATAAGAAAATTACCGCCGAAGGGGCGATGGTTTTTACCGATGACGGTTTAGGCGGCCCTGCGGCACAGGATATGAGCCGGTACTTGACCGATTATTTGCCTGTTGCGGATACACAAATCGAAATCGTATTGGATATGGTCCGGCATCTTGAACAGGCGGAGCTTGAAAACCGTATTATCGAATGTATCGAGGCGAATTCCAAAAGGAAAGTGGTTAATATTCTGGCGGGATTTGTACCAAAGCGTCTTTCGGCCCTGCTGTGCGAACAGGCGGGTTGTGACGGGCGGCTTGCGGCCGGCGGGTTGAAAAAGGATATGCGTAAAAAGCTGATTACAACCGTCAAGGCCTTGCCGCTTTCAATTGTTCGTACCGGGCCGATAGCCGAAGCGACGGTTACACGCGGCGGCGTTGATGTCACTGAGATAGATCCCGGGACGATGGAATCTTTAGTTTGCTCCGGTCTGTTTTTTGCCGGCGAAGTTATCGATGTCGATGGTCCCTGCGGCGGATATAACATCCAAATGTGCTGGTCAACCGGTGCTCTTGCCGGTTTGTCCGCCGCTGAAAAATAAAAGTGTTCAAATCCGGTGGTTTTTTGTGAAGGGCGTTTTCACAGGATAAATTTGAAGGAGATAAAAGATGAAAAAGATTAGTTTAATCATAGCGATTTTTTCGACTTGCGTTACCGGCTGTACCTCGGGATACAGGGTCCGTGTTAACGGGTATTCCGAGCTCGACCGGCAAATTACGAAAAAAGCATCTGTATATGTATCTACCGACCCGAATTCACAGAATCCCATCTTCGATAAGGAGATTAAGGACAAGATCGAGGAGCTGCTCAAATGGTATGATTTTGTCCCGGCTCCGGCGGTTGAGCAATCCGATTATCGACTTTCTTTCCAGGTGGGAATGAATTCGCATAAGGATTCCGGCTTTACGCCGTTTTATCAACCTTATGCCGGTTTTAGCAGTGGATATCGGCGGGATAGTTATTATTTCGGTCATACCGTTTATGTCCCCTATTATGACACGTATTACGAACAGCGGCTCGTTATTAAGGTCTTTGCACGAGACGGTGCCGAGGATTCGGACTCCGAGCAGGTTGTCTGGATCGGTGATGCATTGATCAGTACGAGCACGGAAGATATTCGCCGAACGGTAAATTATCTGCTGGTCGCCTGCTTCGAATATTTCGGCGCCGATACAACAAGACAAAGGAGCCTGGTTATTACCGAAAAGGACCCGCGAATCATCCGTATCGAATTCTTGAGATAGGTCGTCTCAGCCTTTTGGTTTGTCCTTGCGTAATAAATGCGATATTTTTCAGGCCGACAAAAAATTCCTGAAAACACATCTGATAAAACTTGAAAGATAAGCTAACATCAAGCATCACTAACGTTGTCATTCCCGCGCAAGCGGGAATCTATTTTTCCCGAAGGAAACAAATTTAGAATTAGCAGAATATTTTCAGCTTCATCGCCTGTTTTTTATTTAGCGTTACGGCTGACGGTAGTATTGCATTGCTTCGGGGATGAGGTTTTCAATTTTTCTGATTCTGGTGGAATCGGCCGGGTGAGTGCTCAGGATTTCCAGCGGCTGAGAGCCTTGTTTTGCCGCGGCCATTCTCTGCCAGAAGATTACGGCTTCGTTCGGATTATAACCGGCCATCGCCATAAATATCAGCCCTAAATGGTCCGCCTCGTTTTCGTGCACCCTGCTATACGGCAGCAGAACGCCGACCTGCGAACCTATGCCGTAGGAGGTCATAAACAGGTTCTTTGTCTGCTCAGGTCGTTCTTCGAGGGCCTTCGACAGGGCCATACTGCCCATCTCGACGATAAGGCCCTGCGTCATTCTTTCAGCGCCGTGCCTTGCGAAGGCGTGCGCGATTTCATGGCCAACTACCACCGCCAGACCCGCCTCGGTCTCGGTTACCGGCAGCAGGCCTGTATAGACGACCACTTTTCCGCCGGGCATGCA
This sequence comes from uncultured Pirellulales bacterium, assembly GCA_964570855.1. Classification (GTDB taxonomy): domain Bacteria; phylum Planctomycetota; class Phycisphaerae; order Sedimentisphaerales; family Anaerobacaceae; genus JAFGPS01. The sequence continues at coordinate 22,628 of CAZMZR010000051.1, forward strand.
CCATGCGTTGACGTTGGGATCTTCGACGAGGTTAAATTCCCATTCGTAACCTGCCAATTTGTCTTGTATGCCGTTTTCTGTGCAATACTGCTCTACGGCTTTTTGAATTCTGCCGCCGACGCGCTTGACCATTTGAGTTTGCTCGACGTTGGTGCTTAGCTTGTGCTGGTCGAGGAATTCGCCGTAGTTTTGAAAGCTCATTGAGTTCATCATCGAATTGGGAACGAGATTGAATTGATTTCTTCCCGTTATTTCAACCTGCGAGCAGCCGAAGGTCATTGACAGAAGCCCCAACAAAATGACTAATTTTAATTTCGGAATCGTTCTCATGGCTTTTTTCCCCTTAATATTTCTAAAATCTGATTTATTGCTGCAATTTTAGACCGAGCTTTTTCAATTCTTTTCGGACACAG
>CAZMZR010000052.1:0-23019 GCA_964570855.1 uncultured Pirellulales bacterium
GTTTCAATCCCCATCCGAGGTTTTCTTTGCCGTTACCCAGACCTGTCGGGGTCGAGTCGGACGATGAGCTGCTTGTTCTAAGGATGCATCGTCCTGCTACGGCGGAAGCCTTCCCGCTCCGTTCAGGCGCTTCGCAGGGACAAGTCGCCGAGACGAGTGATCCGTATTTAGCAACTCCTGAATTAGGCGAATCCCAAACCACGAACCACGAATCACGAATCAAGAACAGTCTTTCTTCGCAACTGCCGCAGGGCTGTGAATTAATTTCAATAGAAATAGCCGAGAGAGGCACTTCATTTGAGCCTTGTTCGGCGACGTATATATTTGCCGTAAGGCAGGAATATCTCGGCCGCGGGCTTGAGAGCAGGATCAAAGATTTGCTGAGCAGCGATAGTCTTGTTGTTCGGCGAATGACGGATAAAAAAAAATCGAAGTTCAGAAATATGGATGTTAGAGGTTTTATAAAATCGATTGAGCTTGATAAGGCCCAGGTAAATGTCCAATGTATAATTACATCGGCCGGCTCAATACGCATCCAGGAAGTTTTGGAACTGCTGGAACTGGATATGGAAAAGCTGGCATCGCCCATCAGACGCACGTGTGTGCAATGGCGGGATGTGTGAGGTGATAGAACAAAACAAAATATTTAGGATGTGAAAATGTCAAGAGAGATGTTAATCAATGTAGCCGAGAGTGAGGAGTGCCGGGTGGCGGTCGTCGAGAACGGCCAGCTCGAAGAGCTTTATGTGGAAAGAGCGAGTCTGGGCAGCCACGTCGGTAATATCTACAAGGGAAAAGTTGCAAATATCGAATCCGGCATACAGGCGGCGTTCATAGATTTTGGTGTGGGTAAAAATGGTTTTCTGCACATCAGCGACCTGCACCCTCGCAATTTTTACGGCTCCGGTGACAGTTCTTCTGAAAGTATCGGCCGGCGAAAATCACTGAAGGACAGACCGCCTATCCAGAGTTGCCTTAAAAGGGGCAATGAGATTGTCGTGCAGGTGACGAAAGAAGGTCTCAAGGCCAAGGGTGCAACACTAAGCACATATCTTGCTCTGCCCGGAAAGTATCTGGTTATGCTGCCCTGGATGAAGAAGCACGGAGTTTCACATAAAATTGAAGATGAAGATGAACGTAAAAGGCTGCGGGAGATTTTTGAACAGTGCAAGCCTCCCAAAGATCAGGGTTTTATCATCAGGACGGCGGGGCAGGGATGCTCGAAAAGAGATATACAAAGTGATTTGAAGTATCTCAGGCGGTTATGGAGGGCGATTGAAACACGAATAAATTCTGAAAAAGCGCCCGGCGAACTTTATCAGGAATCGGATTTGGTTATCAGGGCGCTCAGGGACGTTTACAACAGTAAGATAACAAAAATAGTATGTGATTCGGAAAGTGTGGTTCGTAAAATCCGCGATTTTTTCTCCATAGCTACGCCGCGTATGAAAAGAAAGGTGGTTTATTACGAGGGCAAGGTTCCGCTGTTTCATAAATATCACATAGAAGATGAAATATCGAAGGTCCAGTCCCGCAGGGTTGAGCTAAAAGGCGGCGGCTCGATTGTCATTGAACAAACAGAAGCACTGGTATCGATCGATGTCAACAGCGGTCGATACCGCAAGCAGAAAAACGCCGAACAGACGGCATATGAGAGTAATGTAGAAGCCGCTGAGGAGATTGCCCGCCAGCTTCGATTGCGAGACCTTGGGGGGTTGATAATCTGTGACTTTATTGATATGCGAAGCAACAAACAACGTAGGGCGGTCGAAAAAGCCTTTCGATTGGCTGTCAGAGCCGACCGTGCGCGCACTAAAATATTGAGTATAAGCAGGTTCGGCGTAGTGGAAATGACCCGCCAGAGGATGCGTTCTTCTCTTCAGTCCAGCACGTATCTGGCATGTCCGAACTGTGCAGGCACGGGATTTGTCAAGAGCCATGAATCGCTTGCCATCGAGTTTATTAGGTTGTTGAATCTATCGTCCTCGAAGGAGCAGATAAAACGGGTCGAGCTGTTTGTCTCGCCGGGTGTGGCGGACTACCTGCAGAATCTAAAGAGAGCGTCAATTACGCATATAGAACAAAACAGCGGCAAACGCGTGATTATACATTCTGTCTCGGATTATACCGGCGAAAAACACGATTTGGTCTGCTATAACGAACGGGGGATCGTCATTAAATTATAGGCTTACCTGTCATATTTGCTAATAGATTTCATGCCGATTGAATAAGAGACGGATTACACCACAATTAAGGAAATGTGGATTTTGGCTTGACGGAGGGCATTGCTTTGATAATACTGGAGTCGGCCATGATGCACACTGTTGTAAATGGAGGTACAGATAATAAGTGAAATTCGACCTTGATTACGCACGAGAGGTTATCAAAGCCGAGGCGGAAGCGATCGGCTCTCTGACGCCGATAGTTGACGAGTCTTTCGCCGAAGTTGCCGAGATGATTTATAACTGCAGCGGTTCATGCATTTTAAGCGGCATAGGTAAAGCCGGTATCATCGGGCGCAAGATAAGTGCAACTCTCGCCTCAACCGGCACGCCGAGCCATTTCCTTCATCCCGCCGAAGCCGTCCACGGCGATTTGGGCAGGTTACGCAAAAACGATGTCGTGATTGTTCTGAGCTATGGCGGTGAAACGGACGAAGTTACCCGGCTGATAAACATGGTCAAGCAGTTGGGAATTCGACTGATTGCGATAACCGGCGAAAGCGATTCGACTCTTTGCAAGCACAGTGACGTTGCGCTTTGTATGGGGCAGATCAACGAAGCGTGCCCGCTCGGCGTCGCACCGAGTGTTTCCACTACCTGTATGCTGGCCATCGGTGACGCCTTGGCCTTTACGGTAATGAAGGCCCGCAAATTCAGCGTCGAAGATTACGTGAGGTTCCATCCGGGCGGATCGCTCGGCGCCAAGTTGATGACTGTTGAGCAATCCATGATGTTCAGGCCGGGAGAGAAATTGCCCGTTGCCGAAGCCGGCGATACGGTAAAGAAGCTTCTCGAAAAAACAGGCGACGTAAAACGCCACGGGGCCGTGATGGTCGTCGATAAAGAAGGTAAGCTGGAAGGGATAATAACCGACGCCGACCTTAGGCGTCTGATGACAAGGCATGGAAAAGACGGGTTTGATTTTAAGGCCGGTGATGTTATGACAGCCGGTTGTAAAAGGATACGGGCCGATGCCCTTGCCGCCGAGGCGACGGCGATTTTTCACAAGTACAGAATTGATGAGCTTCCGGTCGTCGATGAAAATGACAGGCCCGTCGGAATGATAGACGTACAGGATATCGTGACAATAAAAGTTGTCGGTTAAAAACGAATATCGAATATGAAAAAAGCCAATCTTGCAGACATACAGATGCTGGTTCTCGATGTTGACGGCGTTCTGACCGACGGCACCTTGATTGTTCACGCCGACGGCAGCGAAAGCAAATGTTTCAACGTACTGGACGGCCACGGCATTAAAATGTGGCAAAGAGCCGGTCACGAGGTCGCTATCCTTAGCGGCCGGGCCTCGGAGCCGACAAGACGCCGGGCGGAACAACTGCAGATAGAATACGTTTTCGAGGATAGTCACAATAAACTGCCCACGCTTGAAAAATTTCTTGAGCGGATCGGCCTTTCGCCGGATGCGGTGGCGTATGTCGGCGACGACCTGACGGATTTGCCGGTTATCAGATACGTCGGGTTCGCGGCGGCGGTCGCCAACGCCGTCGATGAAGTGAAAAAATATGCAGATTATGTCACCACCCGCACCGGCGGCACCGGCGCTGTCCGGGAGGTGATAGAATATATCTTGAAAAGCACCGGCAAATGGCAGGAGCTCATGAAAAGATACGTGCCCTGACGGCCGTTAGAGGTTATTGAAGTGCGTAAAATCATAATAGGATTGGTTTCGTTCGCCGCCGTGGGGGTCGTGTTCATATTGTACAGCCTTATCGACAGGACTCCTACCATTGAAACGGAACCCGGGATCGGCGTCGTCGGAGTTGCCGACAGCAATTTCGGCCGGTATGGCGATGCGAACAGCATCGGGAAGATCGGCGATGTCGGGGTCGGCACCGTCGAGAAATCCTATTACGTGACACGCGACGAGAACAACGAGATTTCCGGCGAGTTCGGATTCGAAGTGCTGCTGCACAAAGAGGGCGATGTGTGGGAGCTCCGAAAACCGTACAGGAATATTTATCAGCCCGATTTCAAATGTTATATGACCGCCGATGAAGGCAGCGTTCGAGTTGAAACCGCCGCCGGCAGCACAACCCCGAAGGATGCGACTTTCAGCGGGAATGTCGTGATTCATATTGTGCCGGAAGAATCGAGTGACATCAAGGAATGCACGATTTATCTCGACGACCTTGTTTTCCTGAGTGACATGTCTCAACTGGCTACGGACGGGCCGGTCACCGTTGTTTCGCAGGATATACAAATGCTCGGTGTCGGCATGAAACTTATCTATAACGATGTGCTCAATCGACTCGAACTTTTCAGAATATTTGAATTAAAAACTCTGGTAATCAAACTTTCGCAGACGGCGTTCGGGACGCAGGAGAGAACAGTCGAACCGGCTGGAACCGATATCGAGGATACAGGCAGCCAATCGAACGAACCCGCCGTGGCCGCCGATTCCAAAGAGTCGCAGCAGCAATACTACAAATGCCTGTTCAACGGGAATGTTTTAATCGATGCACCCGAGCAGCTCGTTTACGCCGACCGGGAAGTTATCATCAACGATATCTTCTGGTCGAAAGGCAAAAACGAAACAGGCACCCCTGCGGATACATCTTCCCAAAGCGACGCCAATGAGCCTGTCGTCGCTGTTGCGGATTCGAGCGAGCCCAACGAGCTGCCCGAACAGCTCGTTGAAGTCACCATAACGTGCGACGATGGCATGATTATCATGCCGAAGGACCTCGCCGTAGCCCCTGAGGGCCTCGCGCAAGTTGATTTGAATACTCAATCGGATATTCTTACCGGAATGCATGAAAAGGCCGCCGGACGTACAACACTGATTACTCACAGTATCGAATACAGCGCGCTCAGGGACGATACCCTTGCCTACGGCCCGACCGAGCTGAGATTCTACGCCGAAGATTCGAACAGCACCGACCCGAATCAAATTGTCCTACCGGTCAAAGTTACCGCACAAAAACAGGCGAGGTTCTTAAAGACCACCAGCCAGGTCATCTTCGAGGGCGATTGTTTGTGCACGATGCCCCAGAGGGATTTGACTGAGGAAAAAGAAGTCACGCTCTCTGCCCCGCAGATTGCCGTAAATCTTCCCGAGAACGGTTCCCGGCAGAGGTCGGCTCTTCCGGATATGACCGCCGCCGGACCGGCCGAGCTGGTCTTTTACGTCGAGGACTCGAACGCCCCGAAGGCCGTCAGGACCGCAGTGCCGGTCACGATTACCGCACAAAAACAGGCCCGCTTCATATCGGAAACGAACGAGGTGACATTTGAAGGCGATAGTCTCTGCAGGATGGGTTCGGAAGAAATCAGCAAGGACCGGATTTTTACGCTTAAATCCCCGAAGCTGACGGTAAAGATGCCGAAAGAAAAATCCGAGCAATCGTTCGCTTTGACCGACATCGTCGCGGACGGCCCGGCTGAGCTGGATTTTTATATCGATGATTTGACCGGTACACAGGGGCCCAACGAACCATTGCCGGCGAAAGTCCTCGCCCAGGGACAGGCCAGGTTCCTGTCGGCGTCGAAGCAGATCGTCTTCGACGGTTCCTGCAGTAGCACAATCCTGCGTGAGGACCCGAACTTCCTGGAAGAATTCACGCTGCTCTCGGAAAAAATGACCGTGGATTTACCCGAAGATGCGAATGACCGGCTTGCCTCTTCTCAGACCGGCATAAAACATCTTGCCGCCGAGGGAGGAGTAGTGACATTAGCGGCTCTGAAAAAAGCCAAAGCGGGAGCAATGCAGGCTAAGGGTATCAAGTCCGGGAGAAAGCTGGGCGGAATCGAAATAAAATGCAACAGGATAGATTATAGTTCCCTTCAGCAGCTTTTCCTTGCGACCGGACCGGCTCTTGTAAAGTTGAATAATACCGAGGTCAAAGAACCTAACGAGCGAATCGGCACATCCAGTATCGGCACGGAATGGTGGGCCGTTGTGGAAAATTGCGACAATTTACAGTATTCGCCGAGCGAGAATCGCATCATCGCCAATGCCATGCCGGGTGAGACATTGCACATTCAATACATTACCGTTGAACAGGGCCAGTTCGGCCCGGTGATACTGGCTACGGCCGGTCATGTCGATATCAGGCTGACCGAAACCGAGGACGGCCAAACCGAGCTTTTGACGCTCTACGCCTCGGAGGGAATTGATTATAAGGATAATGGAAACCGGTTTATCGGCAGTGAATTGTTGTTTGAACGCGAGAAGTCTCTCGTAACGGTGGCCGGCGATGATACTCAACCATGCTATTTTAACGGCTCGCTCGTCGATGGAATCAAATATAACCTGAAGACCGGCAAAGTCAAAGCCCAGGTTGTCGGACCCGGTGCACTGCGGATGAACAGACAATAAAAGAACAGACCTGTTCGCGAACAAAAAAATCCGGTATATATGCACGAACCATGTCGTTGTTATAGAGTTAATGTTATTAAATCCAGCTCTTATCTACATACGTATTATGCCATGCAAAAAGTATAATCTGAAAATCATAGTTATTATATTATTCCTGTTGCTGTTTACCTGTGGAAATTCCCCTGTGCAGAAACAGGACGAGAGAGAAATTATACCTGCGAAAGGAAAATATATCGATGTCCCCGTAAATGTGATGAACGAAATCTATGACAAGATTAAATCGCCGTACAAATACGGCATCATTCTCAAGGGCGATGACGGCAAAAAGATAGATTGCCCCGCAGTGTTCCGGCGCAACGACAAATGGTATATGATGTACGTCTGTATGAACAATATCGGCTACGAAACGCATCTGGCCGAAAGTCCGGATTTGCTGCACTGGAAAAAGCTGGGGAAGATATTGTCGTTTCGCGGGGACGGCTGGGACAAGTGGCAGGCCGACGGCGGCCCGGCCCTGGTGGACTATACATGGCAGGGCACATACGAACTTCAGAAGTTCGACGACAAATACTGGCTTTCCTATATCGGCGGGGCGAAACAGGGCTACGAAACGGACCCGCTTGCCATCGGTATCGCATGGACCACGAATCCGGCCGAGCCTCTCGAATGGAACCGCATCCCGGAAAATCCCGTTCTCTCCCCGCTGCAGCCGGATGCCCGCGATTTCGAAAGAAAGATTCTGTACAAAAGCAATATCATCCATGATAAGTCCGAGACGTTGGGGTATCCCTTTGTTATGTTCTATAACGCTAAGACAAAGAACGGCTATGAGAGAATCGGGATAGCGGTATCCAAAGACATGATTCACTGGAGCCGCTATGGGAGTGAACCTGTCGTTGCCAACGGGGAAAAGGAAGAAAACGGCATCAGTGGCGACCCTCAGATTGTCAAAATCGCTGAAGTTTGGGTCATGTTCTATTTCGGCGCCGGATGGAAGACGAAAGCGTTCGATACCTTCGCCTGCTCATACGACCTTGTGCACTGGACAAAATGGCGGGGGCCACATCTTATAGAACCGTCCGAACCCTGGGACCAAACCTACGCCCATAAGCCCTGGGTCGTTTGTTTTGAGGGAGTTGTTTATCACTTTTATTGTGCGGTGGGTAACCAGGGGAGAGTTATCGCATTAGCTGCATCGAAAGATTTGAGAACAGAATCGGCCCAATGAATTCGTCTTTATGAGACCGGACTTTCATACATAAAATTTTATATCATCTGATTTGGAGTTGGTCGGGCTTTATCAAAAGGGAAAATTTTCTTGAAGCACTCTTACATCCGAAGTTTGTCCATGATAAGGTCCCACGTCTCGTAGTCCTGATTGACAAAATTATCGGTTGTATCTTCCATATCTTCCAGGATGATCGGATCAATAACGAAATCGACGCTCAGGTCCCCCCGTGCCACGTTCCATCCGTTGATATGCGCAACCCCTCCCGGACGAAGCACGTCCACCAGCAGCAGGCTTTTGCCTGCCTTGAAGTCCGCCATATTTTTGACCACACGCTCGCGGTCCTCCAAGCTCTTGCATATCGGATTGTAGGAATACGGAACACGCACTCCCCACCCGCCTCCTAAAACCGGTGTGGGAAAGACGGGATCGGAATAATCTTCGTATCGAAAATAGGCCTGTCTTGACGGGCAGTAAAAAATCTTTCCGTCTTTTATGAGTTTATATTTCCATAAAAGTCCCAGGTTCCAATAGATATCATTGTCCGTGCGGAACCATCTGGCCTCATGATTGTTCTCCTGCACATGTATCCACGTGCCGTTGCGCTCTTCTCTTACGGGAGGAATTTTACCGTCTCTGTCGTTGGCAAACAGGGCCACAGAGGTACACATTTGCTTCATATTCGATGCGCAGACCACCCGGCGAGCCTGCTTGCGGACTCTGTTCAAGGCCGGCATCAGGATGGCCATGAGTAGTGAGATGATGGCAATCACCACAAGCAGTTCTATTAACGTAAACCCTCTTTTTACCGGCGATGCCAATGCTCTCGTTTCGTGGCGTGTTTTGCCCATACAACCGCAACAATTTATGTATAAGTTGTTCAAGTTGTCCACCGATTTTTAACAATAATTCATTTTATCCGGTAATTTGCGAAAATCAAGGAAAACATGCTTTGGTGATATCTATGCTTTTATGAACTATATCCCCGAAAAGAGAAAATCGGCCCGGTGATTTACGAAGTGTATAGTATGGCTTGATTTAAGGGTTGACTTGAGAACAAATCTGGTTACAATTTGTCTCTTGTGGATCGAATCGTGTCTTGGATAAGACATATCATTGATTGATATAAAACCATAAAAGGAGAAAAACAGTTGGGTTATAACTGTGTTGTACTGATAAAACAAGTGCCTGATACAAAGAAGATTACCGGTGATGTAATGAACGATGACGGTACGGTGAAGCGTTCGGCGCTGCCGGCCATCTTCAATCCGGAGGACCTTAACGCCCTTGAGCTGGCTATCGAGATCAAAGAGCAGTTCGGCGGCCATATCACCGTTATTACGATGGGTCTGCCCGCGGCGGGTGCGATTCTTCGCGATTCGCTCTATCGCGGGGCCGACGATGCAATTCTGATTACCGATCCGCGTTGTGCTGCGAGCGATACACTGGCGACCAGCTATATACTCAGTTGTGCGGTCAAAAAACTTGATTACGATATCGTTTTGTGCGGCAGACAGGCGATTGATGGCGATACCGCACAGGTCGGCCCGCAATTGGCGGAAAAACTTGATATTACACAAGTTACATATATCGAGGAGCTTGAGAATCTCGACGGCAAAAAAATTACTGCCCGTCGAAATATCGGCAACGGATGGCAGCAGGTAAAAGCCGAGCTGCCCGTTCTGCTTACCGTTGTAGGTAGTGCAAACGAACCGAGGGTCGCCGCTGCAAAAAAGATTATGAAGTATAAAAAAGCTGTGACACCGATAGAGTTGCGGCAAAAGATAAAAACCGAGAATCAGGATGCAGACGAGGATGATATCAAGGAGCTGGTTGCCCACAAGTCCGCAGAGCTGGAAAAGGCGGGCTTACTTATTAAACAATGGGACCTCGATTGTATTGAAGCAGACCTGAGCTGGTGCGGACAAAGCGGCTCGCCGACAAAAGTCCATCGAATTCAAAGCGTCGTCCTAGCGGCAAAGGAAAGCAAGGAAGTAAAGCCCGACGAAAAGGGCGTTGCAGATATGATACACGAATTAATTGAAGAAAAGACAATCGCATAAAGACGATTCAAAAGGTAAAATAGAAGGAATTTGGAGGTTAATAAGGGATTAACCTGAAAAAGATTTTTTGGAAATTAGATACCGAAAAGTTCTCGCTGTTCAAAGGCTTGGCGTGTGTTTAGCCCTCTCGAGAGCGAATATTACATAGGGCCCGATTGTGCGGCCAGGAAGGAAAGTAAAATGAATATTTATGTGGGAAATTTAGCAAACAGTGCTACAGAGGATGATTTGCGTCAGGCTTTTGAAGCATTCGGAGAGGTCAGTAACATCAACATTATTAAGGACAGGTTTTCCGGTGAGTCCAGAGGATTCGGATTTGTGGAAATGCCTACCAAAGCCGAGGCCGAGGCTGCGATCGAAGGCATGAACGGCCAGGAGATACAGGGCCGGGCCGTTAATGTCAACGAAGCTCGCCCCAGGACGGAGAACCGCAGGTCCGGCGGCGGTGGCGGACGTGGCGGTCGCGGTGGACGCGGTGGCAGTGGCGGCGGCGGACGTGGCGGTTCCGGCGGTTCCGGTGGTTCCGACCGTGGTCGGGGCGGCAGACAACGATACTGAAAATTACCCCCATGCTTTCTTGAGTGCCTCCGCCTTCTCGTTTTTTTCGGAAGATGGGAAGGCGGACGGCAGGCCAGAGCAGGAGCAGTGACACCAAAGTCTTGAGGACAGCATATCGATGATAGATGTAAACAGAGACGGTGAAGTTTGGGTTTTTGCCGAGCAGCATAACGGGCATTTGGAGGATACTCCCATCGAATTGATGAGCAAGGCCCGGCATTTGGCGGATATTTTGGGTGTAAAACTGGCGGCTGCCCTGCTGGGTGACAACGTCAAATCACTTGGAGCCGAACTGATACAACATGGCGCCGACAAGGTATATTTGGCCGAGCATCTGAAACTGGGGACATACCAGACCAACAGCTATGCAAAAGTGATGTTCAATTTGATCCATAAGCACAAGCCGCAAATTGTCCTTTACGGAGCGACTGTTGCAGGGCGTGACCTGGCTCCCCGGATTGCCAGCGCCGCAAAGGCGGGCCTTACCGCCGACTGCACCGATTTGCAGATCGGCGACCACGAGACGGTAAAAGATAAAAAGCTGCATAAGAACCTGCTGTTTCAGATAAGGCCTGCTTTCGGCGGGAATATTATCGCCACTATTATCAATCTCGACCGCTGGCCGCAAATGGCGACGGTTCGCGAAGGTGTGATGGTTCCTGCCGAACCGGACCCGAAACGAAAAGGTGAAATTGTCGAAGAAAAAATACAGTTGGCTAAGTATGATTTGCCGCTGGAGATTCTTTCCGAGCAGAAACGCCCGAGGAAGGTGGACCTTAAAGCGGCGAGAATTATTGTTGCCGGCGGTGCCGGTGTGGGCAGCAAGGACAATTTCAAGTTGATTTGGGACCTGGCGAATTGTCTCGGGGCGGCGCCGGCGGCGACCAGGGCGGCGGTTGATTTGGGCTTTATCGACCACGACCATCAGGTCGGCCAGACCGGTACGACGGTTCGGCCCAGCTTATATGTCGCCGTCGGAATCAGCGGGCAAATCCAGCATCAGGCCGGGATGTCACAGAGCCGGAAAATTGTCGCCGTTAACAGCGACCCCGATGCGCCCATATTCAATATCGCGCACTATAAAATAGTCGGCGATTTGAATACCGTCGTACCGATGATGATAAAAGCGGTTAAAGAAAAAGGCATGAAAGATTAGGAGACATATACTACAGTTGTCATTGCGAGTCCCAATTTATCGGGACGTGGCAATCTCATTCGTTATATCTTAGATTGCTTCGCGTGTAGTGACGGAAATACGGTATCGAGAATCGAACATGGCTAATTTTTACAGGGACAATAACGATATTCAGTTTTTATTCAGGCACATGGACCTGAAGGCGTTGGCCGAGCTTAGTGAGGAAGGCTTTAAGTTCGCCGGCGAATTCGACTCGGCGCCGACCAATGCCGATGAGGCGGTGCAAAATTACGATATGGTGCTGGACTCGCTCGGTCAGTTGAGCGGTGATTTCATCGCACCTCGGGCCGAAGACGTGGACCGCCAGGGCAATACACTCAACGAGGACGGCTCGGTGACGCGTGCCAAGGGAATCGCCGAAGCGATTGAGAAGCTCGGCCAGGCGGAAGTGATGGGTTTTACGCTGCCGCATCGGTTCGGCGGGCTGAATTTCCCGAACCTTGTCTATTCGATTGCGATTGAGATGGTCTCGCGGGCGGACGCCGCCCTGATGAACATCTTCGGCCTCCAGGGTATCGCCGAGACGATTAACGCCTTTGCCGACGAACAAATAAAACAGCAGTACCTGCCGGATTTCTCGGCCGGTAAAGTCACCGGTGCCATGGTCCTGACCGAACCGGACGCCGGCTCGGATTTGCAGGCGATTAAGGTCTCCGGGCACGACCAGGAAAAAGAAAAACCCGCCAGGGTCTATCAGGACGCCGAGGGCAACTGGTTCGTGCGGGGCGTCAAGCGGTTTATCACGAACGGCTGCGGCGAAATCCTGCTCGTGCTGGCACGAAGCGAGCCGGAAATCTCCGACGGCAGGGGGCTTAGCCTGTACCTTGTCGAACGCGGGCCCTGGGTGAAAGTCCGCCGGCTCGAAGACAAGCTCGGTATTCATGGCAGCCCGACCTGCGAGCTGTTTTTCAACGATGCGCCCGCAAAGCTTATCGGCGAGCGCCAGCGGGGCCTGATTACTTACGTGATGAGCCTGATGAACGGCGCCCGCATCGGGATTGCAGGTCAGTCGCTCGGTATCGCCGAAGCGGCTTTTCGTGTCGCCCGCGATTACGCATCCACGAGGAGGCAGTTCAGCGTCACCATCGAGAAGCTGCCGGCAGTCCGTGACATGCTTATTGATATGAAGATCGCCGTCGAGGCGGGCAGGGCGCTGCTTTACGAAACCTCCCGCGTAGTCGATGTGGAAATCGGGTGCCTCAGACGGCTCGAATCGAATCCGCCCGATGACAAGGAAGAGGCCAAGCAGCTAAAGAACGATTCGCGCAAATACAAGAGACTGGCGGGAATGCTGACGCCAATGAGCAAGTATTACTGTTCCGAGATGTGCAACAGGATTGCCTACGATTCGATTCAGGTGCTCGGCGGCAGCGGCTATATGCGGGACTACGCCTGCGAAAGGTACGCCCGCGACGCCAGGATTACGACGATTTACGAGGGGACAAGCCAGCTTCAGATCGTCGCTGCGGTGCGCGGCGTTTGCAGCGGGACGGCGGAAAAATTCCTCACCGAACTCGCCGGGCGGGGTTACGACGAAGACGTCAAAGACCTGCTCGAAATCCTCGCCGAGGGCACGCAGAAGATGATTGAATCAATCGCCTTTATCAAGGACAACGGCAACGAGTACATGGACCTCTACGGCAGGCCGCTGGTCGATATCGCCATCGATTTGATTAACGGCTACCTGTTCTGCGGCCAGGCCGGTACGAAAGTGGACATGCAGGTGCCTCTTGCCGACAACGGTCAGGCCGGTAACGGCAAGACGATTCCCATCAGGCAGCGAAAGGAGATGATCGCCCGGAGATTCATAACCAAAAACGCGCCGAAAATTGCAGCGCTTGCCGAGTTGATTCGCACCGGCGATAAATCAACCTTTAACGATTACGAAGCCATCGTCGGCCCCGTTCCTGAAGTGGGATAAAATCATTGTAAATTATCGATTATTAATTGTATAATGAAGCCCCGGTAAAAAAGCCGGGTTTTTTTATTATCCCGAAGTGATTCGGCCGGAAAAGGAAAATGATATGGGACAGGCAATCAGCAAATTAACCATAAAAGGATACAAATCCATTAAAAACCTCGAAAATTTCGAGCTTCGAAATATAAATATCCTGATCGGCCCAAACGGTTCCGGTAAAAGTAATTTCCTTAGTTTTTTTGAATTTATCAAAGCGATTGCTGGCTCGCAAATGCAGGATTTTATTGATGATGATGGTGGAGCAAATCTTCTTTTGTACTTGGGCGTTCAAAAAACTCAAGAATTGAAAGTTTCCTTCGATTTTAATGAGGATATAAATTGGGATTTTTTATTATCTTTGACTAAAACTAATAATTTAATATTTCGAGAAGAAAGTATTAAATGCGAAGGATCTTTTCGTTCTCGTAAAGATGCAAGATATGTCGGTGATGGTAACAGCAATGACAAATCTATTATTGATGGTTTTTTATTCTCTACGGATCAACAAAATAAAAACTCTCTCGACAAGAGCATAGAATGTATTCGATTGGCAATTATAAATTGGGGGATATCTCATTTTCACAACACGAGTGATTATGCGTTGATAAAATACCCGTGTTCTAAAAGAGATTATGAATATTTAAGACCAGATGGTAGTAATTTAGCAGCGTTTCTGCTGTTCCTTAAGAAAAAACACAAAAAGGAATATCAAAATATTCGTGAAGTTATCCAACTGGCAGCCCCGTTCTTTGACGACTTTTTACTTAGAGACTCATTAGATAATCCGGATGAAACATTGTTAGAGTGGCGGCAGAAAAATTCCGATTACCCGTTCCATCCAAGCCAGATATCGGATGGTACGCTGCGTTTTATTTGTTTGGCCACAGCTTTGCTTCAACCAAATCCGCCTTCGACGATTTTATTGGATGAGCCGGAATTGGGATTGCATCCTTACGCTTTAACATTATTAGCGGGCTTAATACAGAAAGCTTCACATCGCACACAGGTTATTGTCTCGACACAATCTGCTGCGTTGATTGATCATTTCCAGCCGGAAGATATTATTCTTGTCGAGCGCAAGAATGATGAGTCTGTATTCAGCCGTCCGGATACGGAAAAATTAAAAATCTGGCTTGAAGACTATTCATTGGGAGACATCTGGAGCAGAAATATCATTGAGGGAGTGGCCGGCCAATGAGTAATATAAAGATTCTCGTGGAAGGCCCAACGGAGATACTCTTTGTCAAAGAAGTGTTGAAGCCTCATTTTTACGAAAGAGGAATCTATATTACACCCTTTCTTTTTCAAAAGGCGGGAGGTGTTACCAAATATTCGATATCTCGAAAACAAATCCTGAATACCGTTAAATCCGACAGGTCATGTATCTGTACGACAATGGTTGATTTCTATGGAATGCCGAGTGATTGGCCTGGAAGGATAGAATCTAAGACCTGTCGGGATTATCAGGATAAAGCTCATATAGTCGAACAAGCATTGTCGAAAGATATTGCTGCTCAAATGGGTGGCAGTTGGAATTCGGCACGGTTTATTCCTTATGTGCAAATGCATGAGTTCGAGGCATTGCTTTTCTCCGACACATCGATACTTGCTGAAAGTGACTTAAAGATTTCCGAACAGCTTGAGAATGTACTACAGTCATTTTCTTGTCCCGAAGAGATTAATGACGATTACGATACCTGTCCTTCCAGACGAATACAGCAACATCTTAAAAATTATGTAAAGACAGTGGATGGTATTTTAACGGCTCAAAAGATCGGACTGGCAAAAATGCGTCGGGAATGTCCGCATTTTAACGAATGGATTACGAAATTAGAAAATCTTGGGAAGCAATAAAATTATATGTTACAGGCAGTTATTTTAGATTTTGACGGCGTCATAACGGACTCGGAGATTCTGCATCTTCGCGCGTTCAACAAGGTCCTGGCGCAGTTCAACGTCGAGATAGACAAAAGAGATTATTACACCACCTACCTCGGCTATTCCGATTCCGATTGTTTCGGGCGGCTCATCGAAGACGGCCTGCTCGATATCGACCGGCAACAAATCCCGGAGCTTATAAAACAAAAGAACCGGGTCTTTGAGGAATTGGCCGGGGCCGAGGGCAGGACTATCGAGGGTGTGCACGAGTTCCTGAACATGCTGGCGCAAAACAATGTCCCCATGGCGATTTGTTCGGGTGCGCTTCTGAGCGAAATTGAGCTACTTTTGGAAGAGGCGAATCTGCGGCAATTTTTTGCGACGATAGTTTCCGCCGAGCATGTCAAAAAAGGCAAGCCGCACCCCGAAGGATTCCTGCTTACATTGGAAAAACTCAACGAACATCGTGACAATCAGATCGAAGCCAATCATTGCGTAGTAATCGAAGACTCGCTTTGGGGTCTCCAGGCGGCCAGGGCCGCCGGGATGCACTCTATCGCAGTGACGAATTCATACGACGCCGGACAACTACACATTGCAGAAAAAATCGTCGCCGGACTCGGCGACCTGAGCATGGAAGATTTACAAAAACTCTGTGTTTGATTAAAGGGTCACTATATCGCGGCATTTCATAAATTCCTCTTACATCCGGTCTTTGTGAGTAATAACCAATGACGAGATTTGTTATTTGCAATGAATTCTCACTATTTTTTGGGCCGATAATTTTAAAATAATTATACCGAAAAACCAAGGAATTTATTGAAAATACGCCGATTTGCCAACTTTTTTGAATTTATTTCTTGAAAATAGGCGGTACTATCAGGTATAATATTTGTGACTTTCATGGAAAAATAGGTGTGAGGTACGGGTGGTGAAAAAACAAGGAGGAAAGGGTTCATACCAAATGCGGTAAAACCCACTTCGCTGCTATATAACTGAGTATTTTTCAGGACATATTTTGGAGGAAGTAGGTTATGAAAAAACTATTACTATTTTCTGCAGCAATCATTCTGGTATCTATGGCCGCGCCGGCATTGGCAGCTCCAACTCTCGACAGTTTTGATGCTATGCTTGCTGGTAACAATTTTTTCATTGGGGGCGGCGGCAGCGGCTTTGACGACGACACCGGCGAAATGGGCAGTCCATGGTACCACTATCTTAATACTGAATGGTACAATCAGTGGTTCTACGATGACCCGCCGGATCCGGACCGATGGAAAAAGATTACGTACGATATCACCCTTGATGGTGAGGGCTTTGTAGCGATTGCCATCAACTGGAGCACATTGGACTGGCCGGCTGGCGGTCCTCCACCTTTGCCGGATTTTGTACCAGATCCTGTTACTGAAGATATAATGATTTATCGGGAAATGATCTTCGAAGATTATGTCTTTGGACCCATGAATATTTCAGGAACGCTCATTATCCCGGACTACAATCCGGAATGGGTATCAATTGACATCAGGGTATTAGATTCAGCTGGTGTGCAAGTAATCGGCACTATAGCCCACGAGTGCATTCCCGCTCCCGGCGCTATTTTATTAGGTAGTATCGGCATAGGATTCGTTAGCTGGCTGCGAAGAAGAAGAACAATTTAAGTTCCTTATTTGCCGGATTTAACTCCGAACATATATGGATTTGCGTCAGCTTTGCGCCTGATAGTTACGGCGTATTATTTCATCGGGGTCAGCTTAAAGAGCGCCACATCATGCGAGGCGACCATGCATGTATAGTTTACATCGCTCTTGCCTAAGTCTTTCTTCTGCCACAGGTCGCGAATCTGATACGTGCCCAACAGGAAATTCAACTTATTCCAGTTCACTTCGACATCCATCGGTTTTTCCGTGGCGTTTAAGATGCATACAGCCCACGCACCGTCGGAAAGCTCCTTGGCCCAGGTCTCTTTGCCTTCCTCGACCTTGTAGCGATAGCCCTGTTTGCCCAACGGGTCCTGGTCGATGGCAATCACTTCCTTATCGGTCATGATATCGCGAATTTCATCGCTCATTACTCTGACATCGTTACCGGCCATCAGCGGGGCGGCCAGAACACACCAAAGGCTAAAATGCGACCTCGATTCGGCCAGTGACAGTCCCTCGTTGCCGACTTCCATCATATCGGGGTCGTTCCAGTGGTCCGGCCCGGCGAATTTTTCCAGCCCGACCTGCTTGTCCAGAATGAGCTTGAATCCCATCGACCACTGCCTTTTGCAGTCCCAGCAGTCGGCGATGTCACCGGTCGTCCGCCACAGATGCCCGACGTCCTTGGCCCATTCCCACGGCTTGTTATTGCCCCACTCGCACAGGCTAAATACAATCGGCCGACCGGCGGCGTGCAAGGCGTCACGCATCGTCATATACGTTTCCCTCGCATCGGCGGTGCCGTGCTCGCACCAGTCGTATTTGATATAATCGACGCCCCAGGATGCGTAGAGTCTTGCATCCTGGTACTCGTGCCCGCGACCGCCGGGATAGCCGGCGCAGGTCTTATTGCCCGCGCAGTTGTATATGCCGAACTTGAATCCCGCCTCGTGGAGAAAATCGCCCAGCGCCTTCATACCGCTCGGGAATTTTTCCGGGTCGGCGACGAGGTTGCCCTGTTCGTCTCTTTCTTTCGTGCTCCAGCAGTCGTCGAGCACGATATATTTATAACCGGCCTCCTGCATGCCACTATCTATCATAACAAGGGCCGTCTCTTTGATTAGTTTTTCACTGATATTACCGCCGAATGTGTTCCACGTATTCCAGCCCATCGGCGGCGTTAATGCAAGCCCCTCGAATTTCTGTGCAAAGGCCGAAATCGATAGACACAAGACGCACAATAGGGCGGCTCTTTTAGATCTTCTCATTGGTTATCTCCTTTAAATTTTTCTTCTCTCTAAACTTCGGCATTATACCGCCGTCTCAAATTCCATGCAAGAGACAGCGGATAGTCCCTCAAGGACACCATAGATGCGGATTAGGGAATTAGTTGATTAGCGGATTAGTGAATTTCCCTAAGTTGCCCTACGGTAGGATGCCTTAGGTAAGTTGATTAGAGAATTAGGTAATTGGGCATACACGAAATTAAGATTCACAAACAACGAACAACAAACTATGAACAAGAATCGGCGTTTTTAGTTATAAAAACACCTAAACTCGCACGTTAAAAGGGTCGATTCTGTTTTGGGCTTGCGTTCTTTCGGAGTCTGTGTAAAATTCCTGTTTTCTAAAAAAGAAACAGCAGAATTTCTTTGACAATGAGTTTTTTCCGGCCGATAATTAGCGCAACTGGAATGTTATCGGGTTTTGATACTAAAGCCAAAGGATTGGTCCATCACTAAGCGCTTCATCGGTTTGCCTTTGGAATATTAATGACGAACGGAACGAACTACGATACAGTATTCGGCAAAATGGTGATTGAGCAGGGACTCTGCACTGATGATGAGCTGCGCAAATCGCTAAAGGAGCTGGAATCACGCAGTAAGATCAATCCGATCATTCTCAAAGACCTGATGATCGAGCTCGGCTATATCACTGCGAGCCAGGCCGAGAGGCTCAAGAGCAGTATAAGCGACAGTAAGGATGCGGCACATCATATTCCCGGCTATAAGATTCTCGGCAAGCTCGGCGCCGGTGCGATGGCAATTGTGTATAAGGCGCGGCAGTTGAGTCTGAACCGGATTGTGGCGATCAAGATTCTGCCGAAACGATTCAGTGAGAATCCCGAGTATGTCGAGCGGTTTTATAAGGAGGGACAGGCGGCGGGAAGGCTGAATCATCCGAATATCGTGCAGGCGATCGACGTCGGCGAGGCGGGCGGGTATCATTATTTTGTGATGGAGTATGTCGAGGGAAGAACGATTGCAGATGATTTGGCGGCGGGCAAGATTTTTTCGGAGGCCGAGGCGCTGGAGATTATTATTCAGGTGGCCAATGCGCTGGCTCATGCGCATGAGTGTAATCTTATACACCGTGACGTCAAGCCGAAGAATATTATGATTAGTACCAGCGGGACGGTGAAGCTTGCGGATATGGGTCTGGCGAGGGGGACAACGGATATCGAAGCCGCGCAAAGTGAGGCCGGGAAGGCTTACGGCACGCCGTATTACATCGCTCCCGAGCAGATACGAGGCAAAATCGACATAGACGGCAGAGCCGACATTTACGGCCTCGGCGCGACATTTTACAATATGGTGACGGGCAGGGTGCCGTTTATGGCGGAAAATTCGGCGGATGTTATGAGGAAGCATCTCCGCGAGAAACTGATCCCTCCGGACCACATCAACACCTCGCTTTCAGCGGGGGTCTCGGAAGTGATCGAAATCATGATGGCCAAGCGTCGCGAAAATCGCTACACCAACACCGAAGAACTCCTGACAGACCTCGAGGCCCTGCAGGAGGGTCGCCCGCCCATCCAGGCTCGCCGCCGGTTCGATCTTACTGAGCTGGCTCAACTGGAAGAAGGCGAAGCCATCGCAACCGACGGAAAGCAAATCGGCGAGGAGGCCATCGCCCAGTACCGAATGGCGGTACTAATCCTCAGCGCGGCGGCGGCGGTATTCCTCCTGATAATTATCATACTGATTGCGTTCAAATAAACGATAACAATATCCTCCCCGACCTGCATGGGGAAAAAATAACAGTCAGGGAATTTATGCCCCGAGGCGGCACACAATTTTCCACCGAGGAGCTCGTTTGCGTCCTCAGCCATTACGACATCGGCGTAATCCTCCGCCTCAGACCGCTCTCCGGCGGCAACCGCCGCACGCCCAAAATGGTGCTCATCTCCGAAAAGGGCAAGTACATACTCAAACGCCGTCCGCGCGGCAAAGACGACCTCGGTCAGGTGAGGTTCGCACACGAAATACAACAGCGCCTCGCCGCCGAATCCTTCCCCGTCACCGAACTCGTGTCCACCGTCGATAAAAACGAAACCGTCCTGCAACTGGACCATCACATCTACGAGCTTTTCGAATTCGTCACCGGCTCCCGCTACGACGGCTCGCCCGAAGAGACCACCGAAGCGGCCCGCCGTCTGGCCGAATTTCACCGGCTCCTGTCGTCCTTCCCGCACGGGCTGCCGGCGGAAAACTGCTACCACGATTCGCCCGCCGTTCGCAGGCACTTAAAGACCATCGGCTCCGAACACTCGGCCCTGCCCAATATGAAAATGCGATCCGCTTCCGATACGCTCATGACGCTGTACAACGAATCGAGCGTCCGCATCAGCGGCCTCAACTTCGACTCCTGGCCCCGGCAGGTAATCCACGGCGACTGGCATCCGGGAAATATGCTCTTTTCCGAAGGCAAAGTCGCCGCAGTGCTCGATTTCGACGCCGTCAGGGTCGCCTCGACCATTACCGACCTTGCCAACGGCATGTTGCAATTCTCCATCGTCGGCGGCCGGCCGAACCCCGCCGACTGGCCCGACTATTTCGACGAGGACAAACTCAACCAGTTCATCAAGGGCTATCGCAGCGTAATCGAATTGGACAGGAACAAGCTGGACGCACTGCCCGACCTGATGATTGAAACGATGATCGCCGAAGCGATAATGCCCATCGCGGCGACCGGCTTCTTCGGACACCTCTCCGGCTCGGCCTTTCTCGATATGATTCTACGAAAAGCACTCTGGCTCAACAAGCACCGCGAAGAACTCATTCCCGCATTCTGCTGGTGAATTTATTGTTATGAGTTTAGAGTTCATTGTTCATAGACTGTCCATTGTCCGTTTTCTGTCTTCTGCCTTCCGTTTTCTGTCTTCTTTTGTGTATCGTAATGCGTGCTGTGTTCTGTGTATTGTGCTGTCATTCCGAGCGCAGTCGAGGAATCTGGTCTGTTACTCATTACAAATTACCAACCGTCACTAAGGTCTCGCCATTCGGGATTTTCCTTTGAAATTAAAGCTAATTTCTTTTCTCTTCTCCAGTGCATGAATTGTTTTTCACGTGCTATCGCCGAATATACATCGCCAAAGGATTCGAAATAAACCAGGATGTTAATCTTATATCGTTTGGTAAAGCCTTCAATTAATTCGTCTTTGTGTTGGCAAACTCGTTTTTTTATATTATTTGTGAATCCAATATACAATGTTCTTGATTGATTGGATAAAATATAAACGTAATAATTTCTGCCTCCGATCATATCATGATTATATATAATATGCTTTCTTTTGTCATCTCGAATGCCACATCATTTGTCATTCCGAGCGCAGTCGAGGAATCTGGTTTCTGATTGGAATCATCAATAGTTCCTGGCCAGATTTCTCCACTCGCTATGCTCGGTCGAAATGACATTTTTTATTGTTAATATATTCCTTCTGTTAGAAGATTATTCTCTTGAATTTTTAATATTTTTTGGCATAATGAACCTATATACGCGAGACGGGAAATACAGCTTTGATGACTCTGTCATCTCGAGCGCAGGTCCCTTGGGCCGCAGTCGAGAGATCTGGCCTGTTTGCCAAAAAATTATTTGGTTTTTGACCCAACAGGAGGATTTTTGAAATTTATCTTACGGAGTGAATCAATATTTAGCCAGCCACAGACGCCTTATATATGACGTGAAAAAAAATATGAAGTGTATAAAAACGAACTGAATTAGCTGCAGGATTACAGCATGCTTAAATACATTTTTTGAAAGAGCATAATTATGGCACGCAAAAGTATTGATAAAGAAACAAGGCGGAAAATCTATGATGCACGCAATATGATTGACAAACTTATGAAAAATGACGGTAACGAGGCAGAAACAAGAAGGAGAGTTGAGAGAATTTTTGAAAAAGTCATGGGTTATGATGCTTTCGAACATTTGAGTCGTGAAAGAGCGATTCGAGGAGCGGGAGAAACAGAGCATGTTGATTTTGCTGTTCAGCTAAAGCAAGGTGATGAAGCTGAGCCTATTATAATGGTAGAATTGAAGCGTGTGGGAGTAGATCTCGCAAAGAAGCATCTTAAGCAGGTTTCATCTTATGCTATTGATTCTGGTTGCGAATGGGTATTATTGACAAATGGCCGGGAATGGAAATTGTACCATGTTGAATTCGGTCAACCTCCCAAAACAAAACTTATTGAACAATGGAACCTAATGAATGACGACGTTGCAGATTTAGTAGCTAAATTTGAAATAATAGGCTACAAAAGTGTTAAACGAAAAAGCCTCCAAAAGGTATGGGAAAAAGCAACCGTTCTTTCACCAACCAGCCTTTTAACTGCAATAGCGAGCCAGGACAGTTTGAGAATTCTATGCAGGGTTCTAAGAAAAAATACAGGTGTTATGATCGACCATGAGGATTTGCTAAAGGGAATACAAAAACTCTTGAATGAGACATCAGCAATCGAGCTATCTAAAATCAAGGTAGATTTTGCTCCAAAAAAGCGCAAGAAAGCAAAAATAGAGAAAAGTTCGCAACCTGAGAAAAGTTCGATGGCGTCAAACCATCAAAGTAAAGATATTCCACAAGATGAGACAAAAATAGCTGAATAAAAATTTGAAGCGGAAAAAATGAAAAGCCAAGTGTAATTTATTTGCAAATTAAC
>CAZMZR010000053.1:0-2006 GCA_964570855.1 uncultured Pirellulales bacterium
GAAGCGTTCCGCCGGACATTTTCCATCCATTGGGTACTGTACTCAGGCACGCCGAAATCTATAATCTGTCGCGGCTCCCGGTCGATGGAAACGGCGTACTGGGCCGCCCTGAAGCTGTTAATTGCAGAAACCGGCAGGACAAAGGAATGAACCTCGACTACGCCGCTGTTATACGTATAAATATCATATTCGAGATGGGGCGACTTCTCGGTCCATGGATTTACCCGCTCGGCGGTGACAGGCAAAACGATAACCGATTTACCGGTCAGGCCCAAATCGTCGATAATATCGAAGGAAATTCCGGCTGATTCCACTTTACGATTATAATTTTCAGCGGCGATGGAAACAACGCCGTCGTTCTCAACGAACATACCTTTTAGCTCATCTTTTGTCGGCGAGGCGGGATTGAAACAATCCACATAAATCGTCTCTTCATGGCCGAGTCCCTGAATCTGAATTTCTCCTTTTAATACCTCCCGCTGCGGGGCACGGGACCAGTCAATGCTCACAAAGATGCGCCTTTGCGTAGCAACCTGGCCTTCGGATTGACTCAGATTGATCCATTTCCGGGTCGGCGTAGCTTTGAATTTGAAAGGCTTCTGACCTTTGTTATAGATTTCAAAAAAATGCTCCTGCTCATATACGGAATTAAAGCACGGCAATGTATAGGTATAGTCGATGCCGTTATTCGGCGTATCGCCCTCTACGAAAAGGCCCATCTGAGGCTGTTCCGGGACCTCCAGAGTTTCGAGCGGCGGCATGAGATAGTAAGAGGCGGTATTATGCTGCTGCCAGGACATCATATATTTCCATTTTCCATCCAGCAACCGGTCATAACGTTCCGTGACGGCCCTTATGCTGTCATAATTATTTTTTACCTGCTGTGCGATATCATTCGTGCTGTTTCTTGCCTGTTTTGCGTACCATCTGTTTTTCTGGGCCAGCAATATCTTGCTGTTCATATAATTGCCGGCAACGACCGGATAATAGACTATTTGGAAACAGGCGGGTTTCAGATGCTCCGGCATTCTTTCGTAAAGCCTGGCCGCCCTGTCGCTGACGGCCTGAAACCGCTCCAGCCTTTTTTCCGCTTCCTGATAATTTACAAAACTAAATTCGGTGTCCTCCCATAACTCGGTCATAGTCTGAAAACTGAACTGTTCGCCGAAGCCCATAAATTCCGGTTTCCGCTCGAATGCAAGGGCGTAATATTCCTTCATAATTTTCGTCAGCTCCTCCGAATGTCCCTGGCCGAAAACCGATTCCAGCCATGCGGCGAGATGCGATGAGACATTGGTATGGTCAACTACGTTAATATCCCATGCCAGGTCGAGAAAGAAACTTATGCCGTACTCGCACGGCTTGATGTCACCGACATTGGCTATCCACACCCGCCGGGCGTTAAATTCGTATGCCTTTGTCATCTCCTCCCAGACCAGGGCGGGCGGCGTCGAGTACAGCCACAGATATTCATGAGGCGGTCCCAGATAGCTGAGATGATAATAGACGCCGGCGCCTCCGGGGCGTTTGCGTTCGAGCGGATTGCTCAGGCGACGGATATAACCGAAATTATCGTCAACCCACATCAAAGTGACATCATCCGGAACTTTCAGCCCGTTATCATAAAGCGTCATTACTTCCTTGTACGGGATGAAAACCTGCGGTATTTCCGTGATGTCCTTATCTATGTGCTTTGTAAGAATCTCCCGCTGGTCGATAAAAACCTGTTCGAGCAGAGCTATTTGCTCTTCCAACTTTAAGCCACCCACCATTCCCGAATCGTGAATCCCCCGCAAACCGACCGTGTAAACATTCTCGAATCGGCCGTTCTCTGAGACTCGCTTATCCAGCACCTTGTAAATATTTTCCCTGTTTGTATCATACCGCCACTGCCCCATTTTCCCGGAATCCCATTCCGAAGCATTATTAAAAAGCAGCGGCTCGCAATGTGCCGAGCCCATTACAATGGCGTAATCATCGGCAACACGCTTGTTGTCGGGATAATA
>CAZMZR010000053.1:2106-22438 GCA_964570855.1 uncultured Pirellulales bacterium
CCGAGCCCATTACAATGGCGTAATCATCGGCAACACGCTTGTTGTCGGGATAATAATTGAACGGCTTAGTGCAGCTATGCATCGCAGGCCAGCAGTGGTTTGCCTTGAGTCTTAACAATAATTCGAATACCTTCTCGTAGGTTTTGGGACCGATGTCACCTAATTCCGGGTCATAAGTTTTGGTCGCCCACGGTTTGAGGCCCCAGTCTTCGTCGTTTATAAAAATCCCACGATACTTCACCGAAGGCGGCCCATCGCGATAATATCCCTTTTCGATTACCAGGTTTTCCTTTTTTCGGACAGGCACATCGGCCCACCAGTACCAGGGACAAACGCCGATTTGTTCGGATAATTCGAAGATACCATAGGCGGCTGCCCTTCGGTCGCTTCCGAAAATAACCAGGGCGGCCTCGATATTCGGGAGCGGCTTTTCTACGACCTGCAAAGCATACGTTTCCCACTGCCCGGCGATACCGGCGGCATTGATTTTTCCTTCTTCGATAAGTTTATCGATAAGCCTGCTGCGTCCTATGGTCCCGACAATTACTACGTTATTGCCGATTTGCTCCATATCGGTATAGACCGGAGGTTTCACGCCGGTGACGTTCGCAATATCCGTGGCTAGAAGATTCGCCGCAATCTCAACGACTTTATAATCGTCTGCTTCATGGAATATGCCGGCGGGGGCATTATCATATACAAGCTTAAAATCTCCCTCTTCGTATTCCTGCTTAACAATGTCACTGACCTTTGCATTCGAAGAACTGCAATTAATCAACAGGAAAAATGCCGTTAAAATTATCTTTTTCATATTCGAATCCCCTAATTGCATTATACTCCTGTCCAAAAATACATTAATAGCTTCCACCCGGTATATCATTCAAATCGGAACCAGTCAAAATCGGCATATCCTTTACTGTCTTGTATATTGGGATTCACATTAAACAGCCCGACCTTGGCGCCGATCCATGTCCCCGGTTTAGCCTCGAATTCGCTGCCGATATTTTTGTAATCGTCTCCGGTAAGGCTATACGAAAAAGTGCAGGCCGCATTGCTATTTACCTGGACCTTCAGAAAACAACTGTCCTGCTGAATATCCGTCGATTCAATTAATTTTGTCTGGTCGTTGCCCTGAAAATACGTACCTTCAAACATCCCTAATTGCAGGCCGTCTTTTGTTTTGGTTAATACCAGAAACGCCCATTGCCTTCCCATCACAACCAGTCCGCTCCTTTCGCCGACCATCTCGGGATTGAAATTGATTTTGGTTGTCACCGTAAATGAAGGAGCGGGAAATTTCTGCAGCAGCAAATTGGGCACAAACCATAAGTTGCCGTTTTGAGTGAGATTCTTTACCGCATGGAGTCGAATATGCCCGGGATTTTTCGTTAAGGAGAACCATTCTTTGCACGGATTGGCATGCCATTGCCATTGCAAACCTAATTTGTTCGCATTAAATTCATCCGTAGTCTGTGGTACTGAAACGGGAAAAGATCGGCCGATGTCCGGTTTCTCCCATTCCATAACGGGTTCTCCTAAGCCGTCATTGTCGATATCATCACCCATTAACGGCCAGCCGTCTTTCCACCGGACAGGCTGTAAATGAACGATACGTCCGTACGTGCCTCTGTCCTGGAAATGCATAAACCACCACTGCCCGGATTTAAGCTCGACAAGGCCGCCCTGATGCGGGCCGTTGATTTCGGTTTGGCCCTTATGAAGAACTATCTTGTCCTCGTAAGGCCCGTAAATTTCCTTCGAGCGCAGCACCGTTTGCCATCCCGTGGGGACACCTCCGGCCGGGGCAAGGATATAATAGTATCCGTCTTTTTTCAGAAATTTCGGCCCTTCGATGGTAGGCTGCTTTTCTTCATCGTGAAATATGACTGTCCCGTTATCCAGAATTTTTTTGCCGTCTTTACTCATGCGATGCAGATAGAGAATGTCCGCCCGCAGTTTACTCCTGACCAAATACGCATTACTATCGTCGTCCCACAAGGGGCATGGATCTTCCCACAATTCGACATCGACAACATGATGCAACCGCCACGGGCCGGCGGGATCTTTTGTACTTGCCATAAAAAGACCCTCGTGCGGCGTACAGAAATAGACATAAAACATTTTGTTATGATAGCGAATCGACGGCGCCCACGAACCGTGACCGTGGACGGGCTTATCATATTTTTCAAACGGCAGCCGCTCATAGACATGGCCGATGATTTTCCAGTTTACCATATCTTTCGAGTGCAGCACAGGTATGCCGGGCATGCAGTTAAAACTGGATGCTACCATATAAAAATCTTCACCGACCCGGATGACATCGGGATCGGAATAATCCGCGAATAAAACAGGATTCTTATATTTGCCGTTTCCCAAATCAGGCACCCAGTCTTGTGCCGAAGCGTATGTTCCAAATATAAATAATATAATGAAACAGCGAATTACCAACCTAATTAAATACCTCCATTTATTCGATTGAATTTACTCAGTTACAAGCTACGGGCCTAATCATTACTTCTTTTCCACAATTTATTTATGTATGCAATTTCTACAGTAAAGACAAACTTATTACAAGACAAATAGAACGCCCGTAAATTATAAAGTAATTAAGCTGATAATCCAAATAGTCAATATTGAAGTAACACCTATAATCAAGGTAGCAAGGGTATGGATTTTATAGCCGGTTTTAACATTCATTCCGGTCATTTGCGTAACAACCCAGAAAAAACTGTCATTTGCATGAGAGACAACCATAGAGCCTGCACCAACGGACAATACGACCAGCGCTTTGGCAATTCCGGTTTCAAATCCCAAAGAAGGCATTAACGGCGCTATTAAAGATGCGGCTGTAATCAGTGCAACCGTCGATGACCCCTGTGCACTTTTTATGGCCGCCGCGATAATAAACGGCAACCAAATGCCAAGGTTAGCCTGTGACAGGGAATCGCCAATCACATCGGCAATCGGGGAATTCCGCAGAACCATTCCAAAGGCACCACCGGCCCCGGTAATCATGATTATCAGGGCCGCATTTAACAACGCTTTGCCCACCCAGCCGGTAGTCGATAACATCTTCATTTCGAGTTTCTTCGGAAGTCGAAAGGCCAGCAGGACACCGATGAGTAATGCTATGACCGGCTCTCCTATAAAACCCACAATATTTTTCAAATCACCCTGACCAAGGGGATACGTCGGAAAATCGGAAACAGATTTAATTACGATAAGAAAAATCGGCACCATTATCGGTGTAAACGCTTTAAATGCAGAAGGAGCTTCTTTGAGCCTGGCTTCCACATCAGCTTCCGAGAGTTCGGGATTGGGATCTATATAAATTTTCGAGGCGACTTTTGTGGCAAACAGCCAGCCAACCAGAAGGGCAAAAGCACTGACAATCAGGCCGAAAAAAATAACTAATCCGAGGTCGGCATTAAGAATACCTGCAGCGGCAATAGGCCCCGGTGTAGGCGGTACAAGGCAATGTGTGGCGGTAAGACCGACGGCCAAAGCTATCGCCGGTCCGGCCAGTGATATTTTAGCTCTATTGGAAAGTGCCCTGTTCAAAGGTGTGAGTATAACAAAACCGGAATCTGCAAAAACCGGTATGGACACAAAGTAACCGATAATAGACATTGCCAGGGGGACATGTCTCTGGCCGATTACCTTCAATATTTTTTCGGCTATTGCAAATGCTCCGCCTGAATGTTCAAGAAATGTCCCGATGATTACACCGGCGATTATTACGATACCAATGCTGCCGATTGTTCCGCCGAATCCACTATTGATCGATTGAACAATCTCGGCAAGCGGCATCCGGGCACATAAGCCAAATCCGACAGCGGCAAACAAAAGAGCAAGAAAAGGATGAAAGTGGAATTTGCTCGTCGAGACAACAATAAAAAGCACGCTGATAAGCAGAAGAACAATCAGGAGCATAAGCAGCATCCTTTCATGAAGGGCCGTGTAGCTGCATCGATACTTTCAATTTTTTTTAGTGCCTAACTTCCACCTTGGCTAATTTTTCATAGAACTGGATAATACCGCCGTGGTCATCGCCTGCCTTTCCGTCAACCTTAAGTGCCTGCATAATCTCCATCACACCGCTGGCCAAAGGCACGGGCACACCGATTTCATGGGCCGTATCCAAGGCGTTCGCCAAATCCTTTATGTGCAATTCAATTCTAAAGCCGGGCTTGAAATTGCCGTCCAGTGCCAGAGGAACCTTGGCATCGAGCACGGTGCTGCCAGCCAGTCCTCCACGGATGGCGTTGTAAACTTTTTCAGGATCCACACCGGCCTTTGTGGCCAGAACCATCGCCTCGGACATGGCGGCAATATTTAACGCTACGATTATCTGATTTGCAAGTTTGGTTGTATTGCCGCTGCCGATATCACCGACCAGAACAGCAGAGGCACCCATGACCTTCAGAATTTTCTCGACCTGCTCGAAGATTTCTTTTTTACCGCCGACCATAATTGAAAGTGTCCCGTCTTTGGCTTTCGGCTCGCCGCCGCTTACGGGTGCATCGAGCATTTCAACGCCCTTCTTGCCGACTTCGGCAGCGACTTCCTTCGCAACCAAGGGGGCAATCGAACTCATATCAATCAAAATCATGCCCCTTTTAGCTCCGTCCAAAACTCCGTTTTCTCCCAGAACGGCCTTTTTAACATCGGGCGAATTAGGCAGCATTGTAATTACAACGTCACTTTGTGCCGCGACATCCTTGCAGGATTTGCCTTCCTTAGCACCGGCCGCCACTACTTCTTTGACCGGCTCCGGCCGAATGTCATAAACAATCAGGCTGTAACCGGCTTTAATCAGATTCATTGCCATGGGTTTTCCCATGATTCCCAACCCGATAAATCCTATTTTTTTCATCGTTACTGTCCCTAAAAATTCGTAACAAAATTTTAATCTACAGGAATCAAAACCACTTTGACCGCTTCTTTATTCTCCACCAGCTCAAATCCCTCTTCCCATTTGTCTATAGGAAGCTCATGAGTAACCAAACGCTCCAAGTCGATTTGTCCACTGCCCATCATTGTAAGGCATTTTTCCCAAACATCCCAGGTATGGCTAAAGTGTCCCCTCAAGGTGACAGATTTTGCAATCAATGGGTCCAGACTCAGGTTTACCGGCTTCGGTCCCCAGCCTATCTTGGTAATCTGGCCGTTAGGTCTTACAGCGTCCATCGACAATTTCAATGTTTCGGTAACACCGGCGGTATCGACAATCAAATCCGCACCGTAACCGTCTCCCAAAGACTTGATTTTCGACAATGCATCCTGCTTGCTGCTGTTGATAGTAATTGTAGCGCCAAATTCCTTTGACAATTCCAGCCTGTTATCATCACCTTTCGTGCCAACGGCGATGATTTGACTTGCTCCCGAAAATTGCGCCATTTTCATACATAACAATCCAATCGGCCCCGGTCCGATTACAACTACCGTATCGCCCGGATTGACTTTGCTGTTACATATAACCGATTTATAGGCCACACAAAACGGCTCGGTTAACGACGCCGCCTTCAATGAAACGCCATCCGGGACTCTGTGCAAAATCCTTTCCGGAACCTTGACATATTTTGTAAACGCACCGTCGAGATGAAAGCCGAATCCCTTTCGCTCCCTGCAGATGTGATAATTATTAGTCCGGCAGAGAACGCATTTGCCGCAATAATCCGCATGGGTTTCAGAGGTAACGCGGTCTGCGACTTTGAATTTACTTACTTGCTTACCGGCTTCGATAATCGTTCCCGCAAATTCGTGTCCCAAAATAAAAGGACAGTTAAAATCAAAAAGCACCGTGTTTCTGTGCATGTGCGGGTCGGTGCCGCAAATGCCGACGTAAGCGACTTCCACTAAAACATCGTTTGGGCCAATTTCCGGAACAGGCACTTCACGCAGTTCCGTCGCATTGGCCAGATTATCATATTTTACTACAGCCTTCATTGTTTTCATAAATCTATGCTTCCTACTATCTCAAAACATTTTTCACCGCTTTGACAATCGCCGCATCAGTAAGGCCGTAATGCTCCAGAAGCTGTTCATAATCCAGTGCCGACTGTCCAAAGCAATCCTGTATAGCGACCGCCTCTATCGGTATAGCCCGGCCCCTGAGTATAAAAGCCACGGCGCAGGCAAGTCCGCCGATTATCGTATGCTCCTCGACCGTTACAATTCCCTTTACTCCGTCCGTTAGTTCTTTAATAGCTTGCTCGTCGATAGGTTTCAAAGTGCTGACATTGACAATCCGCAGGGATATGCCCTGTTTTTCCAGGGTCTCGGCGGCTTTAAGTGCCTTATAGACCATGTAGCCGTGTGCAAAGACCGTGACATCAGTTCCTTCTCGTATCACAGAGGGTTCGCCGATTTTGAATTCCTGACTTTCTTCGGTGACATCCGGCACCTCGTTACGATTGATACGAATATAAACAGGGCCTTCGTACGCGGCAGCCGCTCTTACCATTTTTTTTGTCTCGACGCCGTCAACAGGAGACATAACCGTCATATTCGGTATGGCCCGCATGATAGCAATATCTTCGATGCTCTGATGAGTTGCGCCATCGCCGAAATCTGAAATCCCGCAACTCGAACCTATAATCTTGACGTTCACCTTTCCGATACAAACACTAACGCGAATCTGATCATAAGGCCGCCCGGCGGCGAAAACAGCGAAAGAATTTACAAATGCAATCTTTCCACAGAGCGCCAAACCTACTGCTGTAGAAACCATGTTCTGTTCCCCGATACCCATCTCAAAGTAACGTTCGGGGAATTCCTTCTCGAAAAGGGTAGTCATAGTAGATTTGCTAAGATCGGCGTCCAGCGCCACAATTCGCTCGTTCTCTCTGCCCAACTCCACAAGCGTCTGACCGTAAACCATTCTGCAATTTTGCATATTCATAAAAACTTATCCTCAATCCTCGAATAGCTGCCGTGCCGTTTTGTATTGCTCCGGCGTCATTATCCCATGATGGAACTGGGCCTTACCTTCGGCAAAAGGCACTCCTTTACTTTTGATGGTGTTAGCGACAATCATAACCGGTCGGCCCTTAACTTCATCGGCTTTGTCCAATACCTCTGCTATTTGCTTTATGCTGTGGCCGTCGATTTCCATTACGTGCCAGCCGAACGCCTTCCATTTTTCAGCGTGTGGATTCGTATCATAACGCTCGACAATAGAACCAGTCGCCTGAACAAGATTTTTATCAAGAATAGCCACAAGATTGTCCAGCTTATAAGAAGCCGCCGTCATAGAGGCCTCCCATATCTGCCCCTCGGCAATCTCTCCGTCGCCCAGTATGCAGTAAACCGTGTAATCCTTTTTATCGAGTTTTCCCGCCAATGCCATTCCGCAGGCAACGCTTAGCCCCTGTCCGAGCGAGCCGGTGTTTGCTTCGATCCCCGACAATCTTAACATCTCAGGATGTCCCTGGAGCATCGTGCCGAGTTCTTTTAGTGTGCTTAATTCTTTTTCCGGGAAATACCCGCATCTTGCCAATGCTGCATATTGTGCCAGTGCTGCATGGCCTTTGCTGAGCAACAGCCTGTCCCTGTCAGGCCATTTCGGTTTTTGGGGGTCATGGCGCATCTTGTGAAAGTACAGCACCGCAATAATATCGGCTATCGAACACGAGCCGCCGAGGTGGCCGGGCTTGCCCGCCCCAATCATCATTACGATATCATAACGCAGTTTTCTCGCTATTTTTTCCAGCTCTGTTGTCTTTTCAGCGAAAATCGACATAGCCGCTGTTCTCCTAAAAAACCTTAAGCTTATTAAGAAGTGTAATAATAACAAACAAAACTGTGATATGCAACGAAGCTTTTGTTTTTTTTTTGGCTCGCAACCAATCACTACAGTTTTAATGGTTACGTTGAAGGTTTTTTTAATTCTGTTTATTTTAGATTGCAGAAAAAGACAGTACTCTATGACAATAAATAGAATCCCAAATTACTATTTTCAACAATCTTTGAGATCCCCTTTATTCAGCCTCGTTCAATAAATCGTTGACCGCGTTGACCAGATATATATAACTGGAGCCCACACTGATTACGTATTCGTTCTCTCCCCAGAAAAACGGCCAGTCTTCCTTGTTTTCAGGAAAATCAGGTTTGATAACAACAATCCCCGGAACGATACCACCGGCAATAAACGAATAATCCGCCCGGTTGTTTCCGTATGCCACTCGTTTCGAGTGTGTCCCCACTCCCGAAACGAACGAAATATCGGAGCCGGGGTGACAGCCGTAAACGAAATTCAATCCCCTGAAAACATCTTCAGGGTCAATAATATCAGGAAAAGCCTTGTACAGGATATAATTAGTCATTGCAGAACCAATGGCCCTGCCAGCTCCGCCCCAGCCGCCCATAGGCATTCTGACACCGAAAGGATTGTCCTGCGAAAGCTTATCGAGCATCTCCCGATAGTTCCTTACCAGCGGTTCGATTTTTTCTGCGAACGATTCATCCATATAAGGCATGGCACGCACGGCCGGGGCCGCATTAAAAGCAAATCCCCTTTCCATACCCGGCCAAAGCTCATTGATTCTCTCGGCATATTTATCTTCCTTTGTACAAATTAAAAGTTCAACGGCTGCATTGAATTCCTCCCCTCTCAATCGCCCGCCGGTCGTATTGCCGTGTCGATACACGTTCGGCTCATGACTGTGCTCATCGTCCCATACTTTTTTAGCGGTCTCCAGGCATTCTTCCGCAAGTTTGTCATTGTATCCTCGCAGCGCACGGCTTGCCGCTGCTAAGGCCGCAATCGAACCGTAATTCAACGAGCTCGATTTATTGGTAAACGCCCATCTGTCATCGAAAGTACCGCTTTTGAATCCGTCCGATTCGCCTTCGCCCAGGTTAGGATCGTAAATCAGGTTATCCGTCATGGTAAGCGCATCGCCGAGATGTGTATATTGTGACAGGTCGGGGACAATTATTCCGTTAACAGCGTGACCTACGGCCCTGTGCTGAGCTATCAGCCCCAGCGTGCCGTGTTCTATCTGCTGGAGTAAATCGGGCACACCATCGGGGTGATGGATATCAACATATCGTTTTTTCTGGTCGATGGTTGTCTCGTCTCTTTCGGGCCTGAATGTCTCCCACGTCTGAACCAGATTGGACACGACATAATACTGCGTCTGGGTGCGAATGTCATAATCACCCGCATCGAACCAGCCGCCGACGTTCAATCCGGGAATATGCTCGCCCGGCTTAAAAGGGGTATCTGTTGTCGGACCCTGAGCATACAAATCGAAATGTTCGTGGTCCACCGGCGCCTGAAGCGCATCATCAAGATGAGCGGCGCCGTGCCAAACGCGATAGGCCTCATTTACGAACATGTGGTCCATTTGCACCGGGAAATACACATCCAGCGTCGGGTGCCAAGCGTTCTGGTAAACATCCTTGGCAATCCGGAACGCTTTCGTACGTACATCACCATATTCAATCACATATAAACCGCTCTCTTTTACGCCGGAAAAATCGAACGTCACATAATGATATCTCAGATAGTCGCCCCATGTCACCACCCGGCCCTTGTAGCATTCGACATATCGGCCGTCCCCAGTGACTTTCAGCAGGCGGGCCGTTTTCAACGAGGTATCGTTTTTATCAAGCTCTATAACTGCAACTTTTTCCTGCTTGGGATGATAACCAACCTGCGAATGGGCGATCATCGGCGGGCGAATCCAATCAGTAATCGTATTTGCACTAAGAAACCACTCGATCACCCTGCCGGTTTTACCTTCGGGAATCACGCTGCGCACTACATACCAGCCGTTCTGGGCCTGGTTACGCCCGTCAAACAATAAAAGCTCGTTATCTTCTGTTTTTATTGTCACACGCCTGGCAGGGTCCTCCGGCGCCAGGACAAGGGTCTTACCTGTTGCAATGGGTTGCGGTTCCACCGTACCGGAGGCTTCCACAGCCATAGGGCCGCTCGGATAAAGCGGGAACACGCCGCCGTGACCATCCATCAGAAAGGCCTTTTCAAAATACGCCGCCGGAAGGAATTCGAGATTAAAACCCGCTCGACCAACAAGCTCCCGAGGCAGCGGCTCCTCAAGATTGACACTCAGACGTATCCCCCCGTCGCAAGCCTTAGCTTCAATCATATAATCAAATTCATAATCGGGATATGACAAAAATATTTCCACGCAATCTTCTTCCTGTTTGACATTGCGTTTTACGAAACGAGGTATGGGGTCCCATTGTCCGGGTGTCGGATTGAGCCTGACATCTCCATTGGTCGCCGTGCGCACTTCGTGATGAATAATTTCAATACCCGTGATTTTGGCATCGCCGAAATAACCATCATACCAGTTATTAAAAACCAGTACATTCAATCCGCGAGCACCAAAGTATTCGCTTTCATTAAGTTTTAGCTCGTTATTACCGTGATAAACCCGACTGCATCCTTGTATAAAAAGGCAGGTTATTACACTTAAAAAAAAGAACGTCGGCAATCTACTTTTCATAGACAATTTGCGCTTATTCATGGTTTTTCCGTAAAAAAATAATAAGATTTTCAAACCTACCACTTCCTTCGGTCAAGCATCCCCACACACGACTTTATTTATAAACTTCATCATCTCCAGAATACTCGAACCAGTCAAAATAAGCCGTATTTTCAGTCGGCTTGCCCAGCGAAGTTGCATAAAGTGCATACATACACCCGACAAATCCCCCTGCTTTTTTCGTACTCAAAAACGTTGCATCGACATCTTCTTTGAACATCTCCCATTTATCCCAATTAACTGCATATAAGAACGAATACGTATTTCCATGCGCTTCTATTTTCAGAAACAAATCTTTATCATCCGGGACATCCGCGAGTTTTTCAGAAGCCAATAACCGCATCTGTGAATTATCACCATCGGTCGATTTATAAAGCTCAACGGCTAATTCCCCGCCCTCCAGCGATTGACACAATAAATAGAAATGATTCTCGTTCTGGAAAACCAATATTCCAGCTTTTTCATTTTCCGCTTTCGGTACAAATTCAAGTGCAACAGCGGCGTAACCTTGTGCATGTTGTTGCCGATGCCCCAGGAAACTCGGATTAACTTTTTCCGAACAGGTTTCCGGCCGCAATTGCAGGGCCAAGCAACCTTCTCTTTCTGTTAAACTATACCACTTTTGATGCGGACTTCTCAGGAACACCCAGTTATAGTTTAGTTTCTCCCTGTCAAAATCGTCTTTAAGAATAAAATTCCCATTAAGAGGAATATCCATACTCTCAGCAGATGATTGAATCGGCACAGGATATTGATATTGGACTTCTTCATGGTTGGGATCGATAACCGGCCAGCCGTCGATCCACTGAACCGGCGCTAAAAAGGTCTCTCTGCCGGTATTGTAATAACCTTTATCGCAAGGTTCGTAAGGCCTACATCCTAAAAACACGGCCCACCAATCGCCATTCTCAGTTTGTACGAAATCCGCGTGCCCCGTACAAGTTATGGGGAATTTTCTTGCCGGATCCAAATTCCTCTGGGTTAAAATCGGATTCTTTTCATACGGAACATATGGGCCGGTGACTTCTTTACTCCTGAAAACAACCTCAGAATGGTTTTCTGCGGTTCCACCCTCGGCGGCGATTAAATAATAATACCCGTCTTTTTCAAAAATATGAGGCCCCTCTATCCAAACAGGTTTTTTGCTGATATCCGTCCCGCCGTTGACGAGTATATATTCTTTTCCCGTGACTTTAAGAGCTTCAATGTCGAATTCATACATTCTTATTGTTCTGTGGCCGTTGTATAGTGACTTATTATCAGGAGGGATACTGTTATAAATAATATACGCCTTACCGTTATCGTCGAAGAACATCGACGGATCAATTCCGTTTACCTGTGGAATCCAGGCCGGGTCGGACCATGGCCCCTCTGGATTTTTTGAGGTGACTACGAAATTTCCTCCCCCGCCGACAAAGGTACATGTAACATAATAAACGCCGTTATTATATCTTATTGCCGGGGCAAAAATTCCCTCGGATACCCCACGACCGTTTAAGTCTAATTGCTCCAGTCTGTCCATAACATTGCCTATCTGTTTCCAGCTTACCAAGTACTTGCTATGAAAAACGGGAATACCTGGAAAATATGAAAATGTCGAGTTGACCAAATAATAATCACTTCCGACCCGGCAGATGCTCGGATCGGGGTAAAATCCCGCCAAGATCGGATTATTGAATACATTGTTGTTCTGCGCCGATGTACTATTAAGCGAAACAAATATCATACTAAAAATAATTAGTGTTAATCTCTTTCCCATTTGTATCCTCTTTTATAACAAATCCATGTTTTCGTTGAAGAATGACGGCGTATATCATATACATTCAACATCCACATAAACTTAGAATATTATGTTCGGGATTGCCGGATAAAGCAATAAGAAAGCGTTAAACATTAATAAGTGAAATCAAGAGAAGAAGTACAGAAAAGTGCCCGCATCCCAGTGTGGATCTTTCCGAACGGCACAGAATTCAGTCATACGATAGATGGCCCCGGACCGTATTTTTTACTTTGATATATTCAGCACAGGCATACTCATGGGTGCATATGTTCGGACCCCGAACGGTCACGTCTTGGCCTGTGGTGCGTAACTTTGGGATATGGTCGGGGAACCGGTCGAACGGGCATATGTCGCGAGGTTACAATTACTTCGTTACACGCATGCCTGTGACGGTAGCGCTCATTAACTATAGTACAGCCGGAAAGAGAGATTGCCAGAAATGCCAAAAATATGATTGATATTATCGTTTTCATTTTATACTCCTTTCGCATTTCCATGTTAATTATATACATGTCTCTATAGATTCAAGGCAGTAAAGGCCGGGAAAGTAACGAACTTTTCTAGAATTCATCCCAAAACCTGTTTTATGTCGAGATCGAGCGAAAAGTTTGTGGTCAAGGCCGGAGGCTGAAAAGGCTCGGAGGCGTACTGAAGTACGTCGAGAACCTTTTTTGCCGACAACGCAGATCCACGAACTTTGCAGCCGGTCGCAGTCGAAAGAGGTTTTGGGATGGGTTCTAATATAAAGCTTATATTGAAGAGCTTTTCATTTGTCGCCAAAACGTAAAAATGTAATATTTTTTTCATAAATCCTCTCATCCGCGGGGATTGTCCCGCTATCCGGTTTTTCAAATAGCCTGAAAGTAACTGTTTATCACTTTTGAAGCGAAAAACAGCTATTTTTTTGTTGACTTTCCAAATCAAGATTATTAGCATAAAGATAATAATCCGCATAAAAGCAGATTGATTCCTGAGGAGTGTGAATAATATGCCATACTAAGTGTCTTCCCTGCCAATGCCCTATGAATGCCCCGAAGACACTGCTCCGCAGAAGGTTTATAAAAATTAGAGACATAAGACAAAAAGAGGAAAGAAAAATGAGCATCAACATCACCAAAAAAACTTGGCTAATTTTAACAGCGGGATTACTGATTGCAGTCGCTTCCATACAAGTTGTACATGCCGGAACATCGAAAGCTATGCTTTCGTCCCGGTTAAAAGGTATCACTGCACAGGCAGATCCAAACACCGAATCCTCTGCCGTCCCCAAACCCGGATACGTAACCGGCGATGTTATCGTAAAACTAAAAGATAATCAAACCGGCGGAGCTTCTCTTTCTGCAATGGCCAATCCCGCAGCAAGGGACAAAGCTGCTTTGCTTCGTCTGCAAACCAAATACGGACTGCAGGAAGATGGTCCTGTGTTTAAGGGCCTCCACCGGCGTCTGGAGCGACAGGTAGCCGCTGCTTCCATGCGGTGTTCGAGGAATATCGAGCTGTCACGGTTTTACTTATTGAGGACCGAGGAAAGTGTCCGGGCCATCTGTTCCCGGCTTAAAGACGATCCCGACGTGGAATACGCCCAGCCCAACTACATCTACAAGAGCTGCGCCGAACCTAACGATCCGGAATATCCCGATCAGTACGCACATCAATTGATTCAAATGACGGATGCATGGGACATTTCTACCGGAAGTCACGATGTTGTGGTCGCCGTATTGGGTACGGGTGTGGATGTGAATCATCCCGACCTGAAAGATAATATCTGGATTAATCAGGATGAAATTCCCGACAACGGCGAGGATGACGACCAGAACGGTTATATCGACGACATATACGGCTGGAATTTTGAAAGTTCCAACAACCAGGTCATTCCGGAAACCGACTGGTATGGTATAGAGGGTCACGAGACGATGGTGGCCGGAGTCATCGCTGCAGTGGGTAATAACGGCGAAGGAGTTGCCGGTATCAACTGGCAGTGCAGTATTATGGCCCTGCGTATTAGTCTTTATATCACATCGGCCGAAGTGGCCGAAGGCCTGGATTATGCCACGGCAAACGGAGCCCGAATCCTGAATATGAGTTTCGGCGGCGACGATTTTGGTCCTGAGGGTGATCCAATCGTCAATGAGGCGATTGACAATGCTTTTGCCGGTAATGTTCTGCTGACAGGCAGCGCCGGCAACGCCGATACGGCTAAAGTCACCTATCCGGCGGCATACTATAACGTCATGGCGGTTGCCTCCACGAACGGTGAAGATATGAAAACCGGGCACAGCAGTTTCGGGCCCTGGGTGGATATCTCCGCTCCCGGTACGGATATTGTCACTACCGACCTGGGCGGCGAATATATTTCAACCGCCGGTACTTCGTTTTCCGCTCCCTATGTCGGAGCCGTTGGTGCATTGGTGCTTTCGTATCGGCCTGAGCTGACAAATATGGAATTAAGGGCGATCCTCGAAAATACTACGGATCCAATTTATTATGGATTGGCTAATCCGGATGAATGCTACATAGGCACAGGACGCGTAAATGCATATCAGGCCCTGCTCGGAGCCGATACAAGGTACCCGCTGGGGGAGATTATCGAGCCGAGACAGGCGCAGACTTTCGATCCGGAAGTCAACAGCGTTTCGGTCGTTGCATTTGTTCACGGAGATACTTATCGGCTCGAATATTCACAATACAACTCGAATAACTGGATCCTGATAGCAGACGGCAACGCTCCGACCGATCCCAACGGTCTTGTGCGTCTAACTCTGGACGATCCCGGTTCAAGCACGCTCGATTTGCGGCTGAGTGTAACTTCGGTTGGATATACTCACACGGATCGAAAGGTCTTCGGTATCAATATAGCGGCAGAGCAAAGCTCCTGGCCGAAGCCGGAGGAAGTTGACCTGACATCGGATACAATAAATATGTATTACGGCGGTTCGATTTGTATGGATGTTGATGGCGACGGTCGAAATGAGATTATCCAGCCTTACATGTTGTTTGAAGACTGGTGGACAACAGGTATGGTGGCGATTTGGGATGAAGATGGAACTCCGCTTCCCGGCTGGCCCCAGGGTCTGTTCGATGCCTGGGATCCTCCCCGTTGTGCCGTGGGAGATATTGATGGTGACGGAGACTTTGAGATAATCGGAACCCATGAATACGATGGGGCTGTCTCTGCATGGCATGTCGAGAACGGGCAGGTTGTAGACGGTGACTGGCCGTTATTTATAGGTGGCTGGAACGGTGAGATTACCACAAATCCTGTGCTTGCCGACCTGGACGGTGACGGTGACAGCGAGATTATCGTTGTCCTGGATGTAGAATCGAGCGATACGGACGGATTGTATGCCATTCAGGGCGACGGCTCGTTCCTTTGGCAGCGGCGCTATACCTCGGAAGGCTCTGTGACTGTGGCCGATTTCGACCAGGATGGTAATATTGAGATTGCCCTGTGCGGATATGGCCCCGGGATGAGCAGTATTTACACCTATATCCTGGATAATCAGGGACAGCGGATTCGGAGATGGAGAGGAGGCAGCAGGAAGGGAACAGCCGTTACCGACCTGGATGCCGACGGTACGTTCGAGCTGGTTTTCTGCACGGAAGATAGTGTCCAGGCGGTTCATATGGACGGCAGCACTCTCTGGAATACGAGACTTTCTGAGTCGTTGGGCCAGTCGGGGACATTATGTACGGGAGATGTTGACGGTGATGGTCTTTCCGAGGTTTATGTCATAAGCAACGTCGATGCCGATGATTTTACATTGAGCCTCGTTCATGCGTTTGACCATCAGGGTAAACAGATGTTGGACGCCGGGTTTCCCAAGACCGTTCTGGGAAATCCTTACGATAGTCCGCCTTTGATCGGTGACATCGACGGAGACGGACAAAAAGAGCTGGTTGTCGGCATGCCCGGCGAGCCGATTATCGCCTGGGAGGCGGACGGTTCAACAACACCCGGATTTCCTATGCTGGATCTGTGGACCGAGCTGGGCTGCATTCCGTCTATGGGAGACCTGGATCAGGATGGTGACATCGAGCTGATGGTCGCCGGTTACGATTACCGGTTTCACGTGATCGACCTGCCGGGCAGGTATGATCCCAATACTATCGACTGGGGCGTGTACAGGCATGATCCTCAATGTTCCGGTTGGACCGTTGGGGGACCTGAACTGCATTTCATAGACGCACCGAATGAGATTAAGCCGGGACAAATACTCGAACTGACATTCAGTGCTTCCAATCCCACGAATCTTCCCCTTCATTTCTTTGTTGGTAATTTACCCGAAGGGGCTTATTATGATGCGAACAGCTTTACTGTTTACTGGAAACCGGCCGCCGATCAGGTTTTTAATACTTATGCATTTTCTTTCATGGTTACGAATGGTGTCCAGCAGTCCAGCCGGAGTATATCAGTTACTGTTGTGCCAGACGCAATCTACTATACCGACATGTCGGTCGATCCTAATTGGCTTCTCGACGAAGGATGGGCATGGGGAGTACCAACAGGGCAGGGCTCGTGGAATGGTGATCCTAATTCCGGTTTCACAGGTGAAAACGTAATAGGATACAACCTTAACGGCGATTACGACAATTCCATGGAGACGACACTATACGCAATGCTCGGACCGATTAACTGCGAGGGATATACGAACATCTGGCTTGGTTTCCGGCGATGGCTCGGCGTCGAATCGCCCTTTGATCAGGCCAATATTCAGGCATCGAACGACGGTACGAACTGGGTGGATATATGGACGGTCACCTATTCTCACATCTCGGATAATTCATGGCAACTTATGGAGTACGCAGTTCCCTCCGCCGTCGCGGACGGACAGCCGGAGGTTTATATCCGCTGGGGTATCGGCCCGACGGACGAGACAGTGACATACGCCGGCTGGAACATAGACGACGTCCAGGTTACCGGGCAGCCCATCGAATGATTTCGAACGGCTCTCCCGATATGCCGCCGATTGAAATATTTAGCTGGACCGTCAACTCAGCGGAACGGACAAGTGCCGCTTATTGCAAGTATAAAAAATCGCGTATCGGCTAACCAACATAGCTGTTAAAGATACCATGCTGAAATGCCGATACCAATAATATGGCTATAGATCCGGGAATATGTTGTTCCTCCGACAAAATATCGCAGGAACCAAATAAAACTGCCGCAAATCAGGCGCCGGGCATGAAGAAATGCCCCTTTTGTGCCGAACAGATACAGGCAGAAGCCATTAAGTGCCGTTACTGCGGCGAATTTCTCGACGGTTTCGGCCGCGGCCGTCCGAAGCCTGCCGGCAAAAAATGGTATCACGCCACACCGGCGGTGATTATTGCACTGCTGTGCGTCGGCCCGCTCGCCCTGCCGCTTGTATGGCTGAATCCTAAATACAAACTTCTGACCAAGGCGGTTATGACCGCGATTGTTATCGTAGTTACGATTCTTTGCATGTACCTTATGATCTGGTCTTATGAACGGCTGTTCCGGCAGCTCGATATGCTGGGGATGTAAGCTCCCGCACCGCTTCCAGGGTAGTGACACCAATCACGGAAATAATACCCATTTGAGGATTATAAAACCGGAATCATAAACTCCGTTCTTATATGCAAGTAATCCTCCGAGTCGTCATTATAAAGTACGCTCTGCCACATTCCGCCCGCAATGCGGTACCCTCGCTGACTTATCAATGCATACAGGCCGCGTATTACAGGCCCGGGATCAAGCTGCCCTTCAGGCTTGACCGCAGAAACAACCTTCATAGCCGGCATGAGCTTGACATCGGTCATCTCACCCAGCGTCCCGGCGAATTCCAGAGCATCCATCGGAACAGGCATCCGTATCTCGATAAGCCAGTGGTCGCCGGAGACAAGCAAAGGATTGTTCAGATAACCGGTATAAATCGGCCCGATGGGAGTCAGGTGTTTTTCCCCGGCCAGCTCTAACAATTCATCGATAGCCGGGCCGACACCTTCGTAATGCCCGCGATAGACGGTGTACAGAACCGCCTGGGATTCTACTTGACGAACCGTGACATTCGGACTGAATTGCGGATTACTATCGCGGGCACAAATACCGGCAATACATACAATCTCAACAAATACTATCGCGGACAATATTAAAATTACTTCTTTCTTCTTCTTCATAACAAACTCCCTTCATACCACCCGATACAATATTTTTCGTACGAGCAGAATCGCTTAAGACGCCGGGGATTTTTATAACAACTTCATGTTACGGTTGTGTTACTATTGTGATATATTTTTATTATTTTTCGATTCCCCTATCTCAAATCAATATTTATATTCGTGCAAACCGGCAATAAGAAATATTACTCCCTGTATTCCTTGGCAAAGTTGTTTCTTTTTCTACATATACTTTGACGTCCGAGAGGCCTTTTTATTACAAAAAAAATGAAAAACCTGCCAATGAGTTTTCGCAGTGGAATCCGCCTTGGGCGTGCCTTAGGCAGAAGAGCCTTGCTATTGAGAATTGGAAAACTACCCCCTTATAGCACAGCCCCCATTGAACAGCCGGACAACTCCTATGAAGCCAGATGTGTCAAGGCTCTTTTATGTTTTTTTTATTTCAAAATATCATTTACTCACCTCGTGTGTAATGCCCAGTTATGATCGGTCGTCTCACACTCCTATTCAGGTTACTGTGAATATTTTGTATTTGCTCACAGTCCTATTAAACTTATGCGGCAAGTCGGCCTATTCTTAATTACAGGCTATTACGCCCAAGGTGTCCGCCAGGCTCGACTATATTCGA
The DNA here is from genome assembly GCA_964570855.1 of uncultured Pirellulales bacterium. Taxonomy (GTDB): domain Bacteria; phylum Planctomycetota; class Phycisphaerae; order Sedimentisphaerales; family Anaerobacaceae; genus JAFGPS01. The sequence goes on from CAZMZR010000053.1 coordinate 21,173, forward strand.
TCTCGATCACAAAAAGAGCTTCAATCCCAAAAGTTTATTTTTTGTTTTTTGCCTTCAACCAAAAATGAGGTGAAAAATAAAAAATAAACATTCTTACAATTTTACACAGCCTTATCAATTTTATAGTGCCACGGTTTATTATCACGCAGCATATCGGAAAGCCAGCCGGCTTGTGTGCCGACCTCGAAAAGTACTATGGAACTTTCGATATCGAGTTCGATGAAGATGTCGTGGAACTTCTGCGGGCCGGTCTTTGCGGTGAAATATTCAGGTTTCAAAGAACTTGTGTTAAGCCTGCAAAATACGCTCTTGTTTTTGCCCAAATCGATAGCTAAAATAGTCTTCATTGCCAGATGCTCCTTAATTAAATTTGTCAGATTAAATTTTGTGACGCCCTTGTGGCGATCACGCGGAGGCGATTATAATACATTCGCCTCCGAGCATCTGGCTTTCATAGTTTCTTAATTCCCCCCGCTTTTCCCCCCTTATCCGCACCGCAGGGGCTTTTTTCCAAAAATATGTATTCACCACAATAAAATCTGCCAATATGTTGTTGACACTGAGATGAAATTATGTTACGTATGACTCTCAAGAGGTTAGGAGTTTTTCAGTCAGGTTTAAGGAGGAAATGACGGTTAAATATTAATTTATCGAGGAGGAAAAAAGATGAAAAGAAAGGTATTGAATGTAGTGGTGGCTGCAATGGCTCTGGGCCTCCTGATGTCGTCGCCAGCGGCTGCTGATCTTTATACGGCTGGCCCGGGACTTGGTATCGGGATTACTGATAATGGGTATGATGGCTCACTGGCCTCGATGGCCAGTAGCTCCATTATTGTCCCGTCCACCGGAAACGACATTATCGCCGATGTGGACGTCGAGCTGATGATGGACCATACCTGGATTGGGGATCTGACGATCAAGCTGATTGGCCCGGACAGCACGCTGATTACGCTCGTCTCCCGCCCAGGCTATGGTGAAACCGCCGACGATGGAAGCGGCTGTTGCGGTGATTCATCGGACCTGTCAAAGTTAATGCCGATCCTTTTTGATGACTCAGCTTTGACCTCATCCGAAGAGATGGATGCTTTCAACATCGGTGTGGGCAGCACTTTCCATTCCAGCGGATTCGGCACCGACCACGAACTTGTGCTTTTCAACGGGCTCTCGCAAGTGGGCACCTGGACGCTCTATGTTGGCGATGGAGCGGGTGGGGACATAGGCACTATTGACGCCTGGGCGCTGCACATTACACCTGTCCCCGTCCCC
>CAZMZR010000054.1:0-16480 GCA_964570855.1 uncultured Pirellulales bacterium
CCTTCGATAAAGGACGCCTTGCTATTACAAATCTGATAATTAAAGGTGGCGCTAGCCCAATCCCCCAAGTCAATATTAATGATATAATAAGCGTCAATATCCAATCTTCACCCCAAATTTTTTCCATTATAGAGTCACTTGAGGAATTTGTTTTTACAATTCCTTCCCACTTATCATATATTATGATGCTTTTGCCGATAAGTTGGAAAATAGGAAGATAACGTGTAAACTCCTGTTCCGCTGTTGAAGCAGAGCCAGCAAGTCCGGCAACACCGCACTGAAGCAAAATCAGTTTTCCAGAGTACAAGAACATATGTTGTAACATATATATTTCTGCTGTTAATCCAGCACGTTGGGATTGCATAACATAGATCATCCAAGCACCTGGTTGACCATCATACTTTGTTTGCTCGCCATTGATAAAAGTTGCACCTTCCGGGAGCATTTGTTTGAGTGTCTCTTGTGTGAACATCTCGTTAGAAAGTTCTTCAGTTGAGAGAAGTTTCATAAAAGATGGTATATCTTTTATCAGAATAAGGCATTGTATGAAGCTTTTTGATGAGTCATATGTAAATGTCTGAACGATATTTGGACGTTTGCCTTCAGACCTTTGCCAATTGCTCGGATATTCAATGCTAAGTTTGATATCTTTAGCTTTGGGATGACCTTCAGTGGAATATTTTGTCTTATGACCGTCGAGAAATGCTTGTAGATCGTTGGTTTGAGAGAATCCAAATTCAGGAAAAGCTGTGATTACTACGAATACCAAAATAAAAAGAGGTTTCTTCATTAGTTCCTACTTTTTCAGCGATTTCAAGGGGATTTTTACGGCTCAGTTAAGCTATTACTCGCTGGATATCTTTATAGATTTAATTTATCTACAAAGCAAGGAAAACAAGGCTATCGTTTGAAAAATCAGGCTTTGCATATCAAGCATCCAGAATTTCATCATTCGCAGATGCTGTGTTTCGGAGAATGGACGAGTCGGGAGTAAAGGACAATTTGCCGAAAAACGGGGATTTTGATTGTATTAAGGCGGTTTTTGGGTATAATACGCCACGAACTAAGGAGGGTTCGTAAGGGATAGGGATAGGATTAGGGATAGCAAGTCATGTGTTCAAAGTGTAAAGTTCAAAGTGTAAAGTTCAAAGTTAAAAGTTGAGGGTAAAACCATAACGTAAAAATCAAAAACCACCGACAGAAATCAGATTCATTCGCATTGCGAAGCTCTATATTTTAATTTTGATATGTGTTTTTAATGTTAAATCTTTGATATTTAATGTCTTAACTTGCGGAGAGTATATGAGTGTATGAGTGTATGAGTAGATGGGTAAATGAGTGAAATACGAACTCATTAACAGATATACACATCAACACATATACTAAAAAAATGAAAAACAAACCCAATTACGAAAATCGCAAATTAACGTAAGCTCTATGAAATAAGAAGATTATGGCATAAAGAGGCATTTTGCCATTAAAAAAACAAAGCCAATTCAAAGCCAATATGTCGGCGGTTGCCGGAAACTCGAAATCCTAAATCCGAAATACTAAACTCACGTATTGCGAAAAGAAATATGTAAAACAAAGCCAATTCAAGACCGGAAGACGGAAGGCAGATGGCAAAAGATATCTTTTTATGATTTTTTTGTCGCAAATTCGGCGAATCCGTCACTATATAGTGAGAACAATCCCGTATGGGATGCCAAACGGCAAAATCCTTTGAGATTATTCGAGGTAAAAAGATGTCAGAAAACGACAAATATTACATTGAGCGATGTTTGGATGGCCATCCGGACGATTATCGCCATCTTGTGCGGCGTTATCAGGCGGTCCTTTTAGCCAACCTTGCCGGCAAATTAGGCAATAAGGACCGTGCCGAGGAAGCCGCCCAGGAAGCCCTCGTGCGGGCATATTTCAACATGGGCAAACTCAAAAGGCCGGATGCGTTCTTTTCCTGGCTTCTTGGAATTGCAGACCACGTGGCCAAGGAGTTCCAGAGAAAAGAACAAATCAAACGCCAGCGGGAAATTGTCCGCTCATTTTCGCAGGATGCACCCGCTGCGGAACTCTCACAGGATTATGCTCTCGAAGCGGCGATAGCCGAACTGCCTCATGCGTACAGGAACGTTGTTCTGCTGCGATATTACGGCGAACATTCCTGCAACCAGATATCCGAGCAACTCGATATGCCGCTGGGAACTGTTACTAAACAATTATCACGGGCCTATGCCATGCTGCGCCAGACACTGCAGCAGCAGGAACAGGCGGGAAGTTTATCCCCAAAGGAATAATGAGGTGTAGAAATGAAATGCGAAGATTGCAAAGGAATCTTAGTCGAATACATCGAGGGCCTTTTGGGCGAATCCCAAAAGCAGCAAGTCGCAGAACACCTGAAGGACTGCCCGAACTGCAGGGCCGAAGTACAGCAGCTCACGAAGCTTCACGAGCGTCTGGTACAAAACGGCAAGGCACTGGCCCGGGATGATTTCGAAAACGATGTAATGAACAAAATCATACGAGAACAAAACGTACAACTCAAAGCAGCCTCAAGAGCCGTAAAAGCTCTTGATATAAGGAGAATTATTATGAAAAGTCCATTTGTAAAGATAGCCGCTGCGGCGGTAATAATTATTGCAGTGCTGATAGGTATAAATCCATTCGGTAGCACTGTCACCTTCGCCGACGTTATCAAACCGATTCTCAACGCGCGGACTATTATCTGCGATTTGATTATCGGCAGCGACGAATCCGGCCCGGTCATGCACGAAATTATTGTGGATTCACGAATCAGAAGGACCATGTCAAACATGCCGGGCATGACGCATATCATTGATTTGGAAAGTTCACAAATGCTTGCCCTCTTTGACGAAGATAAAACAGCGTTATACATTGACATCCAGGGCGATCTCGGAGACAGAACTCAAAGTTATGTAAGATTTCTTCGCAATATAATCATGAAGCTGAAGGATAATCCGAATATCGAAAACCTTGGCGAGCAAATCATCGACGGACATAAAGCAATCGGATTTAAAGGCGGAAATTCGAACGAGGAAGTGACAATATGGGCCGACGCCAAAACTTTACTGCCGATACGAATCAATCTTCGAATCGGGCAGATGTATTCTATCTTGAAGAACTTCGAGCTGGATGCGCCTGTCGATGAATCGCTGCTCAGTATGGACGTGCCGGCGGGATATACACTGAAGGACGCTCAATTCGACCTTGGAAACTCAACCGAACAGGATTTTGTCGAAAGCCTGCGGGTCTGGGCCAAAGTCCTTGGCGATGGAACGTTCCCCGATGCTATCGGCACTGAAAGTGCGATGAAAGATGTGGCGATACTGGGACAGAAGCTCGGTGAGATGAATCTATCGGAAGAAGAGGCGACACAGATGGGTATAGCCTTTGGAAAAGGGACGTTGTTCCATCAGATAATAGACGGCCGGGGTGACGACTGGAAGTATGTAGGCGCAGGCGTAAAGCTCGGCGATGCGGGCAAGGCGGTCTTCTGGTATCAGCCGCAAGGCTCGCAGACATACCGCGTCATCTACGGCGACCTGACCGTCAAAGACATCGCCCTAGAGGATTTGCCGAAGTAGATATTAAATATGTCGTTACTTATAAAAAAGGCCGCACCCCCGTTTCTGCCCGCTGGGTAAAATACGGGGGGCGACCTTTGGGGGATTTTGGGGGAATGCAGCTTGCATGGGGGAAGGATTCGGAAAAATTCCTTTTTTCTTATACTAAATTGCCTTACTTGGTTGTTATATAAGTGATAATCGATTGTCCTCCGTATGGAGTCCTTAGGACTGAATTCAGTAAGGTAACTTTTAATGCTTGAAGATAAACTGCTAATATGGAAGTTCAATCGCGGCAGCCGTGAGGCCCTGCGGAGCATTTACGAAAAGTACAAAGACGATTTGGTCACCCTGGCGGCCGCTTTGTTAACCGATAAAAATTTGGCCGAAGATGTCGTGCACGATGTGTTTGTGTCCTTTATCGAGTCGGCCCGGAAATTTCGGCTGACCGGCAGTCTCAAAGGTTACTTAGCAACGTGTGTTGCGAATAATGCACGTAACAGAATCAAGGCCAATCAGAGGCGCTATGGAGTGGCACTGGATGATGCGAACCCGGCTGCAGCGGATTCGAATAATCCCGAACACAGGGCGATATTCGGCGAAAATCTGGGCCGATTGAGCGGGGCCTTGGAGCAGCTTCCATACGAACAGCGGGAAGTTTTAATCCTGCACTCTTACAGCGGGATGAGATTCAAAAAAATCGCCGCCCAGCAGAAAGTTTCAATTAATACCGTGCAGGGGCGATACAGGTACGCGATTGATAAACTGCGGTCAATGTTAAATGGTGAGGTGCGAAAATGAGACCGGCAGATAATATAAATCAGTTGATTAAACAGTTACAATTAAAAGCCAGTGCCGATTTAGATAAAAGAGTCCATGACAAAATTACCAAAGCACCGGCAGAATTAAAACGAAAAGAATCGGCTGTTTCTCAGTCGAATATAAGGAAGATAATTATGAAAAGTCCATTTGTAAAAATAGCCGCAGCGGCGATTATAATTATTGCGGCGGTAATATTATTGAATCCGTTCGGCGGCTCTGTAACCTGGGCGCAGGTTGTCGAGCCAATCCTGAACGCGAGGACCATTATTTGTGATATGATTATCGGCGACGACGAAAACAATCCGTATATGCACCTAATCATTGTTGGTTCGCGCATCAGAAGGACCATGTCGAACCAGCCGGGCATGACTCATGTGATCGATACAGATAGTTCAAAAGTGCTCGTTTTGTTTGAACAGGGTAAAACGGCGTCTTATGTCGATATAGAGGGGCCGGTTGGCGAAAGATATCATAATTACGTCAAGTTCCTCAGAGAGGTTATAACAAACCACAAAGACAATTACCATGAGCTTGGCGAGCAGGTAATCGACGGGCGAAAAACCATTGTATTTGAAGCCAGCGGACCAAACGAGTCGGTAAAGATATGGGCCGACCTCAAAACAGCAATTCCGCTCCGGATTGAAATGACTTCGGGACAGATGTCCGCGATTTTGAAAAACTTCGAGTTCGATGTTCCGGTTGATGAGTCACTAATAAGCATGGAGATACCGGCAGGTTATACGTATAAAGAATCTGAAGTAGATTTTTCAAACATTAATGAGCAGGACTTCATCAAGGGTCTGCGGGTCTGGGCCGAGGTTATATATGACGGCATTTTCCCGGAAAATATAGACTCCGAAAATGCAATGAAAGCGCTTCCCGTGCTCAGAGAAAAACTCGACCAGACGAATCTTTCGGATGAAAAGGCGACGGAAATGGGTATGAGTTTTTTGAAAGGTACAATGTTCCATCAGACTCTGGAATTTCAGGGCAACTGGCGATATATGGGCGGAGGCGTGAAACTTGGTGATGCAAGTAAGGTGGTCTTCTGGTATCAGCCGCAAGGTTCATCCACTTATCGTGTCATCTACGGCGACCTTAGCGTCAAGGATGTCACTCCGGAAAATCTGCCTAAGTAACTTCAACAATTATAGTATCCATAAAAAAGTCGGACATTGCCCATGATAAATATGTTCGGCTTTTTTATGCATTTTCAGGCCAAAAACATGCATTTCTAAAATATTATTATAAATTTCCGATTTTTTTGTTGGCGCCTTCTACAAATGTAGTAAAATATCTTCTACGATTGTAGAAGGAGAAAAAGATATGAAGTTAACAAAAGCAGAATGGCAAATAATGAATGCTCTGTGGCAGGAACATCCCGCTACGGCAAGAGAGTTGATGGAACGACTGCCTTCGCGTATTAGCTGGGCCTATACAACTATCAAAACAATGCTCAACCGGCTTGTCGATAAAAAAGTTGTCACCGAGCAAAAGAACGGCAACACGAGTTTTTACAAGCCGTTGATTTCACAACGGAAGGCCAGGTCGAGCGCTTTCAAGTCATTGCTGGACCAGGCCTTCAACGGTGCGACAGGACCGCTTGTGCACTTTTTAATCGAGGAACAGAAACTCAGTAAGAAACAAAGGCAAGAGATTCTTAAAGTCCTGCAGGAAAAAAACAGGGATTGAGGAATATAAATATGGTTAATACAATAAACGACATAGCACTGTTATGGTGGAACTGGATGGCGGGAATGTTCTGGCAGGTCGGCCTGCTTATTATTCTGGTCGCCTGTATAGATGCTGTTATAAAAAGGTGGGCCTGGCCGCAGTTGCGTTACGCACTCTGGCTTCTTGTACTGCTCAAGCTGATGCTTCCACCGAGCATTTCCATGCCCGGCAGTCTGATAGAGACAGTGCAGCCGGAAGTCAGCCGGATAATCGAGCGAGCGGCCGGTAAACCGGTTCCTGTTGCCGAATATCCTCAGTTTTTCGTGGTCTCCGAATCTGCCCCGGCAGCTCAGGCAATCGCCTCACAACCTCAATCGACATTCGGACTACAAACATCGGAACCTGTGTTCGAAGGGTATGCTGCTTCATTCGAAGATGTTACGCCGGCCCGTTCTGTCGGGTTTTTATGGCAAAGCTACGCATTAGTAATCTGGCTTATTGGGATGACGATTCTTGGAGGATGGCTATTGTCCAGATTGTATCGCCTGCGGACCAGCCAATCTCTCTATGACAATTCCTGCTCAATACCTCAGTCATTCCATAATACGATGTCACGATGTGCGCAACAATTAAGGCTTCGCCGCCTTCCACGCATAGTCGTAACAAAGAAAGTCATTTGTCCGGCGGTCTTCGGCGTATTCAGGCCCGTATTGCTGATGCCAAAAAAATATCTGAGCAGGCTCACTCGCAAGGATGCCGAGCATATGCTTTTACATGAGCTGGCTCACATCAAACGAGGCGACCCTATTGTGCACAGCATCTACTTGCTGTTACAGATTGTCTATTGGTTCAACCCGCTTTTATGGCTGGCTCGTAGGCAACTGATTCATCTGCGGGAGCTCTGCTGCGATGCCACCGTCGCACGGATTTTAAGAAATAAAACATACGAATATCGCGAAACCATAATCGATATCGCCCGAAGATATCTAACCAAGCCCGTTGAGCCCGGCCTGGGCCTGCTCGGCCTGTTCGAGGATACGAACAGGCTGCTTGTCCGCCTGGCCTGGCTGGAAAAGAAAACCTGGAGGTACCAAAAAATGAAAAAGCTAACTGTTATTATCATTATTGCCCTGATGACCGCCTTCGTTCTGCCTATGGCTGTGGGGCAGGAAAAACAAGAGGAAACTATCGCCAACCTGGAGCAAACCGAGAAAGAATTGTCGGAGGACATGGAAACGGTTGAGGTTGATCTCAAAAAACTTGAGGCCAAAGAGGAATTATTACAGGAGATGCAGGCTCTTCAGACCCAGCTTGAAAAACTCGAACTTTCGAAACAAAAACTACAGAAAAAGTTAAAGGACGTTGCTAAGTCACAAAAAGAAGCGAGCAAAGCCGGGGATCTGGCGATACAGGCCAAGGATAAAGGGATAAAAGAAAAAGATAAGGCTGCAAAGGCTTTTACCGATGCGAAACAATGGGCCGTTCAATGGGAAAACAGCAAAGAATTCAAACAGTGGCAAAAAGATATCGAAAAGTGGTCCCGGAAAATTCAGCAATTCTCCGAAAACATCGAAGCAAACAACTGGCAAGCCGATCCAGACAGCGAAGAGTTCAAACAATGGCATCAACAAATGCAGCAATGGCATAAACAGATACAACTGTGGCAAAACAGTGACGAATTCAAACAATGGCAGGAGCAAATGCAGCAATGGCAAAAGAAGATGCATAAATGGTCACAGGAACATGAAGAATTTAATCAAAATTCCGAAGATGAAACCGAGCACGAGCATCTTACAATGCCAACACCGACGCCTACAATGCCTGAAATGCCACCCATGCCTTCTATGCCGTCGCTTCCAACTATGCCCAAAATGCCGCCTATGCCCGAAGACTCCATCGTGTCCGTAGAGGCTGTTGACTCTGCCGGGTTCAAGCCGAACGTGATAGTGACTCCCAAAAGTGCTCCTTCGGTAAATGTCATGCCCAGAGTAAAGAGTCCTGATGTTAAAGTTGTCACTCCACCATCGTTATCGCAATCCGAGCGAACGAAACCACAGGAGGTCATGATAAAAAAAGACGAGGAAGATAAATATATCGCCACCAAAGAGATGGAATTCATCACAAAGGTCGGAGCGGGCATACCACTGGTTGTCAGAAACAATGTCGGCAATGTCATCCTGCATCCCGCCAAAGATGAAAATTGTGTTGTTAAGGCCGTGATTAGGGCGACGGCCGAGACCGCCGAACAGGCAAAAGAAATGGTTGAACAGGTTGCAATGAACAATATATCATCGGAAGAAAGATTCTACCTTAAACCGGTCAAAACAACAGACGATGATAACTGGAATAATCTCAATGTGGATTTATACATTTCAGTGCCGTCGGGCGTGACACCTGATATCTCAACAGGTGTTGGATCCATAGAAATCACCGATCTCAAAGGGCAGATCAAGGCGGTCGCCGATGTCGGCTCAATAAAAGCTGTGAACATTATCGGGGAAATCCAGTTAACAACGCAAGTCGGTGATATCGAATTTGTCGCAGACAAGGATCTCTCCGCGAAATTACAGGCAATCACAAAAGTCGGTTCCATTAATAGTGACTTTCCTCTGGAAATCAATAAAATCAATTTTACCTCAAGTACAGCTAAGGGGACCATCGGCTCAGGCGAAAATAATGTCCGCCTGATAACAGAGGTGGGGAAGATTCATATAAGAAAACAATCCCCAAAAACCTTTGATGGTCGTCCCGAACAACCAATTTCAATAGAGAAAGACTCGATAAACAGTGCCACAGAATCCACCATGGCGCAATTATCATCGGCCGTAAAATTATCCGAGTTTGTGAGGAACGTTAAATCAATCGAAGAGAAAAAGGAAGAAAATCATCACGTAATCGAGCGTACCGAGATGATGAAAGCACTGCTCTTACCGGGATCCGTGCTGGATATTACTAACGAAGACGGTTCCATCACTGTAACAGGTTCAGACACCAAAACATGCCAGGTCGATTCTACATTCACAATAAAGGCCCCCACAGTGGAAGCGACAAAGGAATTATCCAAGAAAATTAATATAGAGATGATACCAACCAGCAAGGGACTTTCTGTAAAGGTTGTTAGTCCCGAAAAGACACCTTCCAACCACTCGTTCAAGGTTGATTTAGAGATTATCGTTCCCACCAATACGAACTTAACAGTGAACAACGAGGACGGTGACATTCAGATTAAGGACATTGCCGGAAACATCACGATTAGAAACGAAGACGGCAACATCTTGTGCGAAAATGTCACTGCAGATATGGAGTTTGAATTCGAAGACGGAGATGTTAATATAAAGAACAGCAGTTTTAATAACTGCAATATAAAGATGGAGGACGGGAAAATCCAGTGCGAGGACGTCAGGGGTAATTTCAACTTTCAGCTTGAGGACGGCAATGTGGAAGTATGCTATGCCGAAGACGCCTCTGAGAAATATACTTTCAGCGTGCATAGCGAAGAAAGCAGTGTAATAATCAAGGGGGGCGTATTCGCTAAGTGCCGGGTAAATATGGAGAGCGGGAAAATCGATTGTAACAATGTGAGCGGTAATCTCGACTTTAAGCTTGAAGAAGGCAAAGTTAAAGTGAACTATGCAGACGATGTGCCTGAGGACTGCACGATCAACGTGCAAGTGAATGAAGGGAAAATCCAGCTTTCGGTTCCAGGCGAGATGCTTCCAACAGATGGTTCATCTATGGTAAAAAAGAAAGATGAAGGAGCTGAATGGAAAACAAAAGTCAGCACTTCCGGTGGCAGCCGTAGTGTTAACCTTCAAACTGGTGAAGGCTCCGTCGAAGTCGAGAAACGATAGAACTACACAAAATCTTCTACACATACACACTCTTTCAGAGCGTTTGGTGCCGTATCAACGACACTAAGCGTACCGACAAAGCCGAGCTTTTATGCCCGGCTTTATCGTTTACATCCTGAGCAACGAAAAATATAACATCCAAAAAACCGCAAAAAAATGATTTTATTTAGAGCAAAACTTATCCTTCTGTCGTTATATTGGTAACAATCGATTGTTTTAATGTCAGATAAAGTGAGTCTCGGATGTTTGAAGATAGAATACTACTTTGGAAATTCAGGTGCGGCGACAGGGATGCTTTTCGCCTTATCTATGATAAGTACGCCGGTGACTTATTAAACCTGGCGGCCAACCTTCTGGCTGACAAGAACCAGGCCGAAGATGTTGTTCAGGATGTTTTTATCTCATTCGTCGAATCGATAGAAAGGTTTCGTCTGACAGGAAGTCTGAAGGGCTATTTGGCAACTTGTATCGTTAATCGCTCGCGTGATTATATGCGGAAGAAAAAGCGTCAACAAACTGCGGCTGAAAATCGGCTGGGACAGACAACATCAGGTGTAAAAAATCCGCTCCAGTTGGCAATAAATAGTGAAGAGCTGCTTAAATTAAGTCACGCGTTGACCGAGCTTCCGTATCAGCAGCGAGAAACGATTGTGCTTCGCCTGCACGGCGAGATGAGGTTCAGACAAATAGCCAGATTAAATAATGTTTCAGTTAAAACTATTCAAAGTCGGTACCGATACGGTTTGGAGAAACTGCGGTCGGCCATGAACGGTGAGGTAAAAAAATGAGACCGGCAGAAAACATAGAAAAACAGGTCAAGCAGTTACGCTATGAGACGAACACCGAAACGCATAACAGAGTTCTTGGAAATGTTATGCAGGCGATGGACAAATTAGAAAAACAAAAACCAGGCGCGCAAGCGCCGAATATATGGAGAACTATTATGAAAAATCCGATAACGAAACTTGCAGCCGCCGCGGTAATTATCATTGCAGCGATAGTTGTAATAAATCAATTGGGTATCCCGGTTGAAAGTTCCGCCTTTGCACAGGTCGCCGGCAGGCTGCGGATGGCCCGAACAATGACATACAAGGTGACTACAAATTCCAATATTGAAATGGAAATGGCCTTTAAGGAACCCGGATATATGCGGATAACAATGCCGGGAGGCTACGTCACCGTGGCCGACTGGACCCAGGACAAAGCCCTGACCATTATGCCGCCCCGAAAGCAGTTTTACGAGATGGATCTGGCTTTAAATAACGACCCGGCACAACGGCAATTCGATGCCATCGAGAAACTTAGGGCCCTTCCCGATCAGGCCGACGAGATTCTTGGAACTATCGAAGAAAACGGACGGATTCTTCAGGGTTACCGCGTGAGACAAAACGGCACCGTAAATACAGTCTGGATCGACGGCGACACGCAAGAGTTGATCCGCGTGGAAGCAGAGTTTATCAACGCCATCGGCATGAATGTGGTGATGACAGACTTTCGCTTTGACGTTGACCTGGATGATTCGCTCTTTAGTCTGACACCTCCGGCTGGTTACACACGAATGGATATCCAGGTAAACACATTAGAGATATCCGAGCTGGACTTGATAGAATACCTGCGTTTGTGGTCGAGCTGGACTAAGGACAACTCGTTCCCGCCGACGTTTAATCCGATTGAACTGCAGAAGCTTGCAATGGAAATGGAACGGCAAGGTCGATTTGGCGAAGGTAAGGAATCGGAAGAAGAAGTAAAGCAGGGTGCATTGCAAATGACTCGTGGAATTATGTTTGTGATGCAATTACCCGGCGACAGTAACTGGCGTTATGCCGGGGAAAACGTACGTTTCGGCGATACATCAACGCCTATTTTCTGGTATAGGCCCACAGGTTCCGAAACTTATCGAGTCATTTACGGCGATTTAAGTGTAAAGGACGTGGCGCTGGAAAATCTGCCGGAATAATTTTGACACATAATTGTTTCTTTAAAAGGCCGGGCCCCCATTTCTTCCGTCAAAAGTCTAATGGGGGCTCGATTTTTTTATAACCACGTTTTCATGGAATCACAGTTTCCACACCTTGGCGAAGGCGCGGAAGCTGCGGTCATAGGTTTTCTCGACGTCATCCGGGAAACAACAGGCCGGCAGTTGTTTCATGGCCAGATGGTAGCTTATGCACTCACAACATACCCCCTTTTTATTGCAGCCGGGATATGAACAGTTACAGTTTTGCAGATTCTGCTGTTTTTTACATTCCATAAACACAAATCCTTATTCTATTTATTTACCGTACAGGCAATGTGTAAAGGCTGGCGCTTAACGCCGGCACAGTCAAAGTGTTAGTGACTTTCGACAGCAGCTTATTCTCGATCACCACTCTCGGCTTCTCGTCCGGGTCGTTGTAAGCCTGTGGATCTGAGTTTGCAATCAGCCCGAGCTTTCCGGAACCGATTAACTGTGCGCCTTTGAGATCAATTGTGATTTTTTGTTCCTGTGCGGTAGGATTAACTATGCCGATTGTTAAAGCTTTATGATCATCGGTCCATGCGGCGGCTACATCAATCGGCTCGATGTCACCGGTGACTTCGATCGGGATGGTCCCGAAATTATTCCGGTAGAGTTTCAGGGCCAGGCCGGTTGTCTCGAAGGCGGCGGCGGTCTTGCTGGTTTTGATACAGCCGATGACGTTGACCGTCTGAGCGTAGCTGGCCATGAAGATTATATCCGAATTGCGATAATACTCGTGAAGGCCCTTGGCAATACCCAGACCATCTTTCTGGAAATAGCGGGTCCCAAGCTCACCGAAAAGATGGGGACCATACCAGTAGTTCCATTCGGTCATTGCGATTTTGATATCTTTTCCCTTCAGGGCATCGAGTTTTTCGCGAAGCTGCTTATGAAATTCAACCTTTGACCTGATGCTTTCAGCGATCCAGGCGATATGTTCGACGACGTCGGGTCTTTCCTGACAGTAGAAATGCTCGGCTATCAGGTCAATATGGTCGGAGCAGCTCCGCAACAATCCTTCACTCCAGTTGCCGGCATTACCGGAAGCGATGGGAACGATATCCGGGTCCACTTCGCGCATCTTGTCCACAACCCAGTTGTGTTTTCTGACATAATGGTCGAGTCTCATATATCCGAGCTGCCAGCGACCCCACATTTCGTTTCCGATACACCAGTAACGAACATTGAAAGGTTCCGGGTCGCCGTTTTTGGCCCGTAAGGCACCCATCAGCGTATCGGTCGAGCCGTTTGAGTATTCCAGTTCGGCAGCGGCCGAATAGGCATCTCCGAAACCGGTATTGACGGTCACTAACGGCTCGGCATTGAGCAAACGGCAAAAGCGAATAAACTCGTGAATGCCGAAGTCATTGTGCTCAACTCCGGTCCATGCCGGATTCGTACGCGGAGGTCGTTTATCCCTGTCACCGATGCCGTCGCGCCAGTCATAGCCGCTGACGAAGTTTCCGCCTGGCCAGCGATACAATGGGGCGTTGAGTTCTTTCAAAACTGCGAACGTATCTGCCCGCATACCGTCGATATTGTCTGCAGGCATAAGAGAGACTGTGCCGACAAAACACGCTCCGTCGGCAATCTTGATTTCCAGTTTGCCGCTCGTCGTATCGGCGCCGGCGGTAAATTCGAATGGATATTTAACATACTGATTTGTAGCTGACATTTGAACAGAAGCCTGGTCCTGCTGGTTGTCACCCCATACCAGTGACACCGTTACATTTGCACTTTGCTGTTGGGCCTTGAGGTAAATGTAACCGGTATATTGCTTATTTTTAACCAGTCCTAAGTCAAGCTGTCGGATGCCGCTGCCGAGCTGAATCAAAGGGGTATGCTCACCTACGAATGAATCTTCTTCGACCATCGACACCGAATCGTTCGGTCCGATGATCTGCCACGGTGAGGCGCCGACGACTGCATACGGGCTGTCTTTAGAAACGGCACGTGTTCCGCGATAGGGATCGTATTCCGGGGTTATCGGATAATAGAACTTGCGGTCTTCCAGCATTTCGGCCCAGATGCCGCCGTATATACAGCGGCCGAGGTGTTCGATAAACTGGCCGTAGATATACTTCGAGATCGGCTCCCCGGTCTTGCTCGTATCAATTGTCACGGAACGTTCTTGTTCGGTTGCCATCGCAGGCGAAAAAATACCAACAATGATTACAACTGCCGTAAAAATGATACATTCAAAGCGATGTCTGGACATTTTTAATCTCCTTTAATTTTATTTGTATTCTATGATTTCACGAGCGAGATTATATAACAAATCACGAAAAATGCAATTCGATAATATCCTTGTCGTTTAGGACGTGATTTCTCTGGGCGTTCTGGCCGTCATAAACACCGGTGCCCCAGATTCTTGCGGATTTGAGCTTTTCGGCCAACTGCCGGTGAATAGCTTCGGCGAGGTCCATTACCGTCGAGCCGGAGGGAAGCGTGAACGGCTCGGTCATATCGGCAGGCTTGCCGGGGGGCTTGGCGTAAATCCGGATGATTCCCAACAGCTCGAAGAATTTTGCCGAGAGTTTTTCCAGACCGGCTCCGGTTACCGGTGATATTTCGATTAGTTCTAAGGATTTTTTGCAGCTATTTTTCAAAGTCTCAAACGCACCGGCCTGTGCTATATCTGCCTTCGTACAGATACAAAACGCCCTCTTACCGAGCGAGTTGCCCTGGTTGTCGTATGCCGGCGTTTCACTGTCGATTAGCAGGCTTCGCGATTCGAGAAAATCCATACAAATCCGGAGCTGCTCCTGTACGTCGCCGGAAAGGTCGATGACGATTGCTATAAGATCGCAATTGCGATATGTCCCCACCTGCCCAGGCGCGCTGTAGTCGGCGGTAACAGGCGGCATATCGACCAATTGTATCTGCACGTCCTCGAATGTCACCATCCCGGGGACCGGGGCGCCGGTAGCAAACGGAAAATCCGCCACGTTGGCCTTTGCATTTGTCAGTGTAGCGACGATGGAGCTTTTGCCGCAGTTCGGCGTCCCGAGAAGGACTATCTGGCCGGCGCCGCTGCGCGGAATATGGAAGATATCGGTGTGCGAGCCGCTCTTTTTCTGGGTAGCGGCGTCCTTGAGCTTGCTGAGTTTCCTTCGCAGGTCCGCTTTAAGATGGTCGGTACCCTTGTGCTTGGGCATCACCGAGAGCATACGTTCGAGCGCAAGGATTTTCTCCTGGTTCGTTGTAGCGCTTCGGAACCATTCATCGGCCTTATAATATTCTGGTGTTAAGTTAGCAGGCATCGTCCTATTCAGCTACTATTTCTGCGACAAGGTCGCCGACCTGGCTCGTCGA
The DNA here is from genome assembly GCA_964570855.1 of uncultured Pirellulales bacterium. GTDB lineage: Bacteria > Planctomycetota > Phycisphaerae > Sedimentisphaerales > Anaerobacaceae > JAFGPS01. Next base: position 15,243 of record CAZMZR010000054.1, read on the forward strand.
GTATCCCATTCGCCCGGCCTGCATCGATTTGAGCTTATTTGCGGTCACGAACTTAACAGCGTCTTCAATCTTGCCGCCGGCATCTTCTTCACCCAATGTCTCCAACATCATTTGTGCTGCGCAAATTGCCGCCAAGGGATTGATTACACCCTTGCCTGTATATTTTGGCGCGCTGCCGCCTATAGGCTCGAACATACTGACGCCTTCGGGGTTGATATTGCCGCCGGCTGCGATACCCATACCACCCTGCGTTATAGCGCCAAGGTCGGTGATGATGTCACCGAACATATTTCCGGTGACAATCACATCGAACCATTCGGGATTTTTTACCATCCACATACACGTGGCATCTACATGGTAATATTCTCTTTTTATATCGGGATATTCTGCCTTGCCCATCTCGTGGAATGCCCGTTCCCACAGATCGTAAATATACGTTAAGACATTGGTTTTACCGCAAAGAGCAAGCGTATTATTTTCACCTTTGCCGCGTGACTTTTTTCCGTGCTTTTTGGCGTACTCGAACGCATATTTCAAGCATCGGTCAACCTGGAAGCGATTATAAACAGCCGACTGCACGGCCACTTCGTGCGGCGTACCTTTCATGGAAAAACCGCCCACTCCCGTATAAAGATCGCCGGTGTTTTCTCTAACTACCACATAATCAATATCATCCGGACCTTTATCTTTTAACGGCGTCTCCACGCCGGGATAAAGTTTCACAGGACGCAAGTTAATATATTGATCCAGCTCGAAGCGGGCCTTTAGCAAAATACCCTTTTCGAGGATACCGGGAGCTACATCCGGGTGACCGATTGCTCCGAGCAGAATCGCATCGAATTTGCGAAGCTCTTCGACGCCGCTGTCGGGCAGAGTTTCACCCGTTCTTTTATATCTTTCACCGCCGAAATCGAATTCGGTCAAATCTACTTTGAAACCGAACTTATCAGCGGCCGTTTTCAGCACTTTTACCGCTTCGGCCGTCACTTCCGGCCCGGTACCGTCGCCGGGCAACACCGCTATCTTGTAACTGTTTGCCACTTTTAAATCTCCTTGTTGTAATATTAGAAAAATTCTCAGTAGTCATTCCTGCCCCTAAGGGGGGGGTAAACTCCAACAGGAATCCACTTTTTTATCCCGTGAGATAGCAAAGCTTATCTCACCGGGGCGCATACTATACCCGCCACAGGCCCGATTATCAAGAAAATCTATGGACAGCAGCTAAGGAATGAATTAAG
>CAZMZR010000054.1:16580-22436 GCA_964570855.1 uncultured Pirellulales bacterium
CCACAGGCCCGATTATCAAGAAAATCTATGGACAGCAGCTAAGGAATGAATTAAGCAAAATGCCGCTGGCCCATCCATTCGGATGGGGGCGGAGTGCATTGTTACGTAATTTGCTTTATTTGCCGCAACCTTTGACGGCGGTGTGGATGACGAATCCGGCGTTTATTCCAGCGATAAGATTAATTGCTTCGGTTATGGCCTTCTCAGAAATGCCTGCTTTCCCGGCCGCTGCCACTCTTGCAGAAGTGCAGTCAGGGCAGCCTTTTGTTGAAGCAACCGCTAAGCCTATCAAATGTCGTTCTCTTTCAGTTAATTGGCCGTCGTATTTTCCACCAAAGACAGGGTCACCTGCATCTGTTTGAGCCTTAATTAAAGAAAAATCTGAGTAATCCATATTTTATTCTTCCTTTTTTCTCTTTCTTATTCATAACATAATGTTCTATAGTTTCCTAAAGCTCAATCACTCCTGCAATCAGTTTCCAGCAAACCGGTTCTTCATTCTCATCCCAGTCGGATGGTTTGTAAGGCATACCCAAGCTCATGGTTAGGAAACAAGATGTTGAAGGTTTATGGCCACTATTGAGTCTTTTGGAAAAGACCGGGTCTGTAATTCCCACATCGAGTTCTCGGTCGCCAGAAAAAATCACTCCTTTCCAACTGTGCTTATCAGTGGGTTTTGTCCGAGTGTCGCGAACCTCGAAGTTGTCGACGCGGATCAATTGCAGCGTCACACGCTTCTCAAACGATTTTTGCTGTAACTCTTTGGGGGTTACGTATTTCTTCTGGTTGTGAAGCACATAGTATGGTTGTTTTGCATACTTCTCGATATCTTTAGGAGTCATTTTATCTCGTTGATACCATCGCCCCGGCAAGATAGACTTGTTCTCACTCTCAAAGCTGAAATCCGGTCCAGTTGAATGCAAAGGTATTTCTAATACGTCGAGTAATTCTGGGAAATACCCACCAAGTTTCATTGATTTTTTAGGGACACGGCCATCATCCAGACCAGTTACTGGACGAATCCACTTTTCGTTGTCGAGATCGATCCCAGCGAGACACCAATCTTGGTGCTTCCAAGAGTTGGCCAATACAACTATGCGCGTCAAGGTCATAGATGAATTACCTTTATATGACCAAGTTTTTCCTGGAGGTGTTCAGCTACGAGCCGACGATGGCAATGCTCTGGTTCGTGTTCGCTACAGAGAAGACAATCGTTTTCGCGAAGTGTGCCGGTTGCTGTTTCGGCGAGCCTGCGATTTTCCATCAAGTCTTTAAACTTTCTTTCATATTCAGCCCAGGAGCCTTTTCTTTTCTTGAAGTCATCAAGAATATCCTGTGACGGTGCAAAATCCGGGATATGCACATAATCGATTCCGGCAATAGCAAGTAAAAAGTATTTCAAGTCTCGCGCTTTTGCGAAACCGGCAATCTGAGAGGTGTTATTGAGCCTTATGTCAACAACGCGACTCACTCCAGCTTTTTGCAAACACGTAAAAAATTCTTCCGCAGACTTCTTGGTAAAACCAATAGTGAACAGTTTCATGCTTCAACGAGAACTTTCTTGTATGCTATTTTTTCCGCTTGTAAATCGTACGCTTTCTCAACCAGAGCAGATGCTGAAGTTAAGTCTCCAAAGAGCTCCGGTTGAATTTTATGTAAGTTAACGAGCCTTTTATCTGATATCTCCTGCTGTTCTGCCGTACCGTCACCCATAATGTGCGTTATCTCCAGGTCCGTACGGAGCTTTTTCAATTCTCGACATATCAGTATTGTTCTGTGGCACTTAATGGGATCGGATTCAGCACACATAAGTGTTACTCTATTATGTTCACATTTCAGAAGGACTTCCTCTAATCCCCGCTGGAAAGTTGGTAATTGGGCAATTAGGTTATATTTTGCCTGACCGTCAATGTAGCAGCAATCTTCAGAGCGCTGTGCGCCTAATTCCCTTCCCAGGAAAACGTAGTCAATCTTGGCATTTCTCAAAACCATCTCTAATACTTCTTTATCGAAATGAGGTGAGTATTTACTGTAGGGACCGGACCGAACGTCAACTACTGCTGAAATCCGATACTCCGTAAGCAGTTCGAGGAAATGCTCGATCGAGTGATTTGAGTGCCCTATAGTTAACAGTTCTTTCATTTTAGAAGACCTTTATGGTATGGCTCTGATGCTTTATCTCCGGCTCTTTCGCCTATTATAGCTTCCACTTTTTATACTCTACCAAAGGTAAGCCTGTTTGTCACGCATTTTTATTGAAATCAAGCAAAAAATCCGTGTTAATCCACGGTTGTCTTAGTTATATGCTCCAATAGTCCGCCGTCATTAATTATCTCCAATGCAAAATCCGGCAGCGGATTAAAACTGATATCTACACCGCTTGTCTTATCTTTTATCAAGCCTGTTTTGAAGTCAATTTCCAGCTCATCGCCGTCATTGATTTTCTCAGTCGTTTCCGGCATCTCTATCAGGTAAAAGCCGTTATTAATGGCATTGCGATAGAAGATTCGGGCGAATGTTTTGGCGATCACGGTCTTGACTCCCGCCCCGCGGAGTGCCCAGACGGCGTGCTCTCTTGATGAGCCGCAGCCGAAATCTTCACCGGCTACTATGCAATCGCCTTCTTTGACTTTTTTAACGAAGTCCTTGTCCAAATCTTCCAGACAATGCCCGGCTAATTCCATTTCATCGTCGGTATTTAAATATCGTGCTGGAATTATTTCGTCTGTGTTTATATGATCTTTTTTATATGTGTGCGCTATAGTCATAATTTCCCTCTATATGTAATAAATAAGATTTTTATTGTTGAAAAGCATCCATTTATCTGGATTCAGTCTGTTGATCGTTCACCGCTGGTCCCCAGGTTTTATCCGGCCCCAGTGCAAAACCAAGAATTACGAGCAGAATGAATACGATAATCGTAACAATCAAGATTTTCATCCGATGCTTTCGGATTTTTTTGACAAATGACTTAGCCATCTTTAGAATCTTAAATAAAATTAAATATATTTTCTACAGTCTTCCAACCTGCCCGTAACAGCACTTGCGGCCGCCGTGGCCGGGCTGGCCAGATAAACTTTGCTTTTCGGATGTCCCATCCTGCCGACAAAGTTCCTGTTTGTCGTGCTGATGCACTTTTCGCCTTCGGCCAGCACGCCCATGAATCCGCCCAGGCACGCACCGCAGGTCGGAGCTGCAATCACACAACCGGCATCGTAAAATATATCGAACAGACCTTCATCCATCGCCTGCTTCCATATTGTCGGCGTGGCCGGTACAATCAACGTGCGGATAGCAACCTGTTTGCCTTTGAGGATTTTCGCCGCTATTCTCAAATCCTCGATTCGGCCGTTCGTACAGCTTCCGATATACGCCTGGTCCATTTCCATGCCGGCACACTGGCCGACGGGAACGCCGCCGCTCGGCAGATTCGGCAGAGCAACCATTGGTTCTATCTTCGAGCAATCAAATTCCTCGACCGCTGCATACTCGGCATCACCGTCGGATTCGTAAATGGTATAATCCTTTCTGTCATTGAGGTGTTCGTCGAGATATTGCTTCGTGACATCATCGAAACCGATGACGCCGTTTTTCGCACCGGCCTCGATAGCCATATTCGTTATGGTCATTCTCGCTTCCATCGACATTTCCGCCAGAGCGGGACCGACAAATTCCATCGCTTTATAAAGCGCACCGTCTGTGCCGATTCTTGCGATAACCGCCAGGATCACATCTTTGCTATAGATACCGTGGCCGAGCGAGCCGTTGAGTACGAACTTTATCGACGCCGGGACCTTGAACCAAAGCTGTCCCGTTGCAATCGCCGCCGCGGCATCCGTCGAGCCTATCCCCGTGCTAAACGCCGCAAAGGCGCCGTACGTACAGGTATGCGAATCGGGCCCGACTATAACTTCACCCGGGCGAATATGTCCCTGTTCCGGCAGCAGAGCGTGACAGACACCCGCTCTGCCGAGCTTATAGTAATATTTAATTTTGTGCCGCTTTGCCCAGTCGTCGAGGCGTTTATGCAGTTCGGCACTTTTTATATCCTTGGCCGGTTGAAAATGGTCCGGCGTCACTACAATCTTTTCCGGGTCGAATACTTTATCGATCCCCTTCTCGACGAGCATGGAAATCGCCGGCGGCGTGGTCACATCGTGACACATCACAACGTCGATCTTCGCATTGACAAGCTCACCGGCCCTGACTTCTTTTTTGCCCGTTGATTTTGCCAGTATCTTTTCTGTTATTGTCATTCCCATAATTTAATCCTTTTATATTTACCACGGCATAGCCCTTGGGCGAAGCCGGGTCATTCAAACTTTTTCAACTATCTTTTTAACGCTTAAAGTTCTGCTTTTAGTTCCGGCGAACCGCCTTTGGCTGCGACCATTCGGTTGATGGCATCGACATAGGCCTTTGCACTGGCCTCGATAATGTCGGTCGATATGCCTCTGCCGACGAAGGTCCTGCCGTCTTCGCTGATTCTTACCGTAGCTTCGCCGAGTGCTTCTTTACCGCCGGTGACGGCTCTAATGGTGTAGTTTTCCAGCTTCGGTGACAGTCCCGTTGCCTCTCTTATGGCCTCGTATGCGGCATCGACAGGGCCATCGCCGCAGGCTGCCGCCTGTTTGGTCTGGTCCCCGGTTTTTATTTTTACACTTGCCGTCGGCAGTGTCCCGGTCCCGCTGGCCACGTGCAGATATTGAAGCTCGTAAAAATGCTCCACGACGTGAATCTCTTCGTTGATAATCGCGGCGATGTCCTCGTCGAAGACTTCCTTTTTCTTATCTGCTATTTCCAGAAACCTTTCGTAGGCATGTTCGGTCTCCTGCTGACTGAGCTTGAATCCAAGCTGTTTGCACCTGTCCATAAATCCATGTCGGCCGGTATGTCGTCCCAATACCATTCGCGAGCCGACCAGGCCGATACTCTCGGCGGTCATAATTTCGTAGGTCGTTCGCTCTTTCAATATACCGTCCACATGGACACCGGACTCGTGCGCAAAGGCGTTGGCGCCGACAATCGCCTTGTTCGGCTGAATCACGAAGCCGGTCAGTTGCGAAACCAACTGGCTGGTGCGATAGATTTCCTTCGTATTAATATTAGTTGATAGACCGCCGCTGCTCTGCATTGCGAAAAAGTCCGGGCGCGTACGTATTGCCATTACAACTTCTTCGAGTGCAGCGTTGCCCGCCCGTTCACCCATGCCGTTGATGGCGCACTCGATTTGGCGGGCGCCGTTTCGCACGCCTGCCAATGAATTCGCAACCGCCATACCAAGGTCGTTGTGACAGTGGGTGCTTATGACACATTTGTCTATTCCGGGGACATCGGATTTTAGCTGGGCGATAATCCTGCCGTATTCGTAAGGCAGAATATAGCCGACCGTATCCGGGATATTCAACGTGGTCGCACCCGCTTCGATGACAGCGGCGAGAATCTCAATCAGGAAAGGCATTTCGCTCCTGCATGCGTCTTCGGGTGAGAATTCGACGTCATCGACGTACCCTTTCGCGCATTTGACGGCGTTGACGGCCATTTTCAGGACCTCGTCGCTGCTCTTTTTGAGCTTATACTTCATGTGAACAGGCGAGGTCGCTATAAAAGTATGGATACGCTTCTTTTGGGCCGGGGCAATCGCCTTACCGGCCGATTCGATGTCACCTTCATTGGCGCGGGCCAGACCGGCGATTGTCGGTCCGACGACCTGTTCGGCGACCAGTTTGGTAGCCTCGAACTGGGTGGGACTGGAAACCGGGAAGCCCGCTTCGATGATATCCACGCCCAAAACCGCTAATTGCCGGGCGATTTCGAGCTTTTCAGCAATCGAAAGCGAAGCGCCCGGCGACTGCT
>CAZMZR010000055.1:0-22425 GCA_964570855.1 uncultured Pirellulales bacterium
TACAAGCAGCCATGGGGAACCTTCGGAATTGATTTCTGCGATAATCTTGCCTATGCTATTAAGGAAAATAGAAAGGTAAGTGTTGAAAAGCAAAAGGATGGAAAATACCGGATTGAGTTTTTACACCCTGAAGACAGTAAAACTATTGGCCTCATTGATCCCAATCAAGGGTATTCTGTGATTTCACAAGTAATATATTATCAAGAACGTCTTCTTGGAACACATAAGACCCGGTTTAAGCAGGTCAAACCAGGGATTTGGTTTCCCGTTAGCGGTGAATATATTCACGGTAGCACTACAGATCCCCTAACAAAAATTACTAAGACAATTAAAGAAATAAAGGTTAATGATCCTAATTTCTATAATGGTCTATATCATATTGATTTTATCGAAGGAACAATGATTAATCACAGGGGCAAACCAGGCGTCTATTATAAGTGGATGGACGGCAAATTCGTAGATTCGGCAGGGAAACGATTCGATCTAAATGAGATCGGTCCTCCACCAGAGAGAGTGGGTAAACCCTTGCTGGAGTTGAAGGGCCTTGGGATTGAGTTGTCACCGGCCGATGTTAATAATAAAAGGATACTTGTTTGTTTTTTCGATATGGAGCAGCGGCCGTCGAGGAATTACATTTTGCAAATAAGTAAAAAGGCAAAAGAAATAAAGGATAAAGGTTTTGTTACAATTGCTGTTCAGACATCGAAAATCGAACAAGCAAAGCTTGATGGATGGATTAAGGAAAATAATATTACCTTCCCGCTCGGAATGATTGAAGCTGATGAAGAAAAGACACGTTTCAACTGGGGTATCAGGTCTCTGCCGTGGCTGATTCTGACAGACAAAGAACACGTTGTAATCGCCGAGGGTTTTAATATTGCTGGGCTGGAAGAGATACTAACTGGAAAGTCAATAAACTGAGCCGAATTTGTAGGGGGATTATCACAGCATTTTTAGCGAATATATCCTTGCTAATTGTCATCGAGGGGCTATAATATAGTAGTTCACTAGGGGTGGTCGTGTAGAAGAACGGCCTGAGAGAAAACCCTTTGAACCTGATCAGGACGATCGCCGAATCGGCGCTAATGCCTGCGTAGGAAAGTGATTGTTAAAATGAAAACCTGGCAAGTTTGAGACAAATCGCTTCAATACACGGGCGATTTTTTTATTTTTAGTACGCTCTACTTGGCCCTGCATGGCGGGCGACATAGAGCAGAGGATTATTGATTATGGCGACACAATTACAGATTGCTCGAGAAGGCACTATCAGCGACCAAGTCAGACAAGTCGCAAAAATCGAAAATGTCGATGCGGCTCTTGTTCGCGATGAACTGGCAGCCGGTCGGCTTGTAATACCGGCAAATAAACTGCATTTGAAAACGAATCTGGTACCGACTGGAATCGGCAGGGTGCTGACGACAAAAGTCAACGCGAATATCGGCGCAAGCAGTATTCGCTCTACGGTGGAAGCCGAGCTGGAGAAGATGCAGGCGGCACTGGCCGTTGGCGCCGATGCGATTATGGATTTGAGTACGGGCGGCAACCTCGATGCAACCCGGGAGCAATTGCTGGCCGAATGTCCCGTCCCCTTCGGCACGGTCCCAATCTACCAGGTCATCGAGAACAGGGGCGTTGAGGATATCGATGAACAAATCATCCTGGAGACAATTGAAAAACAGGCTGAGCAGGGAGTGGATTTTTTCACAATTCATGCCGGCGTTTTGAAAGAGCATCTGCCGTTATTGGAAAAACGGGTGGCGGGGATTGTCAGCAGGGGCGGAGCGCTCCTGGCGAAATGGATGCTGCATCATAAAAGGCAGAATCCCCTTTATGAGATGTTCGATGACTTATGCGATATATTGGCCGAGTATGATGTTTGCTTTTCGCTCGGTGACGGGCTTCGGCCGGGTGCAATCGCCGATGCCACCGATGATGCACAAATCGCCGAACTAAGGACATTGGGGGAACTTACCACCAGGGCACAGGAAAAGGGCTGTCAGGTAATGGTCGAAGGGCCGGGTCACGTGCCGTTCGACCAGATACAATATAATATGCAGATACAGCAGGAGATTTGTCACGGTGCCCCGTTCTATGTTCTCGGTCCGCTGGTGACGGATATCGCCCCCGGCTATGACCATATCACCTCGGCTATCGGCGGGACGGCGGCCGCTTTTTACGGCGCATCTTTTTTGTGCTATGTCACTCCGAGGGAGCATCTCGGCCTGCCCGATGCCGACGATGTTAGGGCCGGCGTCATTGCATCGAAAATTGCAGCGCACGCCGGCGATATAGCCCGCGGCCTGAAAGGGGCCGACCGGCGGGATAAGAGACTAAGCACCGCCCGGACGAACCTGGATTGGCGGACGCATTTGGCCGAATCGCTCGATCCGCAAACGGCAGAGAGGATGCATGTCGAGGCATGTCGGGAAATGAATCTGAAAGATTCCCCCTCGGCTGATTACTGCTCGATGTGCGGCAAGGCCTGGTGCAGCGTCAGGATTAACAGGGAAATTCGCGACGGTGTATCCGGTAAAACCTGATACGGAATTCGGTGTCAGGTTTTCATCGAATCCAGCACAATCAAAGACGCCGGCAGGAATATAAAGACCGGCAGCCACGCCCAGAACTCCGGAATGACTTTGTCAAAGACAATCGGCTCGGTGGCGAGCATCTTGCATACGAAAGTTGTCACGAAACATAACGATGTCACGGCGAAGCTGATCATGACCGCGGACTTCATGGATTTAGGGTCGCGGCAGACCAGAATCGGCAGGCTTATCATAAGCATTACGAGGTTGATTATCGGTTCGGTGATGCGAAAATGTTTCTGGCTGTAAAGCTGGGCCAGGTCTCTTATCTTTGTCTTTTGAGAAGCAAGAGTGATTAACTGCCGCAGAGATAACAACGTTTTATTTTCTGATTCGCACCTGATAGGTATTTCCTTTGCAGTGAGGTCGCTTTCATAAAACGGAATTTGTTGCGGCTGTTTTTTAAGGTCGTTGTATTGAAGCAGGCCATAAGGTATCAATTGGCCGATGTTCGGATTCATGCTATACAGGTCCCACCTGCGATTATCTTTATTATATATCGCCTTGTCGGCTTTCAATCGTCCGGTGACTTCCCATATCCCAGGAGAGATCGGGCTGCGCAGGAGGATTGTAGGACTATATAACGTTGCCGTCTCGACTTCAAATTTCCGGGAGAAAATCAGTGAGCCGTTGCCGTCACTGATAAACCTGACACCATAGGATTCCTCACCGGGAATATCGTCATGGCCGCGCACGAGCTTGTCCGCGAGGGGAGGGATAATAAGTTCCTGGTCGATCACTAACACGCCGGTTAGCAGCAATGCGAGAATAATCACAGGGCCTATCGTTCGCTTGAGACTGACGCCCGAGGCCATCACTGCCACAAGCTCGTTGGAGCGAATCATCTTGCTGAAGGAAAATGCCGCCGCAACCACCGTAATCATGCCGGCGAAATCTCGAAAATAGATCAGGCTGTTCAGGCTGTAATATATAAAAATATTTTTTATTATTTTTATTGTAGTGAGCTTATCGTTCTCGGTGAACTCGTCGAGGTTGACGAATAAATCGGTCACGATTCGAAGACCCATCAGCACGCAGAAAGCTATGCAATAGCCGATTAAAAAATTCTTGGTGACATATTTATCTAATTTTTTCATAGCTGATAATTATTGATAATCCTGTTTTTTCCCGGGTGCTAAAAGTTACCTCAGTTTTTCTGCAATAAGTAAAATATTCCAACGGCCAACAGGGACAAAAATACCAGTCCCGCCCACATTATTGCCACACCTGAGATGGTTTGTGCGCCGAGATTCTCTGTAAGCTGTTTTCCGCTCATTATGCAGACAATCAACACAGCGGCGGGAACACAACTTACGCCGAAGGCGCTGAGTAGGTGACCGCCTCTTTTGATAATTCCAAGTCCGATGCCGATTAGTATCATAGATACACAGCCGATACCGAAGACAAGTCGAGAGTGTATCTCGGATTTTATTTCCACGAGCGTTTTTTGTATCTCTCTCTGAAGTCCACCCTGTAAGGCTATCAGTGCCGGGCTTGGCAGAAATTCTGATATTGAGGTCAATTCGTAAGCTAATTTTTCGGCGTTTAACGAATCGGGTTGAGTTTTGAATTGACTTGTTGTCGTCTTTACGGAATCCGGCAAAAACAAGCCATCTATAATGTGCCGCATTTTTAATTGATTCGTTTTTTGAATCCCTGCGTTTCGGATATCCATTTCCAGAGTAGGGTTCAATTTATCACCTTCGATACCCAGCGAAGCTTCGTTGCACCTGAGGGTATATGATGTTTGTTGATTATCGGTATTGTATTCTATGATCGTGATGTCACCTGATAAATCAATTTCTTCGTCCTGTGCCGAGCACTGGGTCACGGTGAACCTGACGGAGTTCGGCTCTCCTGTAAGCTCATAGAAGCCGTCGTTATCATCGGGCTCTGCCGTTAGTGTTTGGTTTGGTTCGCCGGGAAGTATCTTGCTCCTGATATCCTGAGCCAGCAGCTCCAGCGTCAGTTGTGCATAAGTGTCGCGGGCTTGTTGTGCGATTGGCTCGAACAGCATCAGATTATTTTTGATCTTTCGCATCTGGTCTATTTTTTTGAATTTAATATCATCACCCAATATTGAGCCGAATTCCCAGGTTGAAGAGATAAATTCCGCACCCGCTCCGTGTGAGGCGCCGATTTGGCCTGATTTTTGTGCTGTTATCTGTACCTCGTTGGCATTCCCGTGTGTTGCGAATTTTATCCTGGCGCTTTCAATTGTGTATATTTGTTTTATTTCGTTATCTTTTACCTCTGTTACGACCACACCTGAGAGTGTGTCGTTTATGGGATCGACATGGTCGGCATAAATAAGAATTACGTGCTTATCGTATGGTAATTTATAAAAACCTTTTCGCTGTATATTGCGAAACAGCATTTGTTTTGCATCCGCTTTTAGCGATTTTTCCGCCAGATGTACGAAGGTAGGCATGACGTAGAAGCTCAAAATCAGGTTTGTAATTGCGACGAAAACGGCTAATAAAAGCCCCGGCTGAATCAGAGTAAGTATGCTTATTCCACTTGCCCTGCAGGCGTCAAGCTCGTTATCGCCCGTAAAGCGTCCGTAAACCAGTGCTCCTGCGAAAAGGGCCGCCATAGGCAGTACGAATGTCAGTGTTATGGGCAGAAAATAGAACATAAGGAAGATTACCTGCCGGGGTCCCGCCCCATATTCCTGAACCGGCTGGAGGATGCTGCCCAGGCTCAAGATTAATGTCAACGCTACCAGAGCCAGCATGAAGACTTTGAAAAGCTCACGAAATATATATCTGTTCAAAGTGAGAAGCATTTTTAATATTTAATCAACAGTGTCCGATTCGTATTTAATAGAACTAAATAGTATTCGCTCGACATTGCATTGCAACTAAATTCTTTGCGGCGGCGTCCCGGAACAGTATCGGCACCGTGGCATTGTGCGCAGATGATGGTGACTTCCGGCGGAGTCGTATTAATACGGAATCCTGCGCCTGTACGATTTTGTAGTTAAGATGCATGTGTTTTTTGAACAACAGCAATGAATCGGGCACAAGGTTTTATGGTATATCCAGGGGATCGATATCTTTGATTCTCTCGTAATAGATCTCGTGCGGATATTTTTTCAGCATCTTGCTTCTGTACTCGGCAAGAAGGGCTACTCTCTGCTCGCTCATTATCAAATTTTTTATGCTGTTGTTCATATTGGTTGAGTATTCTTTAGGCTCTCCGGTGGTCTTTCCGAGGATTTTAACAACACGCCATTTGATTTCCTGTCGGTAGAAACCTTTTATCGGCCCGACGACATCGTTGGGATCCGCCTGCCTTAAATCCTTCCAGAATAATCCCTCTCTGTTGGGATAAGTGTCATACGGTTTTAATTTCTTATCCAGTGAAAACTGCTGTTTGACAGATTCGAAATCTTTGCCGCTGTCTAATTCCGCCTTGACCTGCCCGGCCGTTTTTAGATCCTGGCACCAGATTAGGTCGATCTTCATGCTTTTTGTCTTGAATAGCTCTTTGTTGTTATTGAAATAATCGACAAGCTGCTCATCTGAGGATTCCTTGGTCTGTTTGTATATTTCGCTGTTAACTTTACTAAGCAGTAATCTTTCTTCATACTCTTTTACCTGCTTTAAGAGAGTTTCATCCTCATCGAACTTTAGCAATTTCGCTTCAGCAATGTAAAGGGGCCTGGCCAAAACTCTGTCCAGCAACTGTTCGACGCCTTCTGTAGTATTCAAATTTTTCGGACGACTTGGCGGGGAGAATTCGCACAGAGCATTGAGCCAGTCCTCCATTGTTACTTTTCCGTAATCGTACGTAGCCAATACAATGTTTCTCTCTTCGGGTGTCATTTCGTTTTTTATTTGAGTTGATCGTATAAACTTTAATTTTTCCGGTGTCTTGGGATGATTCAACAGCCTGTCGTGTATTTGGACGGCCTGTGGGTAATTCTCACTCAACTTCTTGATATGGAACTTTTCATATATTTGTTTGTAATACTCGTTTATGATATTTCTGGCTTTTCCATTTTCTATATTTCTTTTTATTAATGTACGATTCGCATTAGGGTCGGCTTGCGCCTTTTGCTCTATTTCGGACTCGGTAGCAGTTATTTTTTCTTTCATCTGCTGCAGGTAATTTTGTATCAATATATTTATAAGCCTTCTGTCACGGAATCGTTCGACCGGGGATTTAATGGAATCATCTTCGGGATAACCCTGTTCGCGAGCTTCGATAATCATGGCTTTTTCCGCTATCATTTCCATAAGCACCGAATCGGCGTCTGGCGGTTTGTCTTCCTCGCGGTATTGCACATATTCTTTGGGGTAAAGCTCTGTTAAAAGTCTCTTCTCAAGAGCTTCTCTTGTTATGATGTAATCACTTATTTTCGCAACAACGTTCGGGTCGGCAGGGGCTTTGACTGCAGGCTGCGTGGACGGCTGGATATGACAACTTGTTACCAGAAGTATTATCAGTGAGAACAACAGTGGTATAGCGATTCTCTTGACAAATAATTTCATCTTTTCTTTACTCCTAATTAAAATCCTGGATTTCAGCCGAGTGTAAACTATATCCTTCGGCAATATACTTTTAAATCTTATGTATTATAACCATTCTATGTCCGTAAACCAGACCAAATCGTCATTTTTTGATTCGTGAAATTACCTGTTGGCAATTGTATTCATTACTTCTCCGTTAACTTACGGATATAAGTCACCGGCAGCTTCTGATGCGAAAGGTTGCTATTTTTTCTCGCTGTGTATCAGAATGTTTGGACCTAATAATGTGCTTTCTTACACGATATTCATGATACCTTCGTAGTTTGGTTAAAAGCCGAACTTTATTGGACATGTATGAGATTCTGAAAAAATTTTGATTTTTACGTGATTTTCCGGGGATTTTTTCGAAGGGGCTGATTTTTGTACTCGCACCGTAGCTCCATCTATGATTATTGAATAAAATTGGTTTTTTGCTGGATTGCTAAGCACAAGTGGGGGGAATAATTTTTCCCAACCTGCAAATTTTTTTTGGGAAGTTATGATAGTTGATATATCTCTTTTTATAATAGAAACTTATACGCACAATGTTTTTTAAAGCTTAGATATAATGTAGAGTGAAAATTTGGAATATTCAGAAAAAAAGCAAAAAATATGTATTTTGGGTGGTTTGTGCGTTGACGTAGCCTGGTAGTATGGATAAAATAGCAAAGAAATAATAGGTGCACAGCATTGTAAAAAATGCAAAAATTTAGAATTTAGTCATTGACATGAAGTGTAAAAATTGGTAAACTGAGCAAGTTGGAAAGGCACGAAGTTGCGTGTATTTGTTATCTTGGTAAGTTAGGGCTTTGTGCCAGACAGCGCTAAATCTAAATAGCCAGTTCAAATGTGAGGAGAGTTTTTGTGAGGAGTGGATGAAAAAACCTCTTTTTTTATTTCATCACCCACTCTTGAATTCTTTGGAAAGTTCATTATCTGATGATGTTGAGTTGCTGAAAGTGCTCATCATAAAAAAGGGAATTAAGGTTTTCAATGCTAATTGATTAAGTAGATCAGTTTAGTTTGCTGTTGAATATTAACGGTAAATAGATTGTGGCAAAGTAGTTTTGGGGGGAGAAGAAAATGAAAAAAATCTTAATAACATGTTCAATATTGATGGCGTTATTTGGATCGGTGGGAATTATCCGGGCTGAAGAGCCGTTCGTTAGGATATCCACAACACCGGGGAAACTTGATCTCGGGACTATATCGTTCTGGGATGATGGTGTATCGTCGGCGGCATTGACGGTGAAAGTTGAATCTAATTGTTTGCACGGTCCTATCGTTGCCTCTATAACACCGCTTAAGCGCATCAAAGGCAATACTATAACGCCCGACCGTATTTCAGTGAAAACACCGGCGACGAAGGGATTTGTTACGATGGCACGTCCGGTATCTATATCGGAGACGACAGAGGGATCGCATGATATCACGATGAATTTCAAAATTGAGACGACTATCAAGGATCATGCGGGCAGGTATAGGGGTTCCATTGCTTTTACGGTAATGCCGCCGTCATAGAAGGAATTATAGTGAAAAGACAGAACATAGTTCTGATTAGTTATTATTTATGCCCAGGATTTGTGGATAAATGTTATCCAAACAAAGGAACCCTCTTCCTCAAAGAGGATGGGGGAGAAAGGAGGTGTGTGAGGTAGTGAAGAACTGATATGTTGCAAGCAGAATTATACTTGCAAGTCGTCTAAGATGCTGGCCATGTTTTGGACGGCTGAACGATTTAAATTAAGGTGATTGGAAATCACGATTTGAAATCGTAAACCTCATGTGGCCCCGACTCAGGCAGGTAGTATGTAAGGCGGGCTTTCTTGTCGGAGTCGGTTAAATAAGGCTTAAGCCCGTCGATAAAGTGGCTCAGGTACCTTGTAGCCCTGGGCATTAATGAAGGTTTTAGCTCCGAGGCTTATATCGGCCAAAATGGAGCGATAGTTTAGAGAGGGAATGAAAATGGTAAAGAAAAGTTTAATTGCAATAGCACTGTTGGCTTTCTTGGCAACTACAGTACAAGCGGCAGACTTAGATCCAAATATACCAGATCATAGCTTCAAGTACGATGATCATTGGCCCTGGACTTACACTGCTTTGCCGATTTGCTGCATTGACGTTTATATGGATATTGGTTACTATGTTAGTATAAAGGATTGCGACGACTTGAAAATTGTTCTGAAGCAGGTAAATTGTTCAGTCATTGGCAAGGTAGATGACGATTTCCCATGCTATTATGGTTGCACCAAATTCAAGATCCTGACTAACTTTCCAGTGAAACTCGGTACCAGCCTGACTAAAGTTGGCGACGTTATTGACGGTTGGGAAGCTTCATTTGATGATGATACTGTCCCTGGTGACGCTGGTGATTGGGTAGAAAGGGAAATTTGTATCAGTGCTTGGAAGGCCAAGATTTGGACGGCTTCGCCGGGTGACGAGGTTCTGGTCGGTACAGTTTGTATTACTGTAAAGCCCAATGCGTAAGCCGAAGGCAATGAAAGCAGTAATGAAGTAGTCTTTAATTAAAAAAAGAAACTTTCTTAATCTTTTTAAGATTTGATGATTACTTTAGAAAAGAAGTTTAAGGGAGGGATGAGTAAATCATCCCTCCCTGTTTTTTTACTATAGTTTGAAATTTTCTAAAAATATACGTTTCTAAAAACCGGGCAAAGTACATGTTTCAACTCAACGTGTTGATTTAGAATAATTGTTTGCAATCATAGATAGATTTTTATTCCGGCAAAGAAAAATTTGCCCCGTATCGGATCCATTATTTCAATGCCCGTTTTTTATAACGAGAGTTTATCCCTTTCTTAACGGCGATTGTGTTTTAAAGGCCTGTCTGGTTTGTCATAATTTAATATTTATGCTGTTCGAGCATAAACGATATGGATTAGTTAATGTTATGCTAATTGGCAGGATTGTAGCTTATTTAGTCCTTATCCAAGTGATGATTTGAAGGTAAAACAATAATTTGTTACATCAATTCCCGGCAATGCAGAAAGAAGCAGACTCGGGTGAGCGAGTTATTCGGCTATCAATGTTTATATTATGGAGTGATTTGATGGATATTCTGTGAGTGAATGGTTTGATGTTGTTCAGAATATGGATTTTAACAATTAAACAGGCGAGAAAAACGATATTTACAGTATGGTTCACTTTTATGGTAAAAAAAATTATTTGAAATATAAAAGAAAGTTTATTTTATGATATAGGACTATTTCGGAAAAGAGCGTATAAAACATCCCTGATGCAATGCCGTATCCTACCAATCTGCAAAAAAATCGACTCATTATAGGCCGTATTAAGATTATTGGTATTTTCAAGCCGTTGGAGTGATGGATTCCTCCTGAAAGTTCAACTATGACATGCCATAAAATGGGCAAAATAAACAGTTTGGACTTGACAGCGGCAGGGCAAATTGGTAAAATTGGGCAATGTGAAGTTGGCGGCTATCATATATAATAAAGCTGAACTGGCAAGCTGCTAACGCCCTTATCGGAGGTATAAGTCCTTTGAGTTGGGGACAAAGGTGGAAGATCACGGATTAGTGATTGATATGGGGGTTTGTAAGGGAATTATAAAAAGTGGGGACGTCAAATTGCCGAATTAGGTAAAGCCGTAGTTTAGGAGTGAAATTGATGAAATCATACAGGGAGAACGGATCAGCAATGGAGATGTCAGATTTTGTTTTCTGCTACGGGTATGTTTATTATCGAATGGGAATTGCCGGACGATGTTCGGCGGTTCTCGATTAGTTTTAATATTAGGGATTGTTACGAGTTTTCTATTTGGAGACTATCGATGCGAAGCGGAAATAACAGGAAGGATTTTTGCTGTTACAACAATCAGAAAAAAGAACAAAGCAGTCATAAGCTGAACAGATCTTTATTGAACCATGTTTTCAACGTTCCTGTTGCGATCCGGCTGATCGTCATTACAGCGGTAATGTCTTTGTCTGCTGGTTCTGCATTAGGACAATACATGGTTCAACCGATGCAGTTAAATCTTAATCCTCGAGCCGGGAACATGCTTAGGACGGCTCTGCAGATTCATAGCTTTGATCCCAACCAGGTGCTTTCAATGAGTTTGAAGGTAGTTGAATTGGGCCAGGAGGAAGATAGTGGGTGGTTAATTTTTAACCCTGATCCGAATGACGAGCATGATTATGTTAAGGATTTTGATGTATCGAAGTTATCTTCGTGCAGCGACTGGATAAGCTTGAGTAGAACGAATGTTGAAGTTAATCCGCTTGGGCAGGAACCTGTTGAAATAACCGTAAGAGTCCCGCGTGGTGTTGGTGGATTCTATTGTGCAGGAATCCTTGCATCATTGACGGTCATTAATCCAGGCTCAAATGTTGCTATTGATATTCGATATTTAGTTCCCGTTCTTATTGAGATACAAGGTCGTGTCTATCGGCCAAAAATTGAGTTGAAAAATGTCGGGATGGAACACGTTCCTCCAGAAGGAAGCAATCCTGCAACAACTTTAATTTCGGTAAGCGTAGATAATGTAGGCCCAACCTTTTCACGTTTGAAGCCATTTGCAAGAATCTGGGGCTTCCAGGATGGTCATTGGCGAGTCATTACAAGGGCGGAATTTAAGGATGCCGGTATTATCCCTGGCGCGGAATTGAATTTGAAAACCGACATCATGCGGCCTTTACCCAGTGGTAAATATAAAATAGCCGGCGCTATCTATGTAGACGGCAGGCGTGGAACGGCGATTGCAAAGGAAATGGATTTTGTTGGTGATCCGGGTGTAAAAAGGGCCCCGACCGATGCGCCACTGGACCTGGTCCCAGGAGACGTAGTAATAGAAGGTTATCTTAATTCAACCCATTCGTCATTCTTGGAAGTGATTAACTCATCGGATGAAACTATAGATATCCAGACACTTTTTGGACTACCGACGGCACTTACCCAGACCGCTACAAACGCCTTTAAAGGCGAAGATCTGGCATGTATGGATTGGCTTAAAGCGGAACCGGGAAAATTTACCTTGAGAAGTTTTGAGAGAAGACGCATTAGGATTATTGCTGAAATCCCGGAATTCATAGGCGAACATCCCTGGCATTATGCAGTTCTTGGTTTATATGCCCATTACCCTGACGGCCAGATGGCTGGCCTGACGACAACAAACATATGTGTGGGAAATGTTAAGGGTGTGGCGCCTGAAGTTAATATCAAATTCGGGAATCTGATAGTTCGCGAGTGGAATCCTGAAGATTCACAGTTCCTCATATGGGCTGATTTTATTAATTATGGGGAAACCCATTTGAATCCTGTCAAATGCAGAGCCGGACTGGCAATAACCTCAGGGGAAATGACTGGAGCAATAAGATCGAGCACAACGCTCTCCTGCGATGAAGGAGGTGTGATGTTGCCGCTTGCCAACAGGAAGTACTCCGGAATTTTTGATTTTTCTTCAATACCTCCAGGTGTGTACCGTCTTGAGGTTAACATGGAATATGCCCCGGCCCAGAGCATAATCAAACAAATGGTTGTGCAGATTTCTTTAGATGGTGACCGGAGAATCGTTAACATTATACAAACGGCAGAAGAAATCGCACCAAACGACGTTATAGAGGTTCAATGGTAGTATAGCGGAAGGGGAGATTTTTTTACTAAAGAAAGATGCTGGATTGCCGATACAGGCAAGAAGGCTATTACAGAAAGGGACGTTGAGTTATGGCGCGGAAAAAAATTATTCGAATGTTATCGGGCGGTGTGATAGTAGCCTGCACCGTTTTGTTATGCACTTTGAACGTCAGCGCCCAGTTTCAGGCGGTTGAGGTAACGCATACTATATCCGGCTCGGTGGGAGTGCAGGGTGTGGTAATGCAGGGTTTACCCAATAACCCTGTTACTGATGAAAGCGGTTATTATATTGCCATTGTTAAATGGGGCTGGACCGGTACAGTTACACCCAGGAAAGACGGTTGGACCTTTGAGCCGGCTTCCAAAACTTATCCGGAGATAACCGGTGATCAGGATAATCAGGATTACAGAGCAACACCTGTTACCTATACAATATCAGGTTCGCTCGGTATGGCGGATGTTCAATTAACCGGTCTGCCGGGTGAACCGGTTACCGGCAGCGACGGCAAATATAGCGTCATAGTCGAATATGGATGGAATGGTACCGTTATACCGTTGAAAGATGGTTATGAGTTCAATCCTAAGGACAGATCGTACAGAAACGTTGGTACCGATATGCCGAGGCAGGATTATTCTGCAAAACGGATAACAATAACTATTTCCGGTACGACACGAGAAGCTGGTGTTGAAATGCGGGGTTTTCCGAGTAAAGTTACGACCGATAACACGGGTAATTACACGACCACCGTTGACTGGGGCTGGAGCGGAGCGGTGAAGCCGGAAAAACAAGGTTATACATTCATGCCGGAGGAGATACCTTATACCAGTATTACTTTTAATCAAACGAACCAGGATTATACTTCCACGCCGATTACATATACAATTTCCGGCTCGGCTAGTATGGCGAACGTGGAAATGAAAGGTTTTCCGGATGCTGTTTATACAGATTCGAGCGGATATTACAATGCCGTCGTAAAATGGGGCTGGAGTGGTGTGGTTACACCGAATTTGGATGGTTATACATTCAAGCCGGCATCAATGACTTATAGTAATGTTGACAGTGATCGTGATAGTCAGCAATATGAATCCGCAATAAAGAGCTTTACTATTTCCGGTTCGGCAGGGCAGGAAGGTGTTCAAATGCTTGGTCTGCCGGGTGACCCGATTACCGGCTCTGGAGGGGCATACAGCGTTACTGTTGACTGGAACTGGAGCGGGACAGTTACGCCGATGAAAGAAGGTTATGATTTTGATCCGGCCAATAAACTCAATCCGCCCATTAACGCGGATATGAAAAATCAGAACTATACAGCTTCACTTAAGCAGTTAACAATCAGCGGTACGGTTGGAGTATCGGGCGTGACACTGCAGGGCGCGCCGGGAAGACCTGTTGTCTCCGGTAGCGACGGCAGTTACAGTGTCAGTGTGCCCTGGGGCTGGAGCGGTACGATTACACCCCAACAAGGAGGTTTCGAGTTTGACCCGTCCAGTATACAATATAGTGACGTCAAGTTTGATGAGATCAGTCGAGACTATAACGCAACAGTATTGAAACGAGTCATCTCAGGTACGATTATCTCTGATCAGGGTAAGCCCGTCGAGGGTGTGCTTATGATCAGTGATTTAGGTCTTACCGCTTCGACGGACTCCAGTGGCACATACACACTGGAGGTGAACCATGGCTGGAGCGGTATGGTTACCCCCACAAGTGAGGGACATACGTTCAGGCCTACCACTCAACGATATAGTAATGTTAGCCGTGATATGCTGAATCAGAACTTCCAGGCGATCGTAAAGATGTTTACTATCACCGATATGGTTTCTATGAACGGAATACCGATACGGGACGTAAAAATTACCGCAACAGATATTCCAGGCTCAACAGCCACCGATGCTCAGGGTAAGTTTACTATCAGGGTCCCTTATGGCTGGAGCGGTGAAGTGATACCTGAAAAACCCGGTATCAATTTCAATCCGCCAAGTAAGTCATTTTCTACTCCGATTATACAGAATATGAATATGGGAGTTGCGGAACCGGTTGCGCTCACACAAAGGCCTTCGACAACTCAAACACGGCCGACCACGACAACTGCACCTACGACAGATAGGACTGGAACATTGCCGACAACACTACCGCCTGTGACAGATGGAACATTGCCGACTGCACTGCCTCCAACAACATTACCAAGAGGTGTAGCGCCGGCGGCCCAGGCAGGTACAGTAACTGAGCCGTCATCTACGGATCCGGATATACAGAAGATATTAGATCAACTTCAGGCTCTAAAAACGGAGAGGGAAGGACCAGCCATTCCTGCGGGAGTTCAGTTTGATCCGGCAACAGTACCTGTTTCTAATACATTCGCGGGCGAAGAGCTTTCGTATGTGCTTGAGAATCTTGGAACACAGGCAGGTATTCCGATCATCCCCGAAGCGAGTGTTTATGGAGAGGTGTACTGTACTCTGAAAGATGTACCGCTTGAGACGGCGCTGCAAATCGTTTTGGCGGGTACTTCTTATATTTACAAAAAGACACCGCATTATTACCTGGTTTCTCCGGGTGATCCCAACAATCCGCTGTTCCCGGTAATGAGTGAAACACGACCTGTAAAACTGGATTATGTCAGAGCAGGTACGGCAGTATCACTGCTTTCTAATGCTTTTCTGCCTTACGTCAAAGCCGACCCGGATCCTAATAGTCACACAGTATTAGTAACAGCACCGAGTGTGATGATGGAGCGTATCGTATCGGACCTGAAAATGCTTGATAAAACTCCGACTCATGTTATGCTGGATGCACGAATTGTCATAATGGAACGTGGTGATTTGCTGAATATGGGAATAGAGTGGGGTTGGCCCACTATCCGGGCTGGAATGTTTAGTAGCGAACTTCTTGGTAATGGGGACGACCTGATGGATTTTGGCGGCAAATGGCCGTGGGGTGTGCAGATGGGCTATTCGCCGGATGCAACGTTCACCGATTCGCTGGTAATGGCGCTGAACCTTCTTGTTGAGAATGACGAAGCAAAAATATTGTCCAAACCACAGTTAATGGCCCTGGACGGCAGGCAGGCTAAAATCCAGGTCTTGAAAGAAGAGTACTTTTTACTTACACCGTCAACGGTCAGCAGTTATGGTTACGCAAGTTCCTATATGGAAAATGTGGTTTCCGGAACTACTTTGACTATTACACCTTACATCGGAGATAATGGGAATATTATATTGGAGATGGCCGTCGAGGTCAGTGATAGTATCCCGAGCGCACGGTCAACCGAACTTCCGGTTATAACAAGGCGAACTGCTGAAAATACGGTGCGTATCAAAGACGGTGGTACCGCTATAGTAGCCGGACTAACCGAGAACCGAAGTAATCACGATAATAAAAAGGTTCCCGGTCTAAGCAAACTCCCGTTGGTAGGTTCACTGTTTAAGAATACAGCCAATGAGGATTCTTCGCGAGAAATTGCCGTTTTCATCACGGCTCGAATAGTACCGGAAGATGGTATTAATGTGGAATTTACGGGGCCTTCTCCGACGAGCATAATGCAGAACCAACAGCAGCCCCAAACTCAGTATCAGGCACCTGCTGGACCGGCGGGAAGTAATTATCAGTCGAGTCTCCTCAACGCGATATCTCGCCAGGACAGGTAAAGGGTATTTAAAGGGAGAAATGTGATTTCAATTAAACATAAGTCTGAAGTTTATCATGCGATTACAGCTTTATCGTTGCTAATCCTGGCTTTAGGTCTGTTTGGGTGCTCTCATAGTGGAATACAGGTAATTCCCTTAAGCAGTCGGGGTGTGCTGGATCTTGACGCCAGTCATATCGTGGAAATAATGCGAAGGGCCGGTTTTTCCGATATGCAGATAGTCGAGTATGGAGAGCAAGTACACGATGGGCTTGCACAATCCGGAGCCGTACAAATCAAAATAGGCAGGAAGGTGGAAGCTATTTTTGCCGTTAATGGCAATGACATATACATCAGTACTCGTCTGCGGGGGTATTTTATATATAATATCAATGCCGGCTGGGTTACCGGCGGCGGGACCCGTTAGACCATCCGCTTTTATTTAGTGCAGCGAGCCAATCTCTGTCAATAGGCCCATCGGGGTCTGCTTTGATCTGCCGGGCTTTTCAGTTTTTTTTCAAATCCATTCGATAAACTACAAATCAGAATTAAGCTCGCGCAGGCGGTTCGTTATGCATACACCTGCCATATTGGCACTTATATTATAAAACTGTAAATATGTAGTTTCTTATTATATAAGCAATTATGATTTTTAAACACTCCGGGCACGCTTTTTGCAATTCTCATTACTTATAGAATATCTATAATATTGTTTTTTGCATGAAAAGGAATTTGTCATGAAATTCGAC
Organism: uncultured Pirellulales bacterium; assembly: GCA_964570855.1. Taxonomy (GTDB): domain Bacteria; phylum Planctomycetota; class Phycisphaerae; order Sedimentisphaerales; family Anaerobacaceae; genus JAFGPS01. The sequence continues at coordinate 17,087 of CAZMZR010000055.1, forward strand.
AAGTTTACATTGAAGGCCCAGGAAGCATTGGCGACTGCTCAGCAGATTGCGATGGCTAAATCTCATACTATAACCTCGCCGTTACATTTGCTAAGTGCTCTTTGTAGTGATGAAGCCGGGACAGTTATCGAGATTTTGAAGAAGATAGGCGCCAACGTTTCGCGAATCAAAGAGATGACTGAAAGCGAGCTTGGTCGGCTGGCTCAGGGCAGCGGTGGAAACCAGCTTATGCCCGACCCGGCCTTTAGCCAGGTTGTTCTGGACGCCCAGAATCGCGCCGATGCGATGGGGGACGAATACCTGAGTGTCGAACATCTGTTTCTTGCGCTGGCTTCCGTACAAAACGATGCGAAGGAGATATTACGGCTTAACTCAGTGACATCGGAACAAATCGAAAACGCCATGAAAGAGATTCGAGGTTCAGAAAAAATAATTGACCAGAACCCGGAGTCGAAATACAAAGCGCTCGAACGCTATGGTATCGACCTTTTGGAAATGGCGCGAAAGGGAAAACTCGATCCGGTCATCGGAAGGGACGAGGAAATACGACGATGTATGCAGGTCCTCAATCGCAGGACGAAAAATAATCCCGTATTGATAGGCGAACCGGGCGTCGGCAAGACCGCAATTGTCGAAGGTCTAGCTCAGCGGATTGTCTCGGGTGATGTCCCTTCGGGTCTGAAGAACAAGACAATCATCGCCCTGGATATGGGGTCGTTGATAGCGGGAACAAAATTCAGAGGTGAATTCGAGGACCGGCTCAAGGCGGTGCTCAAGGAAGTGATAACCGCCGGCGGCCAGATAATATTGTTTATCGATGAGCTGCATACCGTCGTGGGAGCGGGCAAAGCCGAAGGGGCTGTTGACGCCGGTAATCTGTTAAAGCCGTCACTTGCCCGTGGTGAGTTGCGCTGTATCGGGGCGACTACTATCGATGAATATCGTAAATATGTCGAGAAAGATGCAGCGCTTGAGAGACGTTTCCAGCCTATTCTCATCGATCCGCCGAACGTCGAGGAAACGATTGCTATCCTTCGAGGACTTAAAGACCGCTACGATACGCATCATGGAGTTCGTATTACAGACTCGGCGCTCGTTGCCGCGGCGACTTTATCCGACAGGTACATTACCGACCGGTGGCTGCCGGACAAGGCGATTGACTTGATCGACGAGTCGGCCTCGAAGCTGCGGATTGAGAACGATTCGCTTCCCGCCGAGCTGGATAGCATTCGCAGGAGAATTGTTCAGCTTCAAATCGAATATGAGGCGCTGAAAAAGGAAAGTGACGATGCGAGCAAAGAGCGATTGAAAAAGGCCGAGAAGCAATTGGCCGAACTTCAGCAGCGGGATAAGACCCTGACCGACCAGTGGGAAGGCGAAAGGGGCCAGATAGAGAAGATAAAAACGTTGAAACAGGAAATCGAAAATTCACAGACGCAGTTTGAAGAAGCGCAGCGAAAAGGTGACCTGGAAACAGCCGCCCGATTGAAGTACGAGACCATAACCAATCTGAAAAAGGAGTTGGAGGAAAAAGAGGCCCGGCTTTCCGGCTCCGACCGCTCTATAATACGCAACGAAGTTTCCGAAGAGCATATAGCGGAGGTCGTTTCCAAGTGGACCGGGATACCGGTCGCCAAGCTGCTCAGCGGAGAGCGCGAACGGCTGCTTAAAATGGAAGATTCGATTCGTCGCTATGTGGTAGGGCAGGACGAAGCGGTGGCAGCGTTGTGTAATGCGGTCCGCAGGAGCCGCTCCGGTTTATCTGATCCGGGCCGCCCGATAGGGACGTTTTTATTCCTCGGGCCGACCGGCGTGGGCAAGACCGAGCTTTCCAAAGCCCTGGCGAATTTCCTTTTCAATAGTCCCAAATCAATGGTCCGGATTGATATGAGCGAGTTCATGGAGCAGCATTCGGTCGCCAGGCTTATCGGCGCCCCTCCCGGCTATATCGGCTACGAAGAAGGCGGACGCCTGACCGAGGCGGTTCGGCGAAAACCCTATTCGGTGATTTTGTTAGACGAGATTGAAAAAGCCCACCCGGACGTCTTCAATGTGCTGTTGCAGGTTTTCGATGACGGCCGATTGACCGATGGAAAAGGCAAAACGGTGGATTTCAAGAACACCGTCATTATTATGACCAGCAATATCGCAAGCCATAAGATTCAGCAGTTGACCGAGGAATCCGGTGCGGACTGGGAAATCGAAGCCCACGTCAAGGATACGCTCAAACAGGTTTTCAAGCCGGAGTTCCTGAACAGGATCGATGAGATAATCGTCTTTCACATGCTAAGCAAAGATCATTTGAAAAGAATAGTCGATATTCAGCTTGAGTACCTCTCTGGCCGTCTTGATGGCCGCAATATAAAGGTTGAATTTACCGACAATGCCCGCAGGCAGATTATGGACGAAGGTTACGATGCTGCCTTTGGTGCAAGACCTTTGAAGCGCACAATCCAGCAGCGTCTGGAAAATCCTTTAGCCGCGGAACTTTTAGCCGGCAGGTTCACCGACGGCGATAAAATAAAAATCGACGCCGACGCCCACAAATTCACCTTCGATAAAATCGGCTAAAACAGAATTGATTGTCATTCTGAACGGAGCGTAGCGAAGTGAAGAATCTCTTTTTTCAATTTTAATCCCAGATGTTTCGCTGCGCTCAACATGACAACGAGAGTGAAAACTCACATCCGGCGATAAAATAAAAATCACCGCCGACGCCCATAAGTTCACCTTCGAAAAAATCAAATCTTAATCGAGAAATTAACATTGTTTTTCTGGTTTGTCCTTGGGCATTTCAATATAAGGTTCAACACGGTACTTAATGGGACAGATGGGATCTAATGCCGAATCGTCAATAGATCTAACAATGAATGGAAAAGAACTATCGATGTTATCCATGAGGCAGTAGAGGAAAGTGTTTTCAATGACAACAACAAGAAAATCAACTATTTCTGTTACGTCACTATGGACAGCAAGGGGTTTTTCACCGGTCAGATACCAAAGAGGAAGAGATATTTCATTACCGGGTTTTAATGTAAAGTTTTCAATAACTAATTTTCTATCTTTTTTTGGGTGCTCCTGTGCATTGCGGAGATCGACAATGTATTTCAAGCCAGGTTGAATGTCTTTTAAGAATTGAACAAAGTCATTATTATGTTTTAACGCTGTTCTTGACCATTTAAAAACTTTATCAAATTTGGGTCCATCAAAGTTAGTTTTATAAAACGCGTTAATTAATTCTGCTAACGTTTGTATTGAAAGTTTGGCATTATTAAGAAAAATTCCGCAATATTCTTCCAAATGATCGACCTGCGGAAAATTTGTAAAATGATTTCCTTCTTTTTTAATTTGGCCTTTCTGGAACATTTGAAGTATCCGATCAACCTCTTTACAAATGAATTCTTTTTTATATTCACAGATTAGTAAATATTCTTTGCATCGGTGCATACATCGCAAAATATCATCTTTGTTAATATTATCCGCAACCGGAGTGTTTTTGATTGCTTCGCTTGCTTGGATGAATATTCTTGCAACTATCTTATTGGCCGAACCCACATTAGCAACAGGCTTGCTCATCCAATGCATGTTTGGATCAGTCTCATCAGGATCTAAAGCTTCAGGTGTATAAATGCGAAATGTTTTATCAATTTTGTAGACCTCAAGAAAATCAACGGCCGGGCACATGCGCGTAATCCCGCCTGTTCCTCCTTCGAGGTTTCCATGGCCAGCTCTGTATCTAGGTGCGTTTTTATTAAACTTCATTTATTTCTATCGATCATAAAAATTGTAATTCGTGGCACACCAAACATAATTCTTATCGATATCTTACATCAAAGCTTTTCATCATCAACCACAACTCATTGAAAAATGTAACTGATTCTTTTTATTCAATCTTTTTCTTGGATGCTTGATTATTACTCTTCATAATATTCATTGTCGGTGTGTATCTCTTCTATTTCATCTTCAGTAAACCATATGTCGCTGTTGTCAGCGACAATTAGTTCACTAAGCTTGAGTTCATTTTGTCGGAGAGACTCTATATTTACACTGAACCTCACCATTACCGTAATTCCTGAAATAAGTGTCGCATTTACATTGTTCAAAAATACAAGCTCCTTTGTGTCGGGATCTCGGTAACACGAGTCTGGGTCTGGATAGGTGACTGTTGCACGGAAATGAATGCAAGCGTCTCCGGCGACTTCTGCGCAATTACCATCTGTTGCAACCACCGACAAAGACAATGACTCTATCTCTTCGTCATATATTTCCTCGACATCACTATCATAATCTGCATCAGAGTCCCAATAGAATCCTCTGTCTTTGAAAGATTCTAAAATGATTGACTCAAGTTGATGTCGATGTCCTTCAAGCAGTTGTCTGATTTCTTTATGGGGTTCAGCTTTTGCGATTTGACTATGGTCAATGACTTGTTCGAGTGACGAGCAATGTATAAGTTCATCATGATCCCTGCATACAGCCTGCCAGTCTCCATCTTCGGAGACTACACCAATTGTGCATTTATGAATTTGTGCATATCTTAAAAGCCCCTTCGTTGCAAATGAATCCGGGAATTCGCTCTTCTTTTTTCCTTCGCCAAATGGTGCCCGACAAGAAAAGTAGTCATCGAAAACACTCTTTGCATCATCACCATGAATTGGAATTACCTCAACACCGGGAGTTTGAAAAAATGAATCTACAGTTTCAAATATCGATTTATTAATAGCCTTCCAATCTAATTCGGTGATTAAAGCCTGAGTGTTTGAATCTTTGTTTATTTTGATGATAAATGCTTTTTTACGGAATTTTGCATGAGCTTTTTCTGTCTCTATTATATGTGAAAACACATGTGCGCGGATTTCATGAACAACAACTTCAGAAATAACAACTCGAATGTCACCTTCATTAAGTCTATCCATTAGTGGTTGAAGACGAGGGAGCCCGAATGGAAACTGCATTCGCTCCCAATTTGAAGTGTCGATGAATAAATGAACTGGATAGCCAAGTTCCGAAAGTTGTTTAGCGTTATTATCATTTTGTGTATTATTCATGATTGGTACTTCCAACAATGTTTATTTTGTTTTCGAATCATATCCCAAGCTTCTCGCTATAACGCAAAGAAGCACAAACTACGATGTTGCCGGTTCGGAGATGCTCTGTCCGCTAAGTGAAATTATATATGCGGTATCTGTGCCGGGCAAGAAGAAATTAAACAAAGGAAAAAGGTAAAAGTTAAAAAGTGTGTCATTACGAGCCGAGCGAAGTAATCTTCGATGCAATGACCTGCTTTTTTGTCATCTCGACTGGAGCCCCCGTTCTTGCTTTCGCAAGAAAACACGGGG
>CAZMZR010000056.1:0-5404 GCA_964570855.1 uncultured Pirellulales bacterium
ATCGATAAAAAAGTAATCTGCAATCTCCACAAATTCCTGTTGAGTGTAAATCCTGGCATGTTTGCGATTATTTTCAATTAATTCTTTAGCCGCATCGTAAACCGTATCGACTGTGATTGCCTGCATGCAAAGATGTTCGCTCTTTGTACATGTTGGATTATGGCAGGGCGCACAGTTGACGTTACCGATTATTTGGATTTCATTCTCGTAGTTTGTATCTGTCCATGCAGGATTGTTCGGCCCAAAGAGAGTGACGACTTTATGTCCCAGTGCAATGGCGATATGACGGGGCCCCGTATCGTTGGTTATCACTAAATCCGCTATTGAAAATAATGCTTTTAACTCACCGAGACCTACCGGTTTTTCTGCCAGATTGATGAGTTTACTTTTTGAATTGTATTTTTGTGTCTTCTTTGAAAATCTGCTTACTTTGCATATCTCTTCTGCAATACGTTCCTCTGTAGGATTGGACGCCACTGAGACGACAACCGTTGCGTTGTAATCGCCAATTAGTTTATCTGCTGTTTGCGCAAAACTTATGCCGGGCCAGAATTTGCTCGGGCCGAATGCTCCACCGGGGACGAGAATAACGATAGGACCATCGGCTTGAAACAATTCCGGCAATTTTAATCTGAGGTTTTCTTTTGCCGACGGATCGATGGATAATTCAAGGCTTCTGTTTACTGTATCGGCGCCGATCCAGGAGGCAATAGCAAGATAGTAATCGACCATCGAAACAGGCTTGAATTTGCCGTTACGAAGTTTCTCCGGATAAAGTTTATCTGTGAGCATAAAACCGCGTTTTTCGCGGGCATATCCGATACGCGTTGGTATTCCCGCTAAGAGAACGGCCAGTGCCGAAGCGAAGGAATTTTTGAAAAGAATTGCATGGGAGAATTTTTGCTTTTTGAGAACTTTTACGATGGCAAATGGATTATTGTCATTTTGTTCCAGCCAATTATCGTTAAAGCTGCATGGTGACAATATCTGTCGAGCCATGGAATTTGCATAAAATGTGACTCTACAGGATTTGAAGTGCTCTCGAATAGCCCGTAAAGCCGGTGTGCAAAGGACAGCATCTCCCATTGGAGAAGGGAGCCAGACTAAAATGTTTGTATCTTGCATTTTGTGTCTCTTATCTCACTTCAGACCCATTGAGATACGTATCTAACATTTTTATTTTCGGTTATGCATTATATAGAGGGTTAATGCCATGAGCTGAAATACTGCCGCATAACCGAGTGCGATATAGACAGAACTAACCTGACTTTCCGGGCTCATTAGGTACCATATCGTAACCAGCAGGAAGAAAAGAACGATGATTTGCACAATTCCGGCCAACAGTCTCATTATGGAAAACTCACTGAACATTTCTTCTCGTTGCATGGTTTTGAGTTGTCCTAAAATTTCAACTAACAATTTTTCGTCTCTGTTTTTTTTGGTTTCTATTTGAGTGATATGAGCCTTTGTTTTTTCCGATTTTGGTTGGGATTGCTGTAGTCTGGTTTGTGAAGCATCTTCCGCCGGTTCGTCAACCTGATCGGTGACTTCGGGAGAAGATTCCTTTACTTCCTGGGGCGGCTCATTATCTTCAAGAGCCGGTTTGTCTTCTGAAGTTGTTTTAGAGTCTTTTGTGGCCGGATTGTTTTGGACTTCGCAAGCCGGCTGAGTTTGGGCTTTTATGTCGTCAGAAGAACGAAGATGTTTTTTGATAATATTTACCGCCTCTCTTAGATTCACGCCTTTGTAGTCCGGCGTTATGCCTTTCTGATCTAATCCGGGATCGGGTTGTTTTTTGTGAGATGGTACATCTATCATGATGGTTTTACATCCGGCTCGCTGTCCGGCCCCGATGTCACTGATGCTGTTGCCGATGCACCAGGATTGGCCGAGGTCGATATCCATATCTTTAGCGGCGGTCAGCAGCATTCCAGGATTGGGTTTTCTGTTGTTGCTCTCTTTTCGGTATTTTTGAACAACGCCGTCCGGATGGTATGGGCAGTAATAAATTCGGTCTAAAAACGCATTTTTTTCGGCCAGCAATTGCTTCAATTGGTCGTGAATTTTACCGAGTGTTTTCTCAGAGACAATACCTCTTGCGACAGCCGATTGGTTGCTTACGACAATAAGCTTGTATCCGAGTTCTTTGAGCTTGATAAGCGCCTCGGCAGCACCATCCAATAGCTTTACCTGATCGGGACTGCTGATGTAGCCCGGATCTTCAATCAGGGTGTCATCGCGATCTAAAAATATGGCTTTTTCAGACATGTTTAATAAAATCCATTTCCGGCTTAAACTTCCGTAAAGTTGTATTCCACAATGTCACAAATTATGTGATAGGCAAGCTGATGCATTTCCTGGCTTCGGGCGGTCGATTCGTTGTCGGCGCAAAAACAAATATCGGAAATATGTTCAAGCTCGCTGTTTTTCCGTCCTGTAAAAGCTATTACCTGTGCATTTTTTTCTTTCGCCAGACGCGAGGCGACAGTGACACTTGCCGAAGTCCCGCTGGTCGAAAAAGCCCATAATATATCACCTTCGCGTACCAGTGCCTCAACCTGCCTGGCGAAGACTTTCTCGTAGGAGTAGTCGTTGGCAATCGATGTCAATATCGAGGTGTCGGTCGAAAGTGCTACTGCGGCAAGGGCCTTCCGTTCCCGTTGGAATCTGCCGACAAGCTCACCGGCAATGTGCTGGGCATCCGCCGCCGAGCCACCGTTGCCACAGAGATAAATCGTGCCGTTTTGTTCCAGTACTTTTATTATCGCCTCAGCGACGGCACTGATAATTTCGCTGTTTTTATCGAGTTCGACGGTCATCCTCTTGTGAGTTTCAACGGCCTCTGATATTTGTTTTTTCGTACTATAGTTCATCAGGATTTTGCCTGTAACGGGTTCATTTTTTTGATTGTTGCAGATGAGCTTTTACCCTCAACGATTGGAGCAAGAACGACCTTGCCGCCGCAGGATTCGACGAATTCGCGCCCAATGACACCTTTTTGTTCCCAGTCACGACCTTTGACCAAAATATCCGGCTTTATTTTCTTGATTAAATTCAGCGGGTCCGGCTCATCGAAAACAGTGATATAATCAATCATTTCCAAAGCCGCCAGGACGGCTGCTCTGTCGTGTTGATTATTTATTGGTCGATCGGGGCCCTTGATGGTTCTCACGGAATTGTCACTGTTTAGCCCGACAACGACAATGTCACCCTTAGACTTGCAGAATTTTAGAAATTCTATATGCCCGGTGTGAATGACATCGAAACAGCCGTTCGTAAAGACCACAGTCTCTTTTCGTCTGCGGTGCCATGTCAGCTCGTCGGTCAACATATCGACCGGACGTACTTTACCACTGTTGGCCCGTTTTTGGCTGACAATTTCATCTATCATTTCTTCGATAGTAACTGTTTGGTTGCCGAATTTTTCTACCTCGATCCCGCCGGCTATATTGGCTAATTCCACCGCCGTTTTAAAGTCGCAATTCGCAGCCAGAGTTGTTGCCAGTGTCGATAAAACCATATCGCCCGCTCCGGTAACGTCATAAACGTCACGAGGACGGGTAGGTATAATCTGCTGCGAGTCTTTTGTCTTGAGATACGCACCGGATTTATCGAGTGTAATAACTACAGCTTCCAGCTTTAGTTTTTCCAGGAGCTGCTGTGATGCTCTGGTGAATTCTTCTTCATTTTGCAGTTCGAAACCAACGGCCACCGATGTCTCCTGTCGGTTCGGCGTAATAATTGATGCCCCCGTGTATTTCGAATAATCACTGGTCAGGCAGGGATCGACTATGACTTTTTTGTGAGCCTTTACTGCGGATTGTATCATTTCGGCGCAAAGTGATTTACTGAGCAAGCCTTTGTCATGATCCTGAAGGCACACAATGTCAACCTGTGGCAGTCTGTCATTATAAAGATTTAAAATCTTTCTATACTGCTTTTCTGCGAGCGGTTCCGTGGATTCTTCATCCATTCTGAATAGTTGTTGTTGGTGGCGATGTTGTGCCAGACCGATGAGTCTTTGTTTGCTTGTTGTCGGCCGGTCGGTTGTTTTGAGTAAGCCGGTTATATCAGCTCCGATGTCTCTGAGTTTATTGACAAGAATTTTACCGTTTTGGTCATCACCAATAATCCCGACACACACCGGAACCGCCCCCAGCACTGCAAGGTCGGCGGCTACCGAACCTGCTCCTCCACAGCTATACTCAGTTTTGTGGACTCGTAGTACCGGCACAGGCGCCTCCGGGCTGATTCTCAGGGCATCGCCGTACAAATAAATATCGAGCATAAAATCGCCCACAACCAGCACTTTCGGTGAGTCAAGATTTGTTATCGTTTTTAACAAATTTTCGTACATAAGAGTATAAGTTCGATAAAGTATAAGAATTTAAGCTAATTATTATTATCTTCTCAAGATTTTACCCGCTAACACATCATCAATCAAGCGTCTTAATTTATCCTCACCCGCCAGGAATTTTATTTCGATTGCCAGATATGCAAGCGGCAGGCCTTTCGTCCGCGGTGTTAAACACCTGATTTTGGTCCAGTCTTTTTGCGTAGTTAGTATCAAATCGGCTTTAGCAAGCCCGGCCCGTTCGTAAATTTCAGCTAAACAGGTTTCTGTATATCGATAGTGGTCGTTATGGATTTTTGTGCCTGCTAATTCAGCGCCGAGAGTTGTGATTGTGTTTAAAAAGGCATTCGGATTGCCTATACCACAAAATGCGAATATTTTTTTCCCATTTAGATTTTCACTATTAATACTTTTTCCGTTAGTAGTTTTCGCTCCTACAACTTTATGTGCCGACCGTGCGATTATCATATCAGGATTAACGGCTTGTAGTTTATTTTCGATTCTGTTTAGTTCGGATGCAGCGATTTGGTCGCATCTTGTAAGAACAACAACATCGGCGCGTTTGAGCGAGTCAACAGGTTCTCGTAACAAGCCGGCCGGTAAAATTTTGCCGTAACCAAACGGTAGTGTTGCATCGATTGTAACAATATCCAAATCTCTGACTAAGCGGCGGTGCTGAAATCCATCGTCCATAATCAAAACGTTAGCTGCATATTTTTCGATGGCTTCGGCCGCACCGACAACGCGGTCAGGATTCACTATTACTTTGGACTTGGGGCAGCTTTCTGAAAGTATTGCCGGTTCATCGATATAATTTTGATTTTTTATTTCCTCCGACTCGATTCCGGACAAATTTGATTCTTTCGTTGCTTTATAGCCACGAGTCAATATCGCACAATTTATGTCCTGTTCAAGGAGGAAGTTGCACAACCAAATTACAAGAGGTGTCTTACCTGTCCCTCCGGTTGTTATGTTTCCGATACTTATAACAATTGCTTCATGATGATGTGTTTTAAATATCTTACTATTGTATAACAAATTTCTTAGTTT
>CAZMZR010000056.1:5504-22342 GCA_964570855.1 uncultured Pirellulales bacterium
GGCGTTGAAAGCGGAACCATCAATTGTTTTTGGTGGTGTTTATACTATCGAAGGTGATATTTTCGCAAGTTACTATCGTATCGACCAGAAAAATAATACCCTGCCGGATAAAATTGAAAGAATTGGGCATGTTTTCAAAGATAAGTTATTGACTGTTTATGAGCCTATCATTGTCGAAGATAAGGATGTTGGAATAGTTTGTTTACAATCCACATTGTCTAACTTATATCGTGCACTAAAACAGGATATTATTGTTTCTGCCGGAGCTTTGGTACTTGTTTCATTGTTGATATTTTTTATCTCGGCGGAACTGCAAAAGGTTATTTCGGAACCGATTCTGGACCTGGCAAACGTCGCTAAGATTATTTCTGAGAAGAAGGAATATTCGATCAGAGTGAATAAACACAGTAAAGATGAGCTGGGCCTGCTCATCAAAGCATTTAACGAAATGCTTGCACAGATACAGCAGCGAGATTTGGCTTTGGTTAATTCCAACGAACAATTGGAGAAAAAAGTCGAGGAACGCACCGCGGATCTTAAAGAAGAGGTTGCCGTGCGTAGAAAAGCGGAACAAGATCTTGCGCAGACGGTCAAGAAGTTGATGATATCCAATAGGGAGCTTCAGGAATTCACGCGCATAGCCGCCCACGATTTGCAGACCCCGCTGCGTGCAATTGGAATTCTGTCTGATTGGATATCTGAGGATTATAATCGTAAATTTGACGAAAAAGGTACTAAAAACGCACGCTTGCTTTCCGGCAGAGCCAAAAGAATGAGCCGACTCCTGAATGCTGTAATCCAGTATTCGGAGCTTTCTCTCGTTGACAGGAAACAGGAGTTTCTGGATTTGAATGAAATCCTGTCGGAAGTAACCGGAAATATCCAAATTCCGGATCATATAAAATTAATAATTGAAAACAAACTGCCTGTTGTTAAGGGTGTTCGCAAATTTATGCAGGAGCTTTTTAGTAATCTTATCAATAATGCCATCAGTTGTTTGGACCAATCTGACGGTTATATAAAAATTAATTGTGTCGAATATGGGGATTTTTGGAAATTCAGTGTTTCCGACAATGGTCCGGGTATAGATGAAAAGTATTTCGGTAAAATCTTTGAAATTTTCCAAATGCTCTCATTACGTGATATTACAGAAAATGTCGGTATTGGCCTCTCTGTAGTAAAGAAAATAGTGGAATTGTATGATGGTCAGGTTTGGGTCGAGTCTAAATTAGGTGAAGGCAGCACGTTTTTCTTCACACTTCCGAAATCAACAGTAAAGCAGGCGGATAATCTCTGCGTTTTAGCCGACGCTGCTTGTTGAGCTTGCTTGCGATAAAAAAATCAACACTTCTATCAGCGAAGCAGGTATATATCAAATTCTCGTAATCTTGACGTTAATTCCGAATAAGTCAAATCCTGAAATTTGAACAGATAAGAGTTTACCTAATTATTATTGATTTTTCTGATAATGGCATCGGCCATCTGGCTTGTTCCGACGGCGGTTGGATCGTCGCGGTGTGGTTTCATATCGTAGGTTACGCTTTTGCCTTCGGCGATTACCGCTGCAACGGCATTTTCTAATCTTTCGGCTTCGGCTTTTTTACCTATGTGTCTCAGCATCATCACGCCGCTAAGTATTAAGGCGGTCGGATTGACTTTGTTCTGGTCTTTGTACTTCGGTGCGCTGCCGTGGGTTGCTTCAAAGATCGCTCCCTTTTCACCAATATTTGCACCCGGCGCTACGCCAAGCCCGCCGACCAGGCCTGCACACAAATCACTCAATATATCGCCGTAAAGATTAGGCAGTACGATTACGTCGTAGAGCTCGGGCTTTTGAATCAGTTGCATGCACATATTATCAACGATGCGGTCCTCGAATTCGATATCGGGATATTTTTTCGCAACTTCCCTGCTGACTTCAAGCCACAATCCATCCGAAAATTTCATGATATTGGCTTTATGAACGCTGGTGACCTTTTTGCGTCCCATGCTGCGGGCGTAATCGAAAGCGAAATCGACAATGTGTTCCGTAGCTTTGACTGAAATTGGCTTGATGCTGATGCCCGCATCTTGTCCTATCTTTCTGCTGCTGTGTTTATTAATCCAGTCGATAAGCTCGAAAGTATCGTCTTTGTCCTTTTGAAATTCGATACCTGCATAAAGATCCTCGGTATTTTCTCGCACAATCACCAGGTCTATATCGCTATATCTGCTTCGTACACCCTTGTAGCTTTTACATGGTCTCAAGCAGGCATAAAGCTCAAGCGACTGACGAAGATGCACGTTTATACTTCTGAATCCTTTTCCTACCGGCGTAGTGATAGGTGCTTTTAGTGCAACACCGGTTTTCTTGATGGATTCCACAGTTTTATCAGGCAGGGGGGTGCCGGTTCTTTCCATCACATCTGTTCCGGCTTCGGCGATTATCCAGTTTATATCGGCTCCCGTGGCATCGATACATCTGCGTGTTGCTTCGGCTATTTCCGGCCCGATTCCATCGCCGGTTACTAATGTTACGTCGGTCATTTCAATACTCCCAAAAACTGCAAATTCAACATGCTATCTAATAATGTCCGGGTTGTCAAGAATCAGGCCTTCAATTTGTTACATAACCGGTGAAGACGCATCTTATAAGAAATTGTTGAACTTCTGATTTGTGTTATAATTACCTCAATTAATTCTATTGATGGGAGATATAAAATGAAATTGTTTCTTGTCCAGCATGCAAAAGCGGCTTCGGAAGAGATTGATCCGGAACGGCCGCTGACCGAAGAGGGACGCCGGGATATACAAAGAGTTGCTTCGTTTATTGAATCCGTGAACCTTTCAGTTGATTATCTCTGGCACAGCGGCAAAACTCGTGCCCGGCAGACAGCCGAAGTTTTAGCCGAAGTTATAACAGTCGGAAGTGAAATTGCCGCTCACGATGGTCTTGCTCCGAACGATAATGTTAAAGCGATTAAGGATCAAATCGCTTCAGCTCAAAATGACATTATGATTGTCGGCCATATGCCTTTTGTGGCCAAACTGGCTTCGCTACTTCTAACCGGCTCCGAATTCTCCGGTACAATAGCCTTCAAACAGGGTAGTATCGTGTGCCTGAACTATTCAGATGAATGCAAATGGCAGGTAGAATGGATGATAACGCCTGCTTTTTTCTTCTAAATTCTTTGGAGACCTCAATTATCCATGTTTCCCTGGGCCAGGTGGAACAACCAAAATATGCCGGGGCCATCCTGAATGGAAATCTGGGGATTTTCCGCAATAACCGGCTCGATGAATTCGTTATCAACTTGGTTGATATCCTGTAGATATGAAAAGGACAACAGTCCTATGGGTGTTCCGTTTATATCAAATCTGATATTACTGACGATATCTTTTTCCATGTCGATATTGTATATCAAGTCGATATCTCTGTTTTTGTCCTCGTAGGTTAGTGTAATAAGTACATTATTTTCGTATTCGAGCTGTTCGCTAAAGAACCATACCTTTTTGTCAACGGCGTCACGGCGGATAATATCTGCGGTGTGCATACCCATCCATGGTCGGGACAGGCCTTTGAAGAATGCTCCCGTAGGATAAGTGGTGATAACGGTTCCGTCGAGTCGGCGTAACTGCGCTCCATCACTGCAATCGACTATCTCAAGCTCGTTCCCTATATTCAATCTCATCCATGCGGGATTTTTTTTGATTGTGTCATATACAAACGGGAATCGTCCACGGCCGGAAATATTTTTATCGTTCAATTTGCCGTTGATATAAAAATACGTCCAGCCTCTTGTGTGCATCTGGTCACGCTGGTCGATAACGGGGATAGAAGCCGGCCAGTCGTATTGGAATTGGTCCGACTCTATCGTATTGTAACGATATTCCGTCAGGAAATTTGGAGCGTTAACAAACCTATAATCCTCGGAACTGGTCAAAAAACCGGTTTTTTTATCACGGACATTTTCACAAAGGACAGATAAATCACCTTCGACTTGTGAAAGAAAATCTGTAAATTCTTTAGTGTCGGTTGGTAAATGGCAGACTTTCAAACTACTCCAACATACGCGGAAGTTGTGCAGATAAATCTTATTTTCGCCGCTGTTGTGGTAATAATTACCTTGGCCGTTCTCAAGCCAAGAACAGAGTTTTTTGTCCTGTTCCGGTGTCCATCGCTGCATCTGCATAAACATCGGCCCGTCAATTCCGTCAGGGAAATAGAACCATTGCTCATAAGCTCCTTTACTCAAACTTCCTCCTGCGTTTGGATTGTTATCTTCTAACTGAGTTGTAAAGTAAATGCTTTTAACTTCGTTTCGATTGGGTAAAATTGATGCAGGGGGAGGAACTTGTGGTTCTGGTAAAGGATTCCTGGAAAAAACAGTGAAGCCGATACTTGCCAATGCCACTACTGCCGCTATTGTTGCGATGCCCATCTTTGAACCGGCTGTAGCCAGTGTCGCTGCTGTGAGGCCGACCTTGGTAGATGCGGCCGTGACTGTGATAGATGAAGATGCTGCTTCTGTAGGCGCGGTCAGCTTGCCGAACAAACCGATGCACATTAACAGCAGGCCCTTACTTAAACCCTGCTGGGCCAGTTGCTTTTTAATTGCCTTCTTGGCACGGAAGAATAAAACGCGGGCGGTTACCTCGTTACATTGCATAGTCTCTGCGATATCAGAGTAAGATAACTGTTCGAAACAGCGTAAGGACAGGACCGCTCTATACTGTTGTTTTACCTGTTTCATAGCATCCATTACTTTTTTGGAAAGTTCTTCATGAAGCATTTGTCTCAATCCGTCTTCTTGGTAATAATTACGTCTGTGTGAGATAAAATCCTTGTAGAAAGCCGATTCGGAGATCATTTTTTTCCTCTGTTTTGATTTGTAATGCTCATATATTTTGCTTTGTGCAATCCGGTACATCCAGGGCCAAAAGCGATCCGTCTGATTCAGACTATTAAGTGACTGCACCATCTGCATCAGTATTTCCTGAGACAAATCCTCAGTCACATCATGATCAAGGGTTACACGGTAAAGATAAGCGCACAATCTGTCCTTGGCGTCATGAACCAGTTGACTCATACAATCTTCCCGGCCATGCTGTGCTTGTTGTACCAGTTTACACCATGTATCTTCTTCAGCCATATTAATTAAGCTCGCATCCTGATAGACTATAATAGAGGAAATTCGTTACAGAATTTCTAAAAAAAAGTGGAATTTCAATAATTGCCTTAAAAATCCGCGTTAGTTCCTGCTATAACCGATAAATGCTATTTCGCTACATACCAGTATCTTTTGCCCTTAATGAAGGCGGCAGGGCCTTGTTTTTTGATTTTTCGCAGGTTTTTCTGCATGGCAGCACCGTGATGAGGCTCCAAGATTTTGAGCTTTTCACATGTGGGAAAATCATCGCATTGCCAGCAGCCGTCGAGCTTTTTCTTTCTGGCACAGTTACGTATTTTACAATCCGGCGGTCCGCCGTTACCTTTACACGTCTTTTTGCAGCGGAACTTCATCATGGTGCCAAGCAATTGATAGCATTTGTCATAGTCCTTGAACTCTTTGAAGATAGGCACCTCGCCAAGCGCATCAGCCATCAAATCAAACCTATAGGTTCTAAGCTCTTTCCGAAGGTCTCTCGCCAGGTCCGCCACGGTCCCTTTATATCCAAAACAATCTCCGCAATATAGGCCGCAATAGGCAATCAAATCCTGTTTTTTCTCCATTCCAAGCCTCCTAAAAGAATGTTATTATTCAAGTAGAATCTACCAAAATCATCTTAAAAATAAAGACAAAATAAATATAAAAAAAGCCCTGTTCACAAACAGGGCTTTGATATCAAGTCACAATATTTTTATCTTACTTCTTTTTTCTTCGCCTTTTCCAGAATATAAGACCGACAGGGATAATTCCCATCGCGGCAGCGCCGGCCTTGGCCTCTGCTGGAACCACTTGAAGGATATCACTGAGCGTTAATTCCGTATAACCTTCGGGTGGGGCGATATCGAAGATGTTTTCATCAAGCTCGATATTATAATCCCCAAATGTATTGATTTCATGGAGGCTCAGTTCTTGAAACATGGTCATAAAGCTCTTGCCGATGGCCAGGTCACCCTCTACGCGGACCGGCATTTGCTCTTTAATTGCAATCCAGACTTTACCTTTTATATTCTGAATATCAGCAATTACCTTGGGCAAGAGTTCCTTGAAGGTACCGGGATCTTGATACTCAAAAACCTCAGCTTCGACGCCGTTGATATTTTCTCGTCCCAACTCCTTATAATCGCCCGCCATAAGCAAGTTGATAATACCTTTGGGAGTCCCGTTCTCCAGCAGTAGCATTTGTTTGTCCGTAGATGCAAATATCCCATACTTTTTATAAAGAGGAAGAATAAGAAGGGTTTGTCGCTTCGGCCGATTGAAAGTGAAACGGTAAATCAATTTGTCCCCGATGTATCCTTCCTCAACCAAGCCATATTGCTGTGAAAAATATTTCACGAGATCGAATTCCCATTTCATCCCGCCGAATTCTAAAACGCTGTTGGGCTCGTCCGGACGTGTAAAGGTTTTTGTACCTCGTATTATCATTGACTCAATACCGGCGACTTTTTGCTGGACATCAGCAAGGACAACGCCGCCGTTTCCCGGCGTTGCAAAGGGACTAAGTAGAACCAACGTTATTGCCAGTGCGACGACCGCTGCTGCTGAATATCGTGTAACTTTATTTTCCATAATAAATCTCCAGATGTTTTTATGTGATTTAATTTTTACATTTAAACGTGAAGCTTCATACGATTCGTTCGCTAAATATTTTTCGTTCCATTTTTGGGTATCGAATTTAACTTCGCCGATATCAACGGCTCTCGATATATTCTCATCAAGCCAATTTTCATTTTTCTTATTTTTCATAAGTCCACCTCTATAAAATTCTGGTGGTGTAATTTTTTGGTAATGCTCTTTTTTGCTCGTTTTAGTCTTCCATTGACGGCTTCCTTTGTAATGCCAAGCATGTTTGAAATCTCTTGATAACTCAATTGATTATAATACCGCAGATAAATCACTTCCTTCAGCTTGATGGGCAGTCCGGCGATAATATTTTTGATTGCTTCAACGTGGTCATCTTGTTCGTTCTGTTCTTTGGAGACCGAATCACAATCTTCAATCGGAATATGCTTGTCCCTTTTTCGTGCCTTTGCCATATCACTTGATATGTTCCGGCAGATTCTTACCAGCCAGCGGCCGAAAAGATTTATCTTTTTAAGTTTTGAAAGATCACGATAGGCAACGAATAATGCTTCCTGGGCGGCGTCTTCAGCCAGAGATCGGTCGGACAGTTGCGAGTATGCTATAGCAACCATGGCCGGATAATACCGCTGACACAATTTGTTGAAACTGTCGGTGTCACCGTCGACTGCAGCCGAAATCAGGATTATTTCATCTTCTTGCTTCACGTTTCTATTATACAAGTCTGGCAAGAATAAAGAAATGGGGCGCAAAAAACCGTAAAATTCAGTTTTTCCCGATGTTTTTTGAAAATTATTTAATCACTATCGTGTGCTTGTGCCTTGCGAAGAATAAGTTCGACAATTTCCTTTGGTGCTTTGTCCGGCGAACCGGATTCGAACGGCGGGGCGGGATCGTATTCGAGGGCAAGCTGGATTGCCTTGGCTGTGGTTTGGCCTGCGATGAGACTTGTGAGAGTCAGTGCCATATCAATCCCCGCCGAGACACCTGCACAAGTGATGACCTTGCCGTCGATAACTACCCTTTTTCGTTGCAGCTTTGCGCCGAAATCTTCCAGGCAGGGCAGACGGCTCCAGTGGGTTGTGGCTTTAAGTCCTTTGAGAATTCCTGCCACACCGAGAAGAAGGGCACCGGTGCATACCGAAACTGTCCATTTGGTGGTTTTATTACAATTTGTAATCCAGTCGATGATATCATCATCGTCAATTATTGACTTTAGGCCCTGGCCTCCGGGAATAAGAAGGATATCCGCTTTTGTTATATCAGTCAGAGCGTAGTCCGCGATTAATTTGAGCTGGGCATCTGTGTTCTTAGGGCCTGATTCTTTTGCAACATACTTAATGAAAGTTCCCGGAATCTTCGATAAAACCTCACAGGGGCCGACAACATCAAGGGCGTTTACATTATCGAATATCAAGACCGCAATTTCCATAAAAATGCTTATAAATTCCGAAAAGAGAATAGTCAATAAAAAAGTCACCGGTGTATAGCCGGATTGTAATTTGAATAGAGTTATTATATCAAAAAGTGCAGCGGTGATAACCTTGCTGTCACCATGGAGAACCGGGACCAAGCGAGGGGGTGGTATAAAAAGCTTATTTATTCCACTTAATCAATGATTAGTCTATGTAGATTTTCTACCTTATGGTTTTTATGAACCATCCGTATATAATCCGTGTATATATAATAAAAGGCATAATTTTGTTCATGTCCTTCTTTAAGGAGTACGGAAATGAATGCTGTAAAAGGATTTATAAAAAAGCGGTTATTTTTTGTGATAACGATTTTATCAATCGTATTAGGCGGCGGATTGGGAGGATGGTTAATTAGTGCGGCCCAGAACATGCCTAATCCGGTTAGTAATATAGTCATTGATGATTTCGCAACAAGAAAGACCGATACCCCGGGAAACTTCAAATGGTCTCTTGCTATTGGGGAGAATCCCGAAAACGAAAAAGACAAATTAGAATTTATTAAAAATCAGGGCAAAACCTGCCTGCATATAAAAAGAGATGTTTCTTCGGCGGATAAATGGACCATTACCGGTTCCAGGACCGGTTTGGCCAATTATGGGCAGGGTTTGCATACATCTGCGTATGAGGGTATATATTTATTAGTTAAAGGGACACCCGGCGAGTGGAACGTGGGACTCTGGATAGAAGACGAGCAAGGTAATGTGAAACTCTATCAGGCGCCAATCGAGCTTAAAAAGCAATGGCAGGATATTCAGTTGCCGTTTCGAATGTTTCGTGGATCCTCGGTCAAGAGACAACAGGATAGCCCGGAATTGATACGTCTTGGCAGCGTAATGACACGACAAGGTAAAACCGCAGAGATTTTCCTTGATGAGATTGGATTTTATAAGGAACGAAAGATGTATAATAAGCTGACTCCGGCTGAAGAACAGGTCATAATTCACAAGGGAACAGAGCGTCCTTTCAGCGGTAAATATAACGACTATTTTGAAAAGGGAGTATATACCTGCAAACGATGCGGCGCCGAGTTGTTCGAGTCCGATACGAAATTCAAATCAGAATGCGGCTGGCCCAGCTTCGATGAACAAATAGAAGAAGCCGTGAAGTGGCAGCTTGATGCGGATGGTGTTCGGACTGAGATTCTCTGTAATCAATGCGGTGCACACCTGGGGCACGTTTTTTTAGGTGAGGGACTTACAGACAAGAACACACGTTATTGTGTGAACTCTGTCTCAATGAATTTTGAGCCGGCTCAACAAAAGCAAACCGAGACGGCGATCTTCGCATCGGGTTGTTTCTGGGGTACTGAATATTATTTTCAAAAAGCACCGGGTGTCATTTCGACGACGGTGGGATATACCGGGGGACATGTGGACAATCCGACATATAAACAGGTATGCACGGACGAAACGGGCCACGCCGAGGCAGTCGAAGTTGTTTATGATCCTTCGAAGACAAGCTATGAGCAATTGGCTAAGTTGTTTTTTGAGACGCACGATTTCACACAAATCAATCGGCAGGGACCGGATATGGGGACGCAATACCGGTCCGCCATTTTTTATTTGGATGATAAGCAAAAAGAAACGGCGGTGAAGCTGGTCGAAGAGCTTAAGAAAAAAGATTATGATGTAAAAACGGAAATAACAAAGGCCGGTAAATTCTGGCCTGCCGAGGAATATCACCAGGAATATTACGAAAAGACAGGCAAGAGTCCGTACTGTCATATATATCGTAAGATATTTTAAGAAGAATTTTATTGAAGAGCCGGAAGACGGAGACGAGGAAGTAATATCTTCCGGCTCTTTATGCATACAGCTAAAGATAAATCGTCATCAAATTTAACCAGCTAAGCTATTGAGTTCATTCTGTCTGTAATTTTTATCCTTAACACTTGAACGACTTTTTCCTTGTCTTGGTTTCTCAATCCATACATAATATTGCTTCTTAAGAGTAAAAGCATTTGATATCATCAAAAAGGAGTATATTATGAATATCAGACAGATGCGACTTTTTATGTTTCTGACTTCCATTCTGTTAAGCGGATGTACGAACAGTGTTTTTCAAAAGCAAGACGGCGGTATTATGATCAAACTCCAAAAACAAAAGGCGACAGACCCCGGCATCATAAAGGTAGATGTTTGCACTGGGAATGTTTTTCATGTTGCGGCCGGCCCCGATAAATCGTTTTCCACCAGGGAAAGCCTGATAGTTGAAAAACAAAATTGGGGTTCTGTGCCGTACAATGTAAGAGAGCTGGGTGATACCATAGAGATTTCCACGGCAGAGGTTACTGCTAAAGTTTCAAGGAAAACAGGAGAAGTTGCTTTTTATGATAAAAACGGCCGATTAATTCTGCAGGAGAAAAAGGGCGGTAAAGTTTTTACTCATGCCGAAGTCATGAGTGAGCAAACTTATCATATCCAACAGATTTTCAAGTCCCCGGCCGATGAAGCATTTTACGGGCTGGGTCAGCATCAAAATGACATTATGAATTACAAAGGTCACAACGTGGATCTCTGGCAGCATAATATGGTGGCCTCTGTCCCGTTCCTGGTTTCCAGCAGGAACTACGGCATATTATGGGACAATAATTCGCGCACGAAGTTCGGCGATATCCGCGACTATCAGCCGATATCGTCTTTGACTTTGTATGATGATGAGGGCAGCAAGGGCGGATTGACTGCTGAATATTTCCGTACACAGGATTTTCAGACTTTATTAACGGCGCGTAATGAATCAGTCATTGCTCACGAGTCACTTGATGAACAGGATGGTTATCCAGAGGGCTTTGATACCGGTAGAGGCAGTGTTCGCTGGAGCGGCCAAATCCAGTCCGACCAAACGGGCATTCATACGTTCCGATTCTACAGTTCCCATTACGCTAAGGTATGGCTCGACGGCGAGTTGGTCGTCGATTCGTGGCGACAAAACTGGTGTCCCTGGTCGCACATACTTCGCCTGCCGATGGAAGCCGGTAAAAAATATCCCATTAAAATCGAATGGATTCCAAACGGCGGTTATATAGGTTTGCGTTATCTGGGTCCGAATCGGGAGCAAGATAAAACGATGTCACTCTATTCCGATGTGGCCGACCGGATTGATTATTATTTTATTTTCGGCGAAAATCCGGACCGGGTGATTGAAGGTTATCGCCAAATTACCGGAAAAGCCCCCATGATGCCTAAATGGGCGATGGGTTTTTGGCAATGTCGCGAACGCTACCAAAGCCAGGAGCAGTTGCTCTCGGTCGTAAAGGAATTCCGTAAACGTCAAATCCCGCTGGATAATATCGTCCAGGACTGGTTCTACTGGCCCGAGGACAAGTGGGGCGATCATAACTTTGATCCCGACCGTTTCCCCGATCCGTCCGGCATGGTCAAAGAACTTCACGATGAACTCCATACTCATATTATGATTTCGGTTTGGCCGAAATTTTATGTCGGTACAGAGCATTACAACCAGTTCAGAGACAAGGGCTGGTTATATATGCGTAACGTTGAAAAGAAAGAGCGGGACTGGGTTGGGCCGGGTTATCATTCGACGTTCTATGACCCGTACAGCGAAGGAGCCAGGGAATTGTTCTGGAAGCAGATAGAAGAGAAACTGTTCAGTAAGGGATTCGACGCATGGTGGCTGGATGCGACCGAACCGGATATCCATTCAAATCTATCACAAACAGAGCAGCTTTTACGAACAGGTCCCACGGCTTTAGGCACTTCCGCACGGTATCGCAATACGTATTCTTTGATGAATGCCAAAGGCATTTACGAAGGCCAGCGGAAAAGCAGGCCCAACCAGCGTGTGTTTATCCTGACTCGCTCGGCCTATGCCGGGCAGCAGCGATATTCTGCCGTTACATGGAGCGGAGATATTGCCACACGCTGGTACGATCTTAAGGCGCAGATTTCTGCTGGATTGAATTTCTGTCTGTCCGGTATTCCATACTGGACGATGGACATAGGGGGTTTTGCCGTAGAACCACGTTTCGAACGTAATGTTAAACGTCAGGATTTGGAAGAATGGCGTGAATTGAATACCCGCTGGTTCCAGTTCGGCACGTTCTGTCCTATCTTCCGGGTGCACGGCCAATTCCCATACCGTGAAATGTTTAATATTGCCCCTGATAACCACCCGGCTTATCAAACGATGCTGGCGTACGATAAACTGCGTTATCGTCTGATGCCGTACATTTATTCTCTTGCCGGTATGGTGACACATGATGACTATACGATTATGAGGGCACTGGTAATGGATTTCGGCGGTGACAGGAATGTCCTGAATATTAGTGACCAGTTCATGTTTGGACCGGCACTTTTAATCAATCCGGTTACCGAGTTCCAAGCCAGGTCTCGTAAGGTGTATTTGCCCGCTGGTACGGGCTGGTACGATTTTAAGACCGGCAAATATTTCCGGGGCGGTCAAACCATCGAAGCCGAAGCTCCATATACGGACATCCCGATTTTAATCAAAGAAGGCTCGATAATTCCGTTCGGCCCCGCCATACAATATACTATGGAAAAGCCTGCCGATCCTATTCGTCTGATTGTTTATACCGGCAAAGATGCCGCATTTACATTGTATGAAGATGAAAATGTAAATTACAATTATGAAAAGGGTGCTTTTAGCAAGATACCCTTCAAATACAACGAGGCAACTAAAACACTGACTATCGGTGCTCGGCAGGGTGAGTTTTCCGGGATGTTGCAGCAGAGAACTTTTGAAATAGTCTGGATACAAAAAGATAAACCTGTTGCTTTTAATCTTGAGGCTAATCCGGACCAGACAGTGACCTATAACGGAAGTGAGTTGATAGTACTGCAAAAGTGATTAAGATTGGTTCAATTAATTATCGATTCCGTATGATGGAGATTAAGGTCTTATGAAGTATGGACATTTTAATGATAGCGACAAAGAGTATGTGATAGAAAATCCGAAGACCCCGTATCCATGGATTAATTACTTGGGTTCGGAAGAGTTTTTCTCGATTATATCAAATACCGCCGGGGGCTACAGCTTTTACCGCGATGCAAAGCTCAGGAGAATCACAAGGTATAGGTACAACAATGTCCCAATTGATGAAGGTGGAAAATATTTTTATATCAATGACGGAACGGATATCTGGTCGCCGGGTTGGAAGCCTGTCAAGACGGCCCTTGATTATTACCAGTGCAGACACGGCCTGGGTTATACGATAATAACAGGTGAAAAAAACAAAATAAGAGCGGAAGTGCTGTATTTTGTGCCCATTGGCAGCAATTGCGAGATTCAGAAAGTAACGCTTGTCAATAAAGGTGACACTGCAAAAAAGATCAAGCTTTTCTCCTTTGTCGAGTTTTGCCTCTGGAACGCCCTGGATGATATGACCAATTTTCAGAGGAATTTTTCGACCGGTGAGGTGGAAGTCAAGGGCTCCGTTATTTATCACAAGACCGAATATAAAGAAAGGCGGAACCATTACGCCTTTTATTCCGTCAATAAGCCCGTTCAGGGATTCGATACAGACAGG
Source organism: uncultured Pirellulales bacterium (assembly GCA_964570855.1). Taxonomy (GTDB): domain Bacteria; phylum Planctomycetota; class Phycisphaerae; order Sedimentisphaerales; family Anaerobacaceae; genus JAFGPS01. The sequence continues at coordinate 19,217 of CAZMZR010000056.1, forward strand.
GAATCGTTCATAGGCCTGTATAACGGCTTCGGAAATCCTGATGCCGTGGCTGAAGGTAAAAGCCGTAATTCGATTGCTCATGGGTGGTCGCCGGTCGGTTCACACATGCTGGAAATCGAGATTGCTCCCGGGCAGGAGAAGGAATTGGTTTTCATTCTTGGATATATTGAAAATGACGAGGACAATAAGTGGGAAAGTCCGGGGATCATTAACAAGCAAAAGGCGGAAGCTCTAATCGCAAAGTATAAAGACTCAGATTCTGTTAATAAGGCGTTTAATGCATTAAAAAAGTATTGGTCGGAGCTTCTATCGATATATAAACTAAACAGCCATGATGAGAAGCTCAATAGAATGGTCAATATCTGGAACCAGTATCAATGCATGATAACTTTTAATATGTCACGCAGTGCATCATACTTTGAATCAGGCATCGGCCGGGGAATGGGATTCAGAGATTCCAACCAGGACCTTATCGGATTTGTGCATCAAATTCCAGAAAAGGCGAAAGAAAGAATTTTGGATATCGCCGCAACGCAGTTTGAAGATGGCGGCGCCTATCATCAGTATCAGCCTTTAACGAAAAGGGGTAATAATGAAATCGGGGGCAATTTCAATGACGATCCTCTCTGGCTGATTTTGGGAACCATTAGCTACATCAAAGAAACCGGCGATTTTTCAATTCTCGAGAAAAAAGTCCCGTTTGATAACGACGAATCCAAAGCAAAATCCCTGTTCGAGCATTTGAAAAGGTCGTTCTATCATGTAGTTAATAATCTCGGCCCGCACAGTCTGCCGCTCATCGGCAGAGCCGACTGGAACGATTGTTTAAATCTCAACTGTTTCTCAAACAATCCGGATGAATCATTCCAAACCACGGAAAATAAACAGGGTGGCCTCGCCGAGTCGGTTATGATTGCGGGGATGTTTGTGCTTTACGGTACCGAGTTTGTGGAATTATGCGAAAAACTCGGTAAGAAGAAGGAAGCGGATGCGGCTCTTTCCCACGTGAAAAAAATGAAAGAAAGCATCGATAAGCATGGATGGGACGGCGATTGGTTTTTACGGGCTTACGATTATTTCGGAAAGAAGGTAGGCAGCAGCGAAAACGATGAGGGCAGGATTTTTATCGAATCGCAGGGCTTCTGTGTGATGGCGGGCATGGGAGTTGAAGACGGCAAAGCACAATCATCTCTGGATTCTGTGAAAAAATATCTCGATTGTGAATACGGTATTGTCCTGAATAATCCCGCGTTTACAAAATATCATATCAATTTGGGAGAAATATCAACGTATCCCGCAGGTTATAAAGAAAATGCCGGTGTTTTCTGCCATAATAATCCCTGGATTATGATTGCCGAGACGGTTCTTGGCAACGGTGACAGGGCGTTCGAGTATTATCGAAAGATCGCCCCATCTTATCTTGAGGATATCAGTGACCTTCACAAGACAGAACCCTATGTTTATTCCCAGATGATTGCCGGTAAGGATGCATTCAAGCCCGGAGAAGCAAAGAATTCGTGGCTGACCGGCACGGCTGCCTGGAATTTTTATGCTGTTACCCAATATATTTTAGGCATCAGGCCGGAATATGATGGATTGCTGATTGATCCATGCATTCCGAAAGTCTGGAATGGTTTTACAGTTCAAAGAAAATTCCGAAATGCAGTTTATAAAATAACTGTGAAAAATCCGGAGCACGTTTCCAAAGGTATCAAAGAAGTCTCGGTTGACGATAAAAGTCTCGACGGCAATATCCTGCCTGTCTTCGAGGACGGCAAAATTCATAACGTCACAGTTATTATGGGATGATTCGGCAGTTCCTTACATATCTACGATTTTAATGCCGTATGGTTCCAGACTAACATCTATGGTCTTTCCGTTTGCATCGAATACCTTTGTCTTCTCAGCTTTTTCGCTTCTGTTTATAACTACCAGTTTTTTCCCTTTCGGGTAATAGGCACAATCTGTATAGATGTTGCTGCAAGTCCATAGCTGGAATTTGTTTTCACTACCTGCGGCCCAGAAAATCGAACGGTGCAGGAGCCGTGTATTTTGCGGCGTAAACTTAAAGCCGGACAAATAAATTGATTGTCCCTTGCCGAAGCTGTGGACGGCGATTCTCGGCGATTCGCCCCGGTCGGCGAGCACCTGTATATCTTTATCGACGATGTAAACGTTATCAATATCATCTCCGAAATCGAGCTCGCCTTCGGCATCCTCAAGAATAAAATGCTTCCGGTCGGCCACGGTGTACTTTCGTTTGGGTTTGCCGCAGGTCCGGCCTGTCTCGTGGTCCACGCCCAGGATATGCGCAAGCTGGAAATACTGGCTGCTGTGCCGGCAGGCCGAGGGCTCGCCAACGCCGATGAATCCTCCGCCATTGGCGACCCATGCGGTGATTGCCTCGATAATCTTATCGTTCTTCCAATGCTCACCACCGGTCCATGCGTTTCCCTCCCTGCCTGCGTTGATAATGACCTGGATGTCTTTGGGGATACCGTTACGAAGAATATCGTCAAAACTCAGGAACGTGACATCTATCGGCAGACCAGCCAGGGATTCGGTTAGCTCATACAATTCCATCCCAGCGATGAAGTGGCCGACATACACCCAGGAACGTAACTTCCCCCAGGCCGTTAATACAGCTACCTTGACGGGGGCGGTGTAAGGTTTGTCGTTCTGATGAAATCCGCGCAGAATTCTAAATTCATCTGTAATTTGTTCCACCGTCTCAACGAAATCCGGAAAGTCCTCAACTAAGTGCAGATAGCCTCCGAGGCCGATTCGGTCCACCGGCTCGCGAAGCAATCCTCGGCGGATGTTGGCCCAGAAACACATGGCGTCACGTGCCGGATCACCATTTTCCATGAAGGTGGGTTCGCCTTTTAGTCCGGTCGGGAAAAGATAGGGATGCAGACGCAGCTCTTTGGTTTTGACTCCTCTGACGCCCGCACATAACCTGGCTTCGAAGGCATTGAACACACATTTGATCAGGCCGTCGAAATCGAAGTCTTTGAATCGGTCGCTGTAAGGCTCGGTGCCGACCCAGTGATCGTCGTAGAACATGTAGGCCTGCTTGTCGGCTGCATGAACCCGGTCGATGCACTTTCTCCCGAAGCTTGTGAC
>CAZMZR010000057.1:0-22155 GCA_964570855.1 uncultured Pirellulales bacterium
GTGACAAAAATACCGTAATTAAAATAACCTGTGTCGGACGGACTAACAACTATAAAATATTGTTGTTACAGGCAATACCATTGTCGGACGACGGCGAGGAATTCTTCGGCCGTTTTTGCTGCAAGAAGGTTTTTTTGGGCTTCTCTGCGCAAGGGATGAAGTTTGCAATAGGCAATCGTGAATTTTCGAAAATACCTGACGGCCTTTTTGTGCCCATAGAGCTTACAAAGCAAATGGAAATGTTTTGAAATTACCCGGCCCTGCTGCTCAAGAGTTGGGGCGACGAAATCTTTCCCCTCGCGAAGCTGACTGAAGAGCCAGGGATTACCAATCGCACCGCGGGCAATTGCCGCACCATCTACCCCGGTGTTTTTTATATTATTTTTAATTGTATCAACGGAAAATAAATCTCCGCTGCCAAAAATTATTGTGCGGGGAAATTGTTTTTTAACCTCTGATAAAAACTGCCACTCGGCTGAGCCGGTAAATCTTTGGCAAACAGTGCGAGGATGCACAATTAACGCATCGACCTTTCCAGCCGCAGCCCTGGAGCTGATATCCCAGAAATTATCATAAGACTGATTATCGAAACTCGTCCGTAATTTCATAGTCACCGGACAATCAACGGATTGCCTTACGGCATTATAGATTTCTATTACTTTATCAGGATCATTGAGAAGAAAGCCTCCTCGCTTTCGGCGAATAACTTTAGGCGCAGGACAGGCGAAATTCAGGTCTATTAAATCGAAACCCGCCTTCCATACTACCTTAGCGGCCCTTGCCATTATTTCGGAGTCCTCCCCTAAAAGCTGGGCTCCTATCGGATGTTCATCGTCACCGGGTTTAAATGACGGATTATTAAAGACCTTCGGATGAATGACACTTTTTGCGAGCATTACGCCGGCAAAGACAAGAGGCGCTCCAAAGTCACGCGCAATTGCCCGCATAGCGTAATCGCTGTATCCGCTAAGCGACGCCTGAAAAAAGGGAACATCAAGAATTATATTGCCGATTTTTAGCATTAATCGTCAGATTCGAGTCCTTTGCCTTTTAGCTGGTCAACCAAAGTTAATTCTGTTTCTGCCGGTATAAGAAGTTTTCGTTGCTTCCTCAATATACGCCCAATCTCTTATATGGCGCTGATCGGTTATCGGGTTCTCGATGATTCAACGGAGTTTCAGCTTAGGTAATCGCGGTTGATGCGCCAGCCTACATAGACACCGACAATGCTGCCGATACTGCTTGCGAAGAAGCCGGTCATGAATCCACCGAATCTGGCTCCTATCCACCATCCAATCCAGCCAAAGACCATCATGCCCATGAAGATACATAGCCTGCTCATATTTTATCCGCCAAGAATGACCTCGAATAATGATTATAAAACCTGTCTAAACCGGGAAAGCTTGTCCCCCGCATGTCTCCGGCGGGGAACAGCCTATTTCAGCCGGTTTCGAAGCTGCTCGATTTTTTTCTTAACTTCCTGCAAAAAAACAGCTCAAAAGCATCGGCCGGTCCGTTTCTTCGTACATTTATCTCTATTTTCGCCGCAACGATAGCATATTTCATTCTTCAGAGGCCCGTCGGCCAGGAAGTCTTTTATGTTCTCAAGTGTGGTATTGGCGATATTCCGGATAGCTTCTTTCGTGAAAAAACCCTGGTGAGAGGTAATCAGAACGTTGCTGAAAGTAAGAAGCCTGGCGAGCACATCGTCCGTTAAGACCTGCGTCGAGAAATCCTCGAAGAAGTACTCGCTTTCTTCTTCATAGACATCGAGTCCCGCCGAACCGACTTTGCCGCTTTTAAGGGCCTCAATCAGCGCTTTCGTGTCGATTAATCCGCCCCGGCCGGTGTTTACAATCATCACACCGTCTTTCATTTTGGCCAGACTGTCACTATTGACAATGTGGTAAGTGTCACGACTTAGCGGACAATGCAGCGAGATTATATCCGAATCGGCGTAAAGCTTCTCAAGGCCGACGTACTCAACCGGTGTCACTGCGGCAAACTTTTTATCCGGATAGGGGTCGTAGGCCAGGACCTTCATATCAAATCCACGCAGGATTTTCGCCGCGATTTTCCCGATCTTCCCGGTACCAATTATACCGGCGGTTTTGCCGACCATATCGAAGCCCATAAAACCGCCGATAGAGAAATTGCCGTCCCGCGTCCGGTAGTATGCCTTATGGATCTTGCGATTAAGGCTCAATATCAAAGCCACAGCGTGTTCGGCCACCGCATTCGGAGAATACTGCGGCACACGGACCACCGGGATTGTCCGATATGCGGCCTTGAGGTCAACATTGTTATACCCGGCGCTGCGAAGGGCGATTAACTCTACGCCGAGTTTCTTAAGAGCGGCGATAACCTCCGCCGAGAGCGTGTCATTGACGAATGCGCAAATCACCCGACAGCCTCCGGCAAGGGGCGCGGTTTCGACACTTAGACGATTTTCAAAGTACCGGATGTCATATCCGTAATCCGACTTGTTAACGGCGTCGAAGGATTCCCGGTCGTAAGACTTCGTATCAAAAAACGCTATGGTTACAGTCTTGTCCATCTACTATACCTGCTCAATATAAAACTCGATAACACGTTCGCCGAGCCATAAAGCGTCCCATAGGCAGGGCGATTTCATTGTGCTGACGATAGAAGAATCTTTGGTTTTATCAATATCACGTAGTCCAGCGTCCGGCCGGGGATGGTTAAGGTTTCACCGGCTTTGCACGGTCGGCTCCACAGGCCGCAGTGTGCAAGAACAAGGTCGTGACCGCGCCAGGTTGTTTTGACACCGGTATCCTTAAAACCTGCCGTCGAAAGTGATTGAGTCAGAGCCGCTGCCGCTTCCTGCATCTCTTCGTTCGGTTTTCTCAATGTAATATTCGGAAAAGTACCTGTAGAGTGAAGTACATACACTGTTGCACCTTTGTTCAAACGGAAGGACAGGTCGGTTTTCATATTCGGATCGCTCAGTCGGCGCGTGGCTATCCATGCCGCACCTTCGACCTGCGACGGCAGGGCGTCGAAAGTATTGTCCGAAGAGCCGTCCACATCATAGTAGAAGGGGCCCTGTGACTCGACGGGACGGTCGATGAAAACCGCCGGGTTGTCGGCGTTGGAACTTTTCAAATCGGTCACTATGGCCTCGGCCTCAGCCGGCACGGGACCGTCGGCGGGCTTTTGGTAAATGACTATGCTTTCGTTCAAGCCCGTATTGTCACTCACTTCGACTACATTGCGTCCCGGTTGCAGCGGGGCCTTCCAGAAGAACACGTTGTTGACAGGAATGCCGGCAACAGGTGTCATTGTACCGTCTTTCTGCTTCTTCTCGCTGTCGGGCAGTTTATAGTCGCCGTTTTTGAGTTTGCCCCGGCCGGCGCCGTTGAGTATGAGTTCCAGCTCCGATGCATTGGAATAAACTTTAATGCCGTTGTCCGGTACCGTCTGGCGAAGGAAATAATGGCGCCCGCATATATGAAGCACAGGCTCATCAGGATTATAGAAGGCGTGGAACAGGTAGTATATGTCCTTCGGCATACCAGCCAGCGTGATAATCCCTTTGGTGTTGCGATTCTTCTTGAACTTGAGGTTGTAAAATTCGCGGAAGTTCCACCAGAGGAACATCGGGCGGTTCTCCGGGTCGTCAACGCACGCTATCTGGAGCCGATATTCGGCGAACATGCCCGCATACTCTTCGGATTCGAAATGGTCAACGTTCCATTGTATCACACCATAAGGAAGATGATGGGTGATCCATGAGCCGGCGCCGGTTTCGGAGATGAAAGCGTTCCTGGGCAGCTCCTTAAAGTCGGCGTAATGGCCTCCATACCAGCCGCTATAGGTATTGAACGCCACGAAATCGGTGTATTCGGGGATGTTCCTGTTGGCCGCGAAGGTGACTAACCGGGTGGAATCTTCCTCACGAATAACGGCTGCGTAGCGGGTGGCGACTTCCTGAATGGTCTCGTTGCCGCTGCTCCAGAACAGAATGCTGGGGTGGTTCCAGTTCTGCCGTACCATCTCACGGGTGATACGCTCGCCGTCAACTGTCACCATCTTTTCCTCGTTCCCGGGGTCGTTCCATAACTGGCCGGCCAGCCCGTTCTCGGCCCACACCGCGATACCACGCTCGTCGGCGATGGAGTATTCCAGCCGACTGTGCGGATAGTGAGCAAGACGAACCGTGTTACATCCCATATCAATCATCATCTTCCATTCGCGGCGCAACTCGTCATCGGTCACGGCATTCCAGTGATGCTCGCTTTGATGGTGCTTATTGACTCCGCGAACGAGAAATTCGCGCCCGTTGAGATAGAACTTATTGTCCTTAACGGCAATTGTACGGAATCCCGTCCGCTCGGTGACAACGTCGCTAAGTACGCCGTCAACCAGCAGCTCGGTTCGTACGGTATAAAGATTGGGTTTGGCAATGTCCCAGAGTTTGGGCTCCACGACAACACCGGTGGCACGGATAGTGACCTTCTTTTTCGGTTCTATGGTCTCTTTCGTTTCAAATCGTAAACACATGCCTCCGGTGGGTTCGGTAACGATGTGACGTATAATAACATCAACGGATTCATCGAGGGGATTATATACCACAGTGCGTATATTAAGGTCCGCTTTATCGGTGGTAACGTTCGCGGGTGTGATATAAACCCCGCAGGAACCCATATCGGGATAGATATGAACCGCACCAGTCCTGATAAGCCATGCCTTTCGGTAGAGACCGCCGTTGATGTAGTAAAGCGTGGAGCGGGACAGACAGTTTGCGGACTCGTCGTCGCGATTGCTTACCCGCAGAAGCAATGTATTGGATTGGCCGAACTTAACGCCCGGCGTCAGGTCGAAAGCGGCGGCGGTGTATGCGCCCCGGTGCCTGCCGATGTGCACGCCGTTGACAAAGACATCCTTGACCGTGGCGGCGCCTTCGAGAAAGAGAAAGAAACGCCTGTCTGTTTCGTCATCGGCGACATTAAAGCTCCTGCGATACCAGCCGGCCGATTCATCGGGCAAGCCCGAAAGGCGGAATACATGGGGAATCGCCACTTCGGTCCATTTGGCCTGCTCAGGAGGTACGGGCGTTTCAGCCGTTGTGGGCTTGGCCATCCCTTTCGGGAGGGCTGTGTCCAGGCAAAATTCCCAGTCGATCAGCGCCTCTTTTTCCCGGGATTCGGCGGTCGCTCCTGACCATCCCACCGTCGTGCATGCAACTATGCCAAAGAGTATGAGTAAAAAACAACAAAAGGACTTAATATATTGATTTATCGTTTTTCGCAACATATTGACATACTCCTTTAACTAAAAGCCTCAATTATAATCCAGATATTTGCTTCTCAACATGTTCGTCTCCAGTGGAAATGATATAAATCAACATTGTTGTAGAAAGCAATTACAACTCCTGTCTGAACGATTTTATCGCGAAGATACTTTCTTTCAAGGATATTTTCAGTCCGTGTTTTGCCGGAATTGGATGCGGATTCTTCGAGCTCACGATTGTAACAGATGCGATTATCCCCAGGGTGTTCCTTTCAAATGATTGCCCGCCCTAAACCACTCGAACAAGTCCTTGTTTTCTCCTTTCTGCTCGATTTGCTTTTTGTACTTTTGTGCCGTTTCTTCAAGGTCGCGTACAATCTCCGGATGCTCGTCTGCTACGTCGAACCGTTCCGAAGGGTCGGCATGCAAATCGAACAACAGAGGTTTTTCAGGCGTAACCCAGTTCCGTCCGACCACGTAACCGCCTTTGCTGTGGTCGTAGTACCTAAAGTGCAGTTTCCATTTGCCCTTTCTGACCGCATCCAGATGATACGAGCTGTAATAGAAAATCGTCCGCTCCGGCATTTTTTCACCTTCGAGTGCGGGCATTATATTTACGCCGTCAATCGGCCGGTCGTCCGGGATTTTCCCGCCGGCAAGTGTCACAAACGTCGGGAAGAAATCGAGCGTGGACGCAACCTGCGTTGAAATTTTTCCCGCGGGAATTCGTCCCGGCCATCGTGCGATAAAAGGCTCCCGCATACCTCCTTCCCACGTATCGCCTTTTGCGCCGCGCAGAAGTCCCGCCGTCCCGCCTCGCTCGTTCTGTGTTATCCATGGGCCGTTGTCACTGGTAAATACGACAAGGGTATTTTCGGCCAGTCCCAGTCTTTCGAGAGTCTGATTTATTTGTCCCACGCTCCAGTCAAGCTCCTCTATAACGTCACCGTATAATCCGCGAACCGAGGTATCGACAAATTTCTCGGACGCATAGAGAGGGACGTGTGGAAACGTGTAAGGCAGATATACGAAGAAAGGTCGGTCTTGATGCTCTTCGATAAATTTGACCACCTCCTCGGTGTATCTTTTTGTCAGCGTTTTCTGGTCCGCCGGTCGCTCGATTGCTTCATCGTTGCGGTAGATGTCGGGATTCTCCATGTCGTTGCTGTAAAGGATGCCATAATAATAATCGAATCCCTGCCTGAGCGGCCGATACTCGAATGCGTCACCGAGGTGCCATTTACCAATGCACGCCGTCGCGTACCCGAGAGATTTCAGGGCCTCGGCTATCGTAATTTCATTCTGCGACATTCCCATCTCGTTATTCGGAAAGAACACATTAATCACGCCCGTCCGAATACAGTTTCTTCCCGTTAAGAGCGCCGACCGTGACGGGGAACAGACCGGATTGCCGCTGTAAAACTGTGTGAACTGCACACCTTCATCGGCCATTTTGTTCATGTTCGGCGTTAGTATGGTCGGATGCCCGCCGCGGTTCCAGTCGCCGTATCCCATATCGTCTGCAAACAATAATACAAAGTTCGGCTTCTTTTGCGAAGGACCCTGTGCAAAGGCCTTGTCGGTATTCAAAAACGAACCGCCTATGACCGTTCCCAGCGCACTGCGCCCCAAAGCGGAAAGAAACTCACGTCTGCCAATCCGGGCCATAAATATCTCCTTTCACTCGAACCGGAACCCTGAATGAAACAGCCCCGACATTCTAACACACGACCCGGCAGGTTGCAAACGAACGCTTCCCGAGTTTGTGCATTTTCTATCCGGAGCTAAAAAAACCGCAAATTCACAACACCGCATAAAAAAGATTGTATATACACAGATAGCAATTGTTATAATATAAGATTAAATATTCGGTATAAGGTGTACTATGCAAGATTTAACTCAAACACCCATTGTGTTTGATAAATTCATTTACTCCGAAGAAGGCATAAGTTGCCCTGTCTTAAGCCAGACGGATAAGCAAAACCACCGGCTTACAGGTTTTACGTTAATCGAGCTGCTGGTGGTTATCGCAATCATAGCCCTTCTTATTGCATTGTTACAGCCGGTACTTTCTCAGGCCAAAGCGAAGGCTCAGGAAGTGGCCTGCCTGAACAACCTGAGGCAACTCCAGGTATGTGCAAAACTCTATTCACTGGATTACGACGGCTTCATGCCGCCGAATCGAAACGTCTATGATCTCAGCACCCAAACGCCCATGCAAGCCTTCGACAGCAACATGACATGGTGTGCCGGTCTTGCCCCGTACGATACCACCACCGAGAACATCGAACGCGGCAAGCTCTTTCCATACAACAAATCGACCGATATCTATCGCTGTCCGGCCGACAAGTCGCGGGTTCGGACGGAGGAAGGTAAAATCCTGAATCAGCGCCGGACGCGAAGTTACAACCTGAGCCAGTCAATAAACGGCTTGTCTGATCCAAGCTACACGGAATATATGCCATGTTTTGCAAAAGAAACGGATATCGACGATCCAACACCGGCGAATCTTCTATTCTTTGTCGATGTCCATGAGGACAGTATCTTCGATTCCCACTTCGGCATCCCGCCTCGGAACTGGAGACACGGGGGAAGGATACGGTTGTGGTGGGACCTGCCTACGGGCAGACATTCGCAGGGTGGCAACTTTTCCTTCGCCGACGGTCACGTCGAGCACTGGCGATGGGACGGCCCAAAGATATTCACCGAACTCGGACAACTTGTCAGAGAAGACGAACTCGAGGATTACCTGCGGGTCCAGCGAGGTACGAAACCGGATACGCAACCATAGAGATACCGAAAAAACACATCCTGCACGTAAAGTTATGGTCTGTGTAACAGAATCTTCTCTTATCATTTCTCAGGCTTGAGGTGCATCTGCATGAACTTCAGGAACACATCCCAGTCGGACGCAAGGGAACCATGTCCGCCTGTGTGCATGAAAAAGCCGATTGTATTCAGTATCGGCTGGTCCGGCGGCGGCATTTTGTCCGTTCCCAGCCCCTGTCCGCCAAGTAACTTATAAACCGGCTCGGCCGCTACCGCAGCCAAGAATTCACCGTACGGATCCGACCATTTGTCCGTGTTCCCGGTCTGCAGTAAAACAGGGCGTGGTGCAATCAGAGCGAGCAGCATGTGCGCATCGACCGGAAACTGAGTGACATTGTCACCAAACTTGCGGTAATTGGCACAGAACTGATAATGGTATCTCGACGGCGCCGCCAGATGTTTGATTGTCTCGCCGTAATTTCGCCGGCTCAGGGCAGCACCGCCTTCTCCCGAACAACTGGCTATCACCATCGCAAAACGCCTGTCGCGAGCGCCCGCCCAAAGTACGGTCTTGCCTAATCGTGAGACGCCCATTATGGCGACGCGTTTGGCATCCACACCTTCGTCGGTTTCGAAATAATCCAGAGCCCGGCTAAGGCCCCACGCCCAGGCAGCTATCGAACCCCATTCGTCCGGCGCCGGCTCGGTTTGCCCCTGCTTTAGATAAAGGCTCCGCACACCGTATGAGATACCGCCCTGGAAGTCCGGGTCGATGTCACCGTAATAAACGGTTGCAATACCGAATCCCTTCTCCAGAACCGGCACAACATTTAAAACGCCGAACCGAAAGCCGCCGGCGGCGGGCACTCTTTGCTTCTGACGGTTCCAGATTTCACCCTGCCTGACACCCGGGTCGTCCACGGTCATGGAGTTTGCGACAAAACCTAAATTCAGCAGCAACGGCACCGGCTTTTCAACACCCGCAGGCAGATAAATCAACAGGTCCATTTTAGGCCCGTCTTTGTCCTTGGAGAAATATATCGTTACCTGTCTGCGAACTGCCTTTCCTTCAAACGCCGGCGTTCCCTTGTCGAAAACATCGAAGCTCATATCGGCGGGGCGGTCCGGGCAGCGGCCGAACTGGTTCTCCTCGAACAAGCGCACTATTTCAGGCCGGCGCTTTTCGTACCAGGTCTCTGCATCCCTCACCGGTTGTCCATCGGCGAGTGCCAGCGTTTCGGGAAGCGTATAATCTCCGACTTTCGCCTCGGTATAGTTAACCGGAACATCTGCAACACTATCGTCGGGCGAATCTGCTATCTGGCAATTAGCGGTATATGGAAACATGATGACGACACAAAACAAAAACACGATTCGAAAAGAGATTTTGAACGACATAGTCACCTCCAAAAACAATATACTCTACACGATTTAACGGCTCACAACCGAAACCACCGTCACGGGGCCTATCAGGCCGGACTCGTTCAAAGGCAAAGGCCTGCCGAAGCCGCCCATCATACGACCACCCGCAGGGAGAATCCTATTGTCCGGCGAAGCCGACTGATCACCCGCCAATCGGTTAGTCCACTGGTTGGTGACCTTTATTTCCAAACTATTCGCCCCGGATTTGAGCACATCGGTGACATCGACCCGATATGGCGGCTTCCACAACGTACCGAGCTCTTTGCCGTTGACCGATACCTCGGCCAGGTCATATACTGTTCCGAGATCGAGCATAAGTTTAGCTCCGGCCTTTAACCATGCCTGCTGTGCATGCAGTGTTCCGGCGTAGGTGGCCGTGCCGGAGAAATACTTCACGCCTTCATCGGCATTCGCCGTCCAGGATTCCAGCTTTTCAAGCTTAATCCTCTGTGGTGCGCCCAGGTTCTCAGGAAAAATGACGTCGCAAGGCCCGCCAAACGTCGCAAGAGTAGTACTTTCAGCATGAGTTGGCATGCGGGACGGTAACGTCGCGGCCCGGCGGAAGACCACAAACACAGACTCTCGCGGGTCTAAATGTAATTGCACGGTGGTGCGGTCATTCGCGATGACGTACCCCGCCGGTTCGATATCGCCTGTGTCGGGATGCCAGAGTTCCGCTTCCTTGCCGTTCACACGGAATCGAGCATCGACTTCCTGAAAGTTATCTGTTTGGTTGGCTACGAAATAGATATCTGCATCGCCTGCACGGCGGTGTATCCACGACAGATTCGCATCCAAAGCACGGCTGTATTCGAAGTCCTTCGGTACGTTCATCGAAGCGAGAACTTCTGAAAGCGGCAGGCCCCACACCACCATTCCCTTTCCGCAGGAACGTTTCGTGCGGCTGACACCGTCGAGGTCACCCCACAGGTCATCGGCTAACACCCGCACCGCCTTCTCGGCGTCCGGGTATCCGGCCAGAGACGGTGACTTCGCCGGTTTCTGGCCTATAACCGTCGCACCGCCGACAACAAGCTCATGGATTTTACGCAGCACCGGCACCGTCATGCAGTCGATCTCCGGCAGGACCAGCACACGATAGCTCATACCGTCAGGCAGAACGAGCCTGCCGTCAGAGTTAACTGATATCCGATTTATCAGGGCATCTGTATTAATGTAATCGAAGTCATATCCCTCGGGCGGTTCAGGTGTCAGTCCCGCACCCCAGATGGGCATGGTTGACGGAGCACCTTCGTTCAGAAGGTAAGCGAGGTCCGCCACGAATAGACCCTGCTGCAGAAGAAAAGAGTTCCTTGCAAGATATGTCATGAAAGGTCCGGCCTGTTCGGCCCATGTAATGTTGCGGTTGATGTGAGTACCGACCATAGTATTGCCGGGAATAGTATCGAGCGGCTGATGCGCCGATGTGTGGAAGACAATACGGTTGAGACCCTGTGCAAACCAGTAATCGCCGACCTTCTTCAGTGTGTACGGCGATTCATAACCACCGCCGGTGAACGATTCGGCGGCCACGACGGTCTTGCCATACACATGGGCCGCTGAAGCCGCGCCGCGAACATCCTGATAATACATCAATCTCGGATGAAGGTCCCGCACCCAGAATTCGCCCATCGGAATGCTGACTTTACTCTTGTTGAGCAATGTGTCTTCAGGTATCTCCAGAGAAACCCCGGCGGCTTCTGCATACGTTCCTACACCATGCTTTTGCAACAGCTCGGTCATTACACCGTAGTGGCAATCGGCAAACATATCCGCCAGTGTCCGACGGAAGTCCCACAGGAAGCGGTCGCTCACGTCGGCACTTTCCACCACCCGGCCGGCCAGCACAGGTAAAAAAGGAATCGGGTCGTAGCCGCGGCGGTTACGGAACTGGCCTATCATTTCATCGGTCCAGTTCTGCATGCCGGCTTCGTAACTATCCATCAGTACGTATTGAAGAGCGCTGCCGAAGAGCGGCCCGAGCGACTCGGCAAGCGAATCAAAATAACCGTGATAATAAGCTTCCACATGCCTGCGACTGAGTTTATCGACCTCGTAACCCAGACCTGCAGGCATGGCGGGACGGTTTTTCGCTCCTGTCAGGGAATAACCCATACGTAAAATCGTCCATCTGCCGGCGGGGACATCCCATTCAATCGTTCCGTCGGACGCCATCTTCGATGTCAAATCGATAACGTCCGAGCGGGGAATCACCGTCTCGACCGGGACATCCGGACTCGGCACCGATTCGTACTCGAATAAAAAACTAAAGCCCGCTTTATCTTCCCAGCGATGCACACGCGCCCCGGAATGCAGTATCGCCTCTCTGAGCACATACTCACTCGCCGGCTCCGAAGGCTCCTGGCTCATAGTCTCCGCGGGTCTCAACGCCGCACCTGTCAACTCGATTCGATAGAATTTTGCGGTGGTTTGCGAAAATGCAAAAGTCCGCACCCGGCCCTGACGGTAGAGCTGCGCCCCCGGCAGTGTCACCAGGGTACGAAAACTTTCGCCGTCATCGCTCGCCAGCACTCGGCCGACCGGGATGCCGTTGCGACCGGAAATTGTAATCGCCCGCGCCAGAAACGGCTGTGCAAACTCGAACTGTACCCACGCCGGTTCATCCTCTTTTGTTGCGTGAATCGTGACCGTCGAATTCAAATCTTCATCGATTAATGCAGTCGCATCAACGGCGCCGGCGTTCGTAGTCACCTTCGGATTCAGGTCCGCCATGTCAGCCTCCACCGGCGGCGTGCGGTAGGCAATTACGGCGCTGTCACCGTAATAAGTCGGGTCGGATTGTCCGCCTCGGCCCCCGCGTTCCATATTGCGAATCGGCCCGTTGTTCGAAGGCGGCTGCGGCAAACCGCCTGTGAACTTTTGCGGCCCTTCCACGACGGTCTCGCTCCAGACAAGCTTCTTCATTGCCTGTTCGGGCCTGACCCACGGGCCGCCGGTCAGGCTCCAGCCGGCCGAGCTGAATATGGCCATCTCCAATCCCAGTCGTTGGGCCTCCGAGGCGGCGTGACGTACCGCATCCAGCCACTGCGGACTGCCAAACTCGATTTTCTTCTCGATAGTCTGGCCTCCGCCGAAAGCGACATCGGCCAACTGCATACCGGCGATACCGACTCGCTTGAACCACTCCAGGTCCTTCGTTATCCCTTGCTTTGTGATGTTTCCGCCCGTCCAGTGCCACCATGTCCGCGGTTTGGCCGAATCCGGCGGATTCCGAAAGCCCTGTTCGAGAGCATCGCCCCGTTCTTGGGCGAATGTCAAACTTACCAAACCCGACAGCACAAACAAAATCGCTGTTGTCGTGAGTAACTTACTTTTTCGATACATAATTCGGCCCCTCCAAAATCAAATCTCATTATAGAATCTTTTTATTCAGGGATTTTTTTCAGATATTTGTTATCAAAAGCACACATTTTTGCTCCGAAGCCGTATCCAATTTGTTGCCGGATTTTGCCTCGGAATCTGTCTCTTATTATGATTTGCTCCCCGTAGGGGCCGCGTCCATACGGTGTTTCGCTTCACTGTGTTAGCCCAACGACGTGGTAAAATTCATATCCGGCATACTTTTAAGGTTCGCATTCGATCTATAGAAAAGCTTCAGGGCAGTCAGACCAACAAGGCCTGCTGCCCTGAAACTCCCCGAGTAGGACTCGAACCTACGACCTAGCGGTTAACAGCCGCTCGCTCTACCAATTGAGCTATCGGGGAATCTTAATGCGAAACCATAAAAAATCGCATTTTACAGACTATTATCGTCCCAATTGTCTGGAACATTATCCGAATTCATGCGACTTTGTCAAGACCGAGTCTTTTTTTTAAACCGATATAATTAAAAAACGCCCTAATACTGGATAAACAACCAATATTATTGTATACTTGCTACCCGGTAAAGCTCAAGTAGGTCGCTTTGTTTCTCGATATAAGAATGATTTTTCTTTCTTGACCGAACTGGAGGCTGGTTCAGTATAAACAGTTCCCGTGATAGAGTAAAATACTGATCACAGATGAATTTTTAAGGTTATTCATAAAAATATGGCCAGGGATATCCTCGACATCGGCGGTTTCACCATACTCAAGCGTATCGGTACCGGCGCTCGCAGTACAATTTATCTGGCCTCCGATGAGGAGGATGACACGACCATTGCATTAAAACGGGTTATTTATGAAAAGCCCGAAGATTCGAGAGTCTTCGAGCAGGTGGAAACCGAATACAAAGTAGCACACAAAATAGACCATCCTTATGTCCGCAAATGTTACAAATTAAAAAAAATACGCAGTATGTTCAAGGCGAAAGAAATGCTGCTCTCCATGGAATACTTCGAGGGCAAGAACCTCGAAGACTGCCCGACCTTAAGCCTTGGAGACGTGCTGCTCGTATTCAGAATGGTCGCATCCGGTCTCAACGCCATGCATCAGCACGGATTCGTCCACTGCGATATCAAACCAAACAACATACTACTGAACAAATCCGGCTCAATAAAAATCATCGACCTCGGCCAGAGCTGTAAAATCGGAACGACAAAACAAAGGATTCAGGGCACGCCGGATTACATCGCACCCGAACAGGTAAAACGTAAACCGCTCGGCCCGAAAACAGATATCTTTAATCTTGGCGCCACAATGTACTGGGCCCTCACAGGAAAGAACGTCCCGACGCTGATACCAAAGAAGAACAAGTTCGGACTGCCTGTCGCCCAGGCAAGACGAGCACCTCACGAGCTGAAAAAGCGATTGCCGATGGGAATCTCGAAGCTCGTAATGGATTGCATCGAGGACGATCCGGCAAATCGCCCGCGGAACATGATGACTGTCATTTCAAGGCTCGACCTGATGGTCCACAGTATCTTCGGTGGTAAAATTAAAACGAGCAAAAATGCCACAGACAATAATTGATTTGCTGAATAAAGGCAGGGAAGCCAACACTGCAGACAAGTTCCGACGTGGTAACCTGATTCATTTGCCGACCGAAAGCAACCTGATTATCACCGGTGATCTCCACGGCCATCGTCGAAACTTCGAAAGGACGGTAACCTTCGCGGATTTGGCCGACAATCCCGACAGGCATATCATTTTTCAGGAAATCATACACGGCGGCCCGGAAGATTCCAAAGGCGGCTGTATGTCGTACACATTACTGTTCGATGTTATCCGTTATAAGTTAAAATTTCCCGAACAGGTCCATATCATTATGGGAAACCACGATACCGCGTTCATCAATAACAGCGAGGTGATGAAAGACGGCAAAGAAATGAATCGTGCGATGTGCTCGGCTATCAAACGGCAATACAAAGAGGCAGGAGACGAAATAATCCTGGCAATAAGACAAAATTTATTTTGCCAGCCGCTGGCGGTCAAATGCGAGAACAGAATATGGATATCGCATTCGCTCCCGGCCGATCGCCTGGTAAATAAATTCGACCCGAAGATAATGGACAGGCCGCTAAAGGTCAACGACGTGGTCAAGCCGGGTTCGGCCTACCTTTTGACCTGGGGCAGGAAGATGAGTCAGTCACTGCTCGATAAAATGGCGGAGATGTTTGATGTCGATATTTTTATTCTCGGCCACCAGCCGCAGGAACAGGGATGGTCTCAGGCGGGCCGCAATCTCATAATCATTGCGTCCAATCATAATCACGGCTATATGCTTGAGATTGATCTGGCGAAATCTTATACTATCGAGCAGCTAATCGAAGCCCTGGTACCTATGGCCTCTTTGCCGTGAAAATTTGAAATGTAAAGAGAAAGATATAAAATTAAAGTATCTAAAAAAACCGACTTTATATTTATCGATATCGTTGTGTTATATACGTTCCAATTGTTTATTTTCTGATTATGAACTGGTATTACTACATAGCCGTTGTCGCAATCGCCTCTCAATTGCTCTTTCTGCTCCAGGCATACAATAACCACCGGTACGCGCTAAAGAAATACAGAAAAAAACGCTGGTACAGACCTCAGACGGTTTTAATAATTCCATGCAAAGGCCTTGATTCGTCTTTCGAGGAAAATATCACTTCATTTTTCAATCAGGAATATGACAACTATTTACTGTGGTTCGTAGTGGCCGAAGAGTCGGACCCGGCGTATCCCGAATTATGCAAGCTCAAAAAGCAAATCGGCAAAAAAACCATGGCCCGTGAAGTAAAAGTTTTCGTCGCCGGTCACGGACAATCCTGCAGCCAGAAAAATCACAATCTTTTATATTGTTACGAAAAGATCGGCGATGACATCGACGTCCTCGCCTTTGCCGATTCGGATATCTGTGTAAAAAGCAACTGGCTAAGTCACTTAGTGTATCCGCTTCGTAAATCCAAGCACGGCGCCGCCAGCGGTTATCGCTGGTTCGTTCCCGAAAAGAATAACATCCCCAGCCTTGCCTTATCGGCGTTGAACGCCAAGGTCGCCCAGTTGCTCGGAAATACGATTTTCAATCAGGCCTGGGGCGGGTCCATGGCCATTCGTGTGGATGTTTTTCGCCGGATCGGCCTGGACAAGATATGGAGACAAACTTTAAGCGACGATTTGTCACTCAGTCGCTCCGTAAAAAAAGCAGGTCTGAATGTTGCCTTCGTGCCCGCCTGCCTGGTGGCTTCGTACGAATCCACTACGTGGCGGAAGCTCTTCGAATTCGCACGACGACAATACATGATCACCCGCGTCGCAGCCAGGGGGACATGGCTGTTCGGATTGTTCAGCTCGCTCTACTCGGTACTGGGTCTGTGGGGGGGGATCGTTATCGCGTGGCTTGTAATACGCGGCTCGTGGTTCGACCCGGAATTCACGTCACTGGAAAAATCTATCCTGTTGTCACTGCCTGTCGTTTTCCTCGGGAGCCAGCTTATCAGGGCAATATTACGACAGAATACAATGCAAAAGCTGTTGGAAAAAGACCGGCGTAAAATGAGAATCGCCTCTTTGGCCGACATTCTTTTTTCCTGGGTATGGTCGTTGCTGATGCTGTTTTTTATTCTCTCGTCGGCCTTTGGAAATGTCGTCCGCTGGCGGGGGATCCGCTATAAACTATCAGGGCCCACCGAAACAATCATATTAGACAGCCAAACATAATTTTAACAGTAATCGGTCCCGGATAATTCTCAAGACGTATTGACGTAAGACGAAAGGCTGACAATAAGAAAACCCACCCAAAAATATACCATTGCAAGCATTACAAAACACAATGCAACTTCATCGAATATCTTTATCAACCTCCGCATCTGCGACTCCTCATAGTTTTGTTAAGCTTTTCCTGTGTGCAGAAAGTCCCTCTATATAAAATATAACTTATTTGCTACGAGAAACAAAATTCGGAAAACCCTTTTCAACCTAAGTCCTGACATACCATATGCTTATAAAATCTCAGCTTTTTGTGTGATTTGCTTTGCAGGTTCTTTTGAGGAAATGTTTGCCCGAATGGATGAGAGATTTTAAGGATTACCTAAGGATTTATTTCAAATCGTGAATCAGTCCGTCAGGACGTATGACGCAAAAACCGGCTGTCAAAGACATAAGATTATAATATATCATCGATAACTTCGCTGTTTATATCACTCGATTCCATAAAGTCAGCCGCTGTCTGCGGAGAGCCGACAAGATATATCCTGTTTTTTCCGCTCCGCTTGGCCTCCAGCAGCGCACTGTCGGCCTTCTGAAAAAGCTCCTCTGCGGTCCTGCCGTCACGAGGGAAGCTTGCCAGCCCACCGCTTATTGTCAGAACACCCTTACCTTCCGGCCCCAGCCAACCGCCGCTTTTGCCTCCAAGAGAAGTATGCGCCTTTTCCAGCTCTGAGACAAACCGCCGTGCTATTGATATCGCATCGTCAGGATGGTCGGCGGCTGCCGATCGCCTTTCATTCTTCGCGGTTTGTTCGGCACTCGCATCAGACCTCCGGCCGGGCCAAATCGAAGGGTCGTCCCAGAAAACGACGGCGAACTCGTCACCGCCTATCCTGCCGATAACATCGTGACTCCGACAGCACCGTTTCATCAAAGCACCGGCCTGTTTTAAAATCTCATCGCCGGCGCCGTGGCCGTAAAGATCGTTGTAATGTTTGAAATCGTCGATATCGAAAACCAGTAACGTCACCCGCTTATTCTCCGCCCCGGCGTGCTCGATAATCTGTCTGGAAAATTCCCAGATATATCTGCGGTTCTTCAGGCCCGTCAAGTCATCCTCCGTCGCCAGTTTTTCGAGGTGTTTAATCCGCATCTCTATCGACTTCTCAACCACGACGTTCGCTGCAAGGTCGTCCCGGATACGTTTGCCGGTATTAATCATAGACTCGGAAAAATCATCGGAGTTGATCGGACAAATCATGTAATCGTCAACAAGGGACCGGCCGTTATATGTCAGGCCGGCCAGCCGGATTGCTATCGGTTCTTCATACATTTGTGCAAAAAGGATGATTCTCGAATCGCACGTATTTCTTACGGCTTTAATGCCGGACTCCAGCCTGACAATGTTTCCGGATATTACAATCACTATCGTGGAACAGTCCTTAAGCACCGCCGCTCCGATTGCATCGGCCAAAGAGGGCATAGTGACAATTTCAATGTTCGTCGATGAAACATTATCAACGAACGATGAACTCAAAAAAGCTTTGTGGGTATCGCCTATCAGCAGTATCTTTTTTATGGGATTCGAAGATTTTTCTTTCTCGATTACCACCTGTTATCACCTCCAGATGAATTTATAGCTGTCCGAAGAACAACGATCAATGAACTTTGTACAGTATATCAGCTTGCGGGTAATCCGTCCAGATTCCTTTTGACCTGCTCGGTATAAAAGCTATCGGGGTACAAACTGAGGAAGCTTGTGAGGACCGCTCTTGCCTCATCGAGGCACTTTTTCTTCAATTCCGTATCCGATTCGTCCTGCTGACGCCAGAGACTAATCTTCAAAAGACCAAGCTCGTACAAAGCATGTATTCCACCGTCGGTATCCTGATGCTCTTTGTACAGTTCGGTCAGTTTCTGAGCTCGAAGTTGCTCGTTTTCAATGAGTTTGGCCTGTGCCAGCAGAATATTGTCGCGAATAGGGTCACCGTCTTTCGTGCGTTGAAGCAGTCTGTCAAGTTGCTGCGGGTAACTCAGGGAGTGCGGATTAAGTATAACAAACTGGGCCAGCAGTTCCGTCGAATCGGTTTGGCCGGTCCTGTTCTGCTTTCCTATAAGTGTCCGTAGCTGGTCCAGTTTTCTTTGCAGTTCATTCAATCTGGGTATTGTCATAATAGTATCGGCCGGGAGCTGGAACAATCCGAATATCGACTCGTTCGGCCTTTGTGTCGCCCGGAGTAATTTCAGTTGTTCGGATACCAGGGACTGGGTCTGGGCAAGAAGCTCATCGGCCTGGTCAAATATGCCCCTTCCGGCCCACAGTTTTGCAACGCGCCATCGCGCTTCGAGGGATTCCGGGCTGTTCCCAAAATCCCGATAAAGCTTAAACCATATTTCTGCCGACCTTTCCTGCGGGTAATCGCTATAGAAATGCAGGACTTCCTCTTCGCCAAGGACTCTTATATCGGGGCTGTATTCACTTAAAATCGCTTTGAAGTAAAGTGCGATAGGCATCCGACGGCTGCTGGGACGCTTGGCTATAAACAGATCATATTGCCTGAGCAGCCATTCCTTTTTCGTCTTGTACTCCAGCTCCGGAGGTACTTTGAACCATGTAGGCCAGCGGTCGTAATTTAGCTGAAGCTGAATTTCCCTTTTGAGTTCCGCCCGAAGAGCAGCCTGCTCGGTAGGATAGAAGAAACCCTGTAAATATTTTTGAATCGTTGGGTCCCGGGTCGTTCCGTTCAGCGCATCGGTAATACTATGGTCGTGAAATTCACCGACGTTCTCTGGATTGTTTTTAGCTACATAAAGCTGATAATCCAGCTCATCAAAGCCGATTGCAACCTCAAATACAACCACAGCTATTATCAGTGTAATAGAGGTGAAAATCCAGACCAGGCCCGGTTTGTAACGAGTAAAGTGCCCTATGCCGAGCACAAATCCCGCAATAATCAAACTCTCGATCCATGCACAAATCCACGGCGCAAAAGAAAAGCCCCATTCAATCGGCTCCACCCCCCGTGCGCCGCCGAAATACCCCCAGTAAACAAGTTGCGGAGCCGCGCATAGAGCCGCTGCAATAAAGCGCGAGCGAAAGCGCAGCGGCCGAGATGCAACCGCAAAACAGCTTATCAAAAGGCAGATTGCAAAACCCGGCAGATTGGCTAAAAAAACTACTTCCAGTATAAAGGGAAGACTGTATTCGAAGCTCATCAGTTGCGATATCAAAACCGGTGAAATCGCCAGAATACCCATAAGCAGTCCCAAAACAACAATCTGCCAGGGATATTCAAATATGCTCACAACGGTGATAAGAGATTTGTCCAGGCGCCAAAACTCGGAAGTCGGCACGGATTCGATCTCCAGCGACCAAAACGTGCCCGTCGCTATCTTCGACCAAAACAGGCAGCTTATCCCAAAAGCCACGATAGCAAGAATCCAGCACCTTTGAACGTTTTTATGACTGTAGTGCAGCGTGGGACCAAAGGTCATAAAAGACTTCGAGACTACCAATGGCGCCTTTTCTGTCTCTTTGCTTTCCATAAGCATCACCTCGTCGCGACTCGTTAGCCACGGCACGCAACTCGAACCATAAACAACAAGAGACGGGGTGCGGATTTACGTCCCTTCACCGCTGGAGGCCAGATAAGCAATCTGCTCGGCAGTAAGCTTGTCAATATTTATCGACATTGACTTTAGTTTGAGCCTGCCGATCTGTTGTTCTATCTGCATTGGAACATCGTGAACGGCAACGGACAGCCTGCTCTGATTTTTAACTACATATTCAGCCTGTAAGGCCTGCGTCGCAAAGCTCATATCCATCACGCTTGCAGGGTGTCCTTCAGCGGCGGCAAGATTAATCAGCCGTCCTTCGGCAAGAAGATAGATACGCTTGTTATTTTTCAGCACATATTCATCTACGCAGTGACGCACATTACATATTATCTTTTTGCTTAGCTTCTTCAGGCCCGGTATATCCAGCTCAACGTTGAAATGTCCGCTGTTGGCAACAACGGCCCTGTCTTTCATCGCACGGAAGTGCTCCGCCCGTATGACGTTTTTATTACCTGTAAGTGTCACAAACAATTCACCGACCTTTACAGCTTCGGCCATGGGCATAACCAGAAAACCGTCCATAGACGCTTCGAGCGCCTTGATTGCATCCACTTCGGTAACGATAACATTTGCCCCCATTCCCCTGGCCCGCATGGCGAAGCCACGCCCGCACCAGCCGTAACCGGCCGCAACAACTCTTTTGCCGGCCATTAGAAAATCCGTCGCCCGGATGATTCCATCGACGGTTGACTGGCCCGTGCCGTAACGATTGTCGAACAAATGCTTGGTCGCTGCGTCATTGACTGCAATAACAGGAAATTTCAACTTACCTTCATTCGCCATAGCCCTTAAACGAATGACACCGGTAGTAGTTTCTTCCATACTTGCGATAATCCGGCCGGCGTCTTTCTTCCTTCGTGTGTGCAGCTCGTTCACGAGGTCGGCGCCGTCATCGAATGTCATAACGGGCTTATGGTCGATAGCCGCATTAATATGTTTATAGTAGGTGCTTCGGTTCTCGCCACAGATGGAAAAAACCGAAATCTTAAAATCCTTGACCAGCGAAGCCGCCACATCGTCCTGAGTACTGAGCGGATTGGATGCACAAAGAACAACATTCGCTCCGCTGGCTTTCAATGTTCTGGCTAAATTCGCCGTCTCAGCAGTAACATGCAGGCAGGCCGAGATGTTTTTGCCTTTTAAGGGCTTCGATTTTGCGAACCTTTCACGAATAGTCGCTAAAACCGGCATATCATTATCGGCCCAGAGAATACGTTTCTTGCCCACCGGGGCCAATGACAAATCAGCTACGTCATACTTCATTCATAATCCTTTCAAAAATAGGGAAGAACCACATATATAAGACTAAATAGGGTAATTTGCAACACTTATTTGAATAAATCTATCACTCGATATAAATAGAAAAAAAATGAAAAAAATGCTTGACAGTAACGGCGGGGCGTGTTAAAATCATAATAAAGACAGGTAGGTCCGATTTATTATCATAATAAAATCTGTCATCATATTTGTCTGTAATATCATATCTTAAACCCACCTGCCTGGTAAAAGGCTCCTTTACAATTTGGATCAGCTTTATTGTCGAAGGCGGTTTTGCGCATTGAACTTGCGCCGATATGAAGTTAAGACAGGCATGAAAGAATCATAACAATCTCCGTCGTCATTATATTTATTTGTTGTTTCATTTCTTAGACCTGCCTGCCGACAATCGACATAAGTCCCGCGGTACCAAGGCCGTCCTGAGCGTCGAACGACCGGATTGCGCAAAGCTTATCGGCAAATTCTCTGAATTTGGATGAACCGACCGTTTTTGAGCGAAAAAAGAAGAACTCTGGAGATTCGCAAAAAAACGGTGTTTAGTGCTACGCGTTACGTTGTTAGCAGGGACAGTCTTGCGATCCCAATATTTAGCTGTACTTATTCATTATCAGAAAGATTGTTGAAACGTGCTCAAAAACGCTCGGCCGTGCGAATCTCCGAAAAATTAAAGGAGAAACAAAATGAGACGCAAAGGTTTTACCTTAGTTGAGCTGTTGGTCGTAATCGCGATCATAGCTCTGTTAA
>CAZMZR010000058.1:0-21984 GCA_964570855.1 uncultured Pirellulales bacterium
ACGTACGATATCAAGACCGATACGATTACCGATACGGCCGCACTGGTCGAAAAGATGGGAATCACGCCCGGCCAGTTCGTGGACTGCCTCGCCTTGCAGGGTGACACTTCCGACAATGTTCCCGGCGTGCCGGACGTCGGCCCCAAAACCGCCCTTGACTGGATACATAAGTATGGCTCAATCGAAAATCTCTACGAGCACATCGACGAAATTAAGGGCAAACGCGGCGATAATCTCCGTAAATTCAAAGACCAGGCTCTATTGAGCAGGGAGCTTGTCACTATCGACTGTAATGTCCCGTTCAAAGTTGATTATAACGATTTACAGGTGAGCAAATTCGACGAAGGCAAACTGGCCGAAATCTTCAGCGAGCTTGGTTTCAATCGCCTGCTCGGTCAATTGGGCCTGCACGATACACAGAGCTCCAATTCCGATTCTCGCGAAGAATCCGGAACCGAAAAATCCACGACAACCAAAACAGCGGAACACAGTTATAAGCTTATCGATACGCAGGAGGAATTCGAGAAATTTTTCACCGAACTAAAAAAGCAGAAGCTCTTCGCAGTCGATACAGAAACCACATCGATTTACCCAATGCGCGCCGAGCTGGTCGGGATGAGTTTTTCGTGGCAATCTAATACCGGATATTATCTGCCCGTCAAGGCGCCGTTAGGCTCGAAGCACCTGGATATTAATGCGATACGTCCGAGGCTGGCACCGATACTTGCGGCCGGTGACATCAGGAAAATCGGCCAGAACATCAAATACGATTTGCTCGTCCTGAAAAACGCCGGGATGCCGGTGGGGGGGATATATTTCGATACGATGGTCGCTTCGTATTGCCTGGACCCAGAGCGAAGTCATTCGATGGACAATATGGCGGCCGACTACCTGGATCACGAATGCATTCCGATTTCCGCCCTTATAGGCAAGGGCAAAAATCAGCTCACTTTCGATATGGTCGATACTGCGGCCGCCTGCGAATACGCCGCCGAGGATGCGGACATCACGTATCGGCTGTATTTGTATCTCAAGGAGCAACTGGATGCCGAGCCGCAGTTGCGGGAATTGTTCGAGCATCTCGAGATGCCGCTGGTGCCGGTTTTGGCGGCGATGGAATACAACGGGGTCTCGCTGGATACGAATTTGCTGAGGAAAATGTCAGGCGAAATTACTGAGACGCTCAAAACCGTCACCGAGGAAATTTATAAGCACGCCGGGACGGTTTTCAATATTGATTCGCCCAAGCAGCTTGCAGAGATTCTCTTCGACACGCTCGATTTGCCGCCGGTTCGTAAAACAAAGTCCGGACGCAGCACGGACGCGGCGGTGCTCGAACAATTATCAGATATGCACCCTGTCGTTGAGCTGATTATGCAATATCGCATGCTCAGCAAACTGAAAAATACATACGTTGACAAGCTCGGCTCGCTCATCCATCCGCGGACTGGGCGGGTACACGCTTCATTCAATCAGACCATCACCACCACAGGAAGACTTAGCTCCAGCGACCCAAATTTGCAGAATATTCCCATCCGTACGGAACTAGGCAGCAAAGTCCGCTCGGCCTTTATCCCGAAAAATAAAACCGACTGCATTCTAAGCGCCGATTATTCTCAAATCGAGCTTCGTTTGCTGGCACATTTTTCAAAAGATCCGGCCATGATGGCCGCCTTCGCCGCCGACCGGGACATCCACCGATTCGTCGCTTCACAGATTTTCGACTGCCCGATCGAGAAGGTGACAAGCGAGATGCGTTCGCGATGCAAAGCGGTCAACTTCGGCATCATTTACGGGCAGGGGCCGTTCGGCCTGTCACGAACAATCGGAATCACTCAGGCCGAAGCGAAAAAATTTATCGAGGATTATTACACCCGCTACGGCTCTATACGTGAATTTATGGACGAATGTATCGCCCGTGCGAAGAAAACCGGCTACGCCGAGACGATCCTGCACCGCCGGCGGCCGATCGCGAATCTCAACAATAAAAACGCCGGCAAACGCTCACAGGCGGAACGATTCGCAGTAAACAGCGTTATCCAGGGCTCCGCCGCCGATTTGATCAAAGTTGCGATGATAAAAATCCAGCAAAAAATCGAGGCTGAAAATTTACCGGTAGCCATGACTTTACAAGTTCACGATGAGCTGATTTTCGAGCTGCCCACCGCCGAGGCGCAGGAACATTCCCGCTGGATCGCCGAGCTAATGACCGGCGCAATCAGGCTCGACGTCCCGATGAAAGTTGATATAACAACCGGCCCGACCTGGCTAAGTTAGATTGACAGATTCGCTTGAAACAATAAAATATATTCATATAAAAAAAATATATAAACATCGACCAAATAAAGGGAGATTTGCTATGAACAACGGCACCGTAATGCAGGAGCAACATTATACTCCAAATATTCCAAGGAAACATTCACGTATGGGAATCGCATCTTTCATAATCGCTCTTGCACAAGGTTTTTTAACTCTGCTGGTCATTATCTTCGCAGGAATCCTGACGATGAGGGGCCCGCAACAGGAGAACGAAGCGGGCTTCGCAGTTTTGGGCCTGTTCATTATAGCCGGAATCCTCGCGCATCTTGTCGGTGTGGGACTGGGAATAGCAGGAATGGTCCAGAAGAGCAGAAAAAAGGTTTTCTCGATACTCGGTTTCGTTTTTAATATCACCGTCATTCTTTTTGTAATATTACTGATGCTCGTCGGCGTGATGGTAGAATCGTAAAATGCGGCTCGATGAGACCCTCGTTGTTTTTTTAATACTTCAGTAAGATCTGAGCTTGAGTTTCAATAGGGGGATGCATAATGCGTTCAGGCAAGTATATTATAATCGGTCTTGTTATTATCGTACTCACGACATCGCTGACATTTGCATCGGTTATAACATGGCGAAAAGGGAAATGGCCGGGTCCCTGGCCGAAACAGCTCAAAGAATATCGGCAGCAGGCTGTTGTCATTGAGGTGGCTGAAGATATTCAGGAAACGGTTTTCGAGCTGGAATTCAAAAAAAGAGAGGAATTCGAGAAGGCCTGGCCGGAAATAATAAATCTCAAAACCAAAGGGGCGCCGTTAATCCTCGAAAAAAGCCCCTCCAAATACAACGTCAGCGGCACGACCGCCGAAACGGGCATTCGTATCCTGTGGCACTCGATGAACCCGGTGATAATGGATGACGGCTCCATTCTCCGGGCAAGTTCGGTAGATTTTACATCTCTCGTATCTCAGACAGGCGAACTGCCGGAATATGTTATCGTAAAAGACGGCAAATGGATTCCATACGATGGGCAAGATGATTCAGGCTCCCGCCATCGGGCCAGAGTGGATATTGTTCTGATAACGGATGCAAATATCGTGGATTTGAACCGTATTCCTCTGCCGGCGGACACTCCAATTATCGACAGACGATTCTCGAAATAACTGCGAACTATAATCTAAAAACTTCACTATGGAGCTACTTATTTTTCATATTTTTTTGCTATCGAGGGTCTGCGCCTGTATAATATCGGCCGGCGTTTATGTGAACGAAAGAAAGTTATCATAGACAATGCGGTGTTTTTCCAATTAGGGAGATTAGGCCATGAAAATCGTTTGTTTCATTTTAACATTAGTTTTAATAGCAGCTTCATTAACCGGTTGCGGCCCAAAGATATCTTCCAGTATAAGTATGAACCGGCAGCAGCAATACGGACGGCTCGCAATCGTCTGCGCACCGAAAGAGGGGGCCAATCCGGTCTACGCATCCTCGATACTCAAACAGACTCAAAGCAGGATTTTCCCGCTGAATTTTTTAGAGAGAGTCGATTGCCTTGACAATGTCACGGTCGATACCAATTCGGTTCCGCCCAACGTGCAGATGGATGATTTCAGCAGCTACGATGCGATTATGGTAATGATTTATTCATACGAAGCTGGGCATGTACATCTCAACCTTCACATGGTCGATACGGTGACATTAGAGCAGATATGGCATTACCGGTTCGATTCGCCGGACCCGGAAATAAAATCAAGATTGCTCTCCCAGGGCCTTTACACACCGGCGGTCATCAGAAAAGAATTCTACGGTTTATAAAATCCCGGTGTAAACAACAGACCATATTAAATAATATAAGAAAGAATCTTTTTGTTGTTACCCCGCCCTCAATCATATTTACTGTCTTTTATGAATACCTGATTGAAAAACTAAAAAACCGGGCCAAAAACGAATACAATAATTTATATACATAGAAGTTGGCAGGCTAAGCGGGGCATACTATAATCCTCTTATTGGCTATTTTTTTATAATTCGACCGAGATTTGAATGGAACACGACCTGGAAAAACAAGAGAACACAGAAAAGAAAGAAGAGCAATCTGAAAATATCACTCAATCCGAATCCCAGCCAATCGAACAATTAATCTGCCCCAAATGCGGAGGCTCGCGCATCCGGAAGCGACGCATTCTTACTTCTTTTCCCGTCATAATCGCATTGTTTTTTATCTTTCTGCTATTGCTCGAATTTGTCTCACTATTGCAGTTCGCCAAATCCGGCCCAGTTGTCGGTTTTATTCTGATGCTTTCACTCTGCACGCTATTTATAGCAACATGGCTGGGGATAGTCGAGATACGACGCTGCCGAAGCTGCGGTTATCGCTTTCACCGGTCTTACACTGTCAGCGACAAAGAGAGCCAAATCCCTTTCCCCTGGATATTCGTTGTTCTTAACGGCATAATCGTCTTTATAGTGTGCATTGCCTCACGTGAAATTATACGGTTTTTCCTAAACGGAAGTTTCTCATTCCTGAAATATTACACGTGCATGGAGTGCATATCCGCCTTCCAGTCATCCGGCGTACTGTTAGCCTTATCGCTGCCTTATCAGGCTGTTATGTATTTTCTCTTAAGGAAAAAACTCAAAAATATTTTTTTATGGGCGATTCTCTTTATCGTCCCGGCCATCGCATTGGGTACAAATTCTCTCTTTCACACTCTGCCTAAAGTCAGGGCGCTGCGAATACTGTCCTATGGAAGACTTGCATCGCTGCCCAAATCGGCCCGCGATGTCAGAGAATACAGTTGGTCGTCACTTGTTGCCGGCGAGTGGTTTTTGAGATTTAACGCCGGTCCGGAGGATATTGAAACTTTTATAAATAATTCCGAAAGTATCAAGGGGCGTGATTATGAAATATATTCATCCGAAAAAATGAGATTGCCCCATCCGATGGATATAAAAAAATCAATAGAGTACCAAAAAGCCGGGCATGTTCTGTATTTTCCGGATGCAACCACCCCCGACTGGTACATACAAAAAATAGACAGTAAAGCGAGAGAATATAAAATTCCCGATAAGGATAAACACAACTGGGGCGAAGTTATCGTGGACGATGTTAACGATGTCGTCTATATCAAGGTCATCTGGAACTGAAAGCGAATACACACGCATAGAATATTACTCAACTAAACACATTAACCACGTTTCTAAATAACGCCATTTTTCATACAAACATTGACGACAGGCAGGCATGGTAATAGAATGACCTTGTTGTTGAAGAGCAAAGTGGAGAATTAGCGTATTAGTCGCCAATTAATTAATCAACTAATTCGCTAATCAACTGATTTGTATGTATCGAGGACTTATATGACATTAATTAACGAAAATTATCTGAAATTGCAGGCGGGCTACTTGTTCCCGGAGATCGGCAGACGACGACGGGCCTTCCAGCAAGCCAATCCAAAGGCCGAAATAATCAGTATGGGTATCGGCGATGTGACCCAGCCGTTGGCGCTGGCGGTCATCGAAGCGATGAACAGGGCGGTCGAGGAAATGGGCCGAAAAGAAACATTCCGGGGCTATGACGACGGCGGGATTGGTTACGAATTCCTCAGAGAGGCTATCAGGGAAAACGATTTCAAAGCCCGCGGCGTCGAAGTCGATATCGATGAAATAGTCGTCAGCGACGGCGCGAAATGCGATACAGGCAATATGCAGGAAATTTTCGCACTGGATAATATCGTGGCCGTTACCGACCCGGTCTATCCGGTCTATGTCGATACCAATGTCATGGCAGGAAGGACCGGCGGGTCGGCCGGGCAGGGCAGGTATGAGGGAATCGTCTATATGCCCTGCAACGAGCAGAATAATTTCGTTCCGGAACCGCCCAAAGAAAAGGTGGATTTGATTTATCTGTGCTTTCCCAATAATCCGACAGGTGCGGTGGCGACAAAAGGGCAGCTTGCCGAATGGGTGGATTACGCCACAAAAAATAAGGTGATAATCCTTTTCGATGCGGCTTATGAAGAGTTTATTACCGAGCCGGACATTCCGCACTCGATATACGAGGTCGATGGGGCGAAAGAAGTCGCGATAGAATTTCGGAGCTTTTCCAAAACGGCGGGATTCACCGGTGTCAGGTGTGCATTCACCGTTGTACCTAATCAGTTGAAAGCATATACAAAAAACGGCGGGGCAGTCGAGGTCGGCCCGATATGGAAGAGACGGCAATGCACAAAATTCAATGGCGTCTCGTACATCACCCAGGCCGGTGCGGCGGCGGTTTACACAGAAAAAGGCAAAAAACAAATCAAAGAAACAATCGATATTTATATGGGCAATGCAAAGTTCATCCGACAGAAGCTCGGCGAAGTCGGCTACACGGTTTACGGCGGCATCAACGCGCCGTATATCTGGCTCAAAACTCCAGCGGGCACCGGCTCATGGGAGTTTTTCGACAAATTGCTGAACGAAGCCTATGTTGTCACTACACCCGGCGCCGGCTTCGGAGCAGCCGGTGAAGGATTCGTTAGACTGACGGCGTTCGGCCGGCCGGAAAATGTCAAAGAGGCACTCGAACGTATCAAGGCGATTTCCTGATGGCGAACAAAACAGCATATATCAGCCTGGGCAGCAACCTTGGCGACAGGAAGGAAAACATCGACAAAGCCATCCGAATGCTTGCAGAAAACGAGCATGTCGAGTTTGTCAGCGTAAGCGAGCTTATCGAGACCGCTCCGTTGGGACAGGCCGAGCAGCCCGATTACATTAACGCAGTCGCCGAAATACAGACTTCTTTTAATCCTGAAGCCCTCCATAAAACTCTGATTGAGATTGAAAACAGCTTAGGCAGACAGCGAGAGGAAAAATGGTCGCCAAGGACTATTGACCTGGATCTTTTGCTGTTCGAGGACAAAATAATCGATACTCCCGAATTAACGGTGCCGCATCCGCAAATGCATCTGCGTTCGTTCGTACTTCAAGGCATTTGTCGATTGAATCCAAATGTGCTTCATCCGGTCATGAATGTTTCGGTCGATGAACTTGCGGCCCGATTGAACGGCGGCAATTTTATTTTCGAGCCTGACAGGCCGCAGCTTATAAGTATCGCCGGGAATATCGGCGTCGGAAAAACGACTCTGGCCAAACAACTGGCGGGACGTTTTGAATGCCAGACTCTTTTCGAGCCTTACGATACGAATCCATTTATGCCGGAAGTATATGCCGGTAAAAACGAGCTGGCTCTGAACTCGCAGCTTTTTTTCCTGACCAGCAGGGTAGAGCAGTTGGGCCGGAACAACCTGGCAGACGGCAAAATCTGCATAAGCGATTACATCTTCGATAAAGAGCTCATCTACGCCAAGGCACTGCTTGATACACGGCAGCTTGAGTTATACGAAGAAATTTACCAGCCGTTTGCGACAAAAGTCACTACGCCCGTGCTGGTGATATATATGCAGGATTCCGTACAGAATTGCCTGGAGCGAATCCACAATCGAAACCGCCCATACGAGCAGCAAATACAATTAAATTTCTTACAACAGCTCGATAGTGATTACAACCGGCTCTTCGCCGATTGGAAATGTTCGCCGGTGATTCGTTTATCGACCTCACAATTGGATTACTCGGACGAATCCTGTATCGAATACATAGTTAATCAAATAAAATGTTACGTCACCGGCAAACAATACTCAACCTGCAGTTATACCAAAGGTCAGGTTTAACGTGGAAGTAGCCAAAACAATAGATGTAGCTAAAACAATAGATTCGGTAAGAGGCCTTGTAAAAGCCGCCCGCGGCAAGGGCAAAAAAATCGGTCTGGTTCCGACAATGGGCGCCCTTCATATCGGGCATGTCTCGCTTATCGAAGCGGCGTTAAAGACCTGCGACTTCGTTGTGGTGAGTATCTTCGTCAATCCGACCCAGTTCGGTCCCGGTGAAGATTTCGAAAAATATCCGCGCTCGCTCGAAGCAGACCTTGAGATTTGTAAAAGGGCCGGCGTCCATGTCGTTTTCGCCCCTGAGCCGGAGCAAATGTATCCGGGCGAAAATCTTACATGGGTCAACGTCGAAAAAATAACCGAGCCTTTGTGCGGCCGTTCCCGACCCGGACATTTTCGCGGAGTTACTACCGTCTGTGCCAAGCTCTTTAATATTATCTCTCCCGATATTGCTTTTTTCGGGCAAAAGGACGCTCAGCAGGCGATTGTCATCCGGCGAATGGTCACGGATTTAAAAATGCCTCTGGAAATCATCGTCTGCCCTACTGTACGCGAGCCGGACGGCCTGGCGATAAGCAGCAGAAACCAATATCTAAACTCCCAACAGAGACAAGATGCTGCCTATGTTTACAAATCGCTTATGAAGTTTCAGGAGATGGTCAATACAGGTAAAATTGATACCCATGAAATAATAGTGGAAATGCAAAAGGTACTCCTGCAAAAGTCTTCGATAGACATAGAATATATCAGTATCGTCAATGCAGAAACGCTCGAAGATATCGACCGGATTGCAGACAAAGTTCTTGCGGCAATCGCCGTCAGGCTCGGCCCGGCGCGATTAATTGATAATATTATGATAGACACGAAAAAATAAATTCTTATAATAGTTAATTCGGCTGGAGAAAGCCAAACGAGATAAGTAGTCCTGCTGCGAATGCGGCAGGGTCTAAGAAAAACGAATTGTTAATTATGTTAGTAAAGCTGTTAAAAAGCAAATTACACCGTGCAACCGTCACCGAAACAAAGTTGCACTACCCGGGCAGTATTGCTATCGATTCCGCTCTGATGGAAGCGGTCGGGATTTTGCCGTACGAATCCGTATTAGTCGCCGATCTGAACAACGGTAACAGGCTGGAGACGTACGTCGTTCCCGAAGAAGCAAACTCCGGACGGATTATCGTACTCGGAGCTGCCGCCCAATTAATTAAGCCGAAAGACCTTGTCATTATTATCAGCTTCGGCTTTTTTACTCGCGAGGAGGCCAAAGAATTGAAACCAAAAGTTGTTGTGCTCGACGAAAATAACAGGATTATAACGTAGATATCATTTATGGTATCGTTTACACCGCTTTTTTGCGGGATTTCTTTGGCAATAGCTGACTGACAAGATGTATCCAAAACTCTTCGAGATACCTATTATTGACTGGCCCGTCGGGACATACGGGCCTATGCTGGTAATCGGCTTTCTTGCAGCCATCACACTAATCAGGCACCTCAGTAAAAATATCACCACCGATCCTCAACATATAACCAACGCGGCTCTTTACTCTCTGATTGGCGGAGTAGTCGGAGCGCGTGCGTTTTATGTCATTCACTACTTTGAAAAATACCAGAACAATTTAATCGATGTTTTTCGTATCTGGCACGGCGGACTCGAACTGTTGGGCGGCGTGATTGCAGCGGTGACCGTCATACTTTTATATATGCTGTATCACAAGCTGCCCATTCGTCGCTATCTCGATATTCTGGCCATCGGCCTGATGCTGGCGCTTGTATTCGGCAGAATCGGCTGCTTTTTGAACGGATGCTGTTTCGGAAAACCGACTGATCTATCCTGGGCGGTTCGTTTCCCTTATGACTCGTTCGCATACAACAGCCAGATTAGTCCGAATCCACAAAGGAACCGCCCCGAACCGCAATTGAAATTGCCCGCCGATTATTTATATTACATTGACCTAAACGGTAAAAGATTCGCCAAACAATATGCAGTATTAACCGACATACAACGATACCAGGTTACCAAAGGCAAATATAGATGCCTGCCCATTCACCCGACTCAACTATATTCATCCGCCGGCGCCGCCGTCCTGTGCCTGATTCTATATCTGTTCTGGCGAAGGTCGAAGAAATCGAGCGGTAAATTCCTGACCAGGCCAGGCAGTACATTCGGGCTAATGTTGATACTCTACGGTATTATGCGATTCTTGATCGAATTTCTGCGCGATGACAATCCGTTCGAGTATGCATGGTGGGCAATCTACAAAGGAGGGACAGTTTCCCAGAATATTGGTATCTACATGGTCATCCTGGGCGCCGTTTTATTGGTACTGTTTCAAAAAAACAAACCAAAAGAAGTTCAGCCCTGAGCCTTTTTTCTTGAACATTTCACTTAATCCAGACTATGATACTCCCGGAAGCTTTTAGGTTTATCGTGACATAAAATATTAATTCCGTATCTGAGACGGTTTTTCCGCAGTCATGGACTATTGTTAAAATGCATCCTGAACTTTTTAAAATACCTTTGATAAATTATACCGTGCATAGCTTCGGTCCAATGGTTGTTCTGGGTTTTACCTTCGGATTTTTCCTTATCAGACGACTAAGCCGTCATATCACTTCCGATCCCCAGGTGATTTATAATGTTATTCTGTATTGCCTGATATCAGGGGTCGCAGGTGCCCGTACATTTTACGTGGTCCATCATTTGTACCAGTTTCGCGGAAACTGGCCCTCAATCATAGCAACCTGGCAGGGCGGCCTGGAATTTTACGGAGGTGTGATTTTTGCCGTTCCTGTTATTTTTTTTTATCTGAGGCATTACAAGCTACCAATTCGACCTTATCTCGACATTCTTGCTATCGGTCTGATGACAGGACTTGCATTCGGCAGAATCGGCTGCTTCCTAAACGGCTGCTGTTTCGGAAAACCGACTAATTTACCCTGGGCGGTCCGTTTCCCTTATGATTCGTTCGTGTACAACAGTCAGGTGAATCCGAATTTGAAAAGGAACCGTCCCGAACCTCAATTGCAATTATCATCTGATTACTTTATCTATATCGATGAAAAGGGCACAGGATATCTTAAACCTTTTGAGGATTTAAGCTCCGAGCAGCAATTTGAAGTCACTAAAGGAATATATCGATGCCTGCCCGTCCACCCAACTCAACTGTATTCATCCGCAAATGCAGCTCTTCTATGTATTTTGCTCTATTTTTTCTGGAGAAGATCGCTAAAAACCGCCGCCACCAAAAAACTTTTTTCCCAACCCGGTCACACATTTGCCCTGGCATTCATCCTTTACGGTATCACACGCTTTATTCTTGAGTCTCTGCGCGATGACAATCCCTTCGAGCATGCCTGGTGGGCAATCTGCAAAGGCGCGACGGTTTCGCAGAATATTGGCATCTACATGGTCATTATAGGCATTGTTTTAGTGGTATTATTTCAAAAAATCGTACCAAAACAAACAAAGTCCTGAACCTTTTGTTTTTTTCATTTGAACAATCTTCCCGGATTGACGATATTATTGTATAACTATCATTATTTATTTAACGGCAAACAAAGATTGATATTATGGGACTATACGACAGAGATTACACGCAGGCGGATTTTCATACTCAATACGGCAATACGCCGCAAATGCGGTTGAATTTCCCGAAACTCACACCGGTGGTTAAATGGCTGCTGATTGCAAATATTACAATCTATGTTATTTCCGTCCTCACTTTTCTCGGTCCTTACATCTATGAATGGTTCCAGCTCGATACTACTTCATTAGGTCGGGCCCTGCAAATATGGCGGTTGATTAGTTATCAGTTTTTACATGATCCTGTACGAATTTTTCACATAATATTCAATATGCTTGGCCTGTACTTCTTAGGTCCGACACTCGAACGTTATTGGGGCAGTAAAAAGTTCCTGATTTTTTATCTCGGTTGCGGCGTAGCCGGCGGTCTGTTTTATATGCTGCTCGTATCCATCGGATTTCTGCCTTCCAGACCAATGATAGGCGCATCGGGTGCGATACTCGGCATGCTGGCCGCATGTGCGATTCTTTTCCCGCAGTTCGTTGTTATCTTTTTCATTTTCCCCGTCCCGATAAGATTAGCAGCTATTATTCTGACTATTGCTTACTTCTTTTTTGTCGTAACCGGAAGTGAAAACGCCGGTGGGCACGCCTGTCATTTGGCGGGTATGGCCGCTGGTGCCGCTTATGTCCTTTCCGGACCGTGGCGAAATAAAATCAAAGTTAAAATGACTGCCGGCCATCGATGGCAAAAGAAAATTACAGAGCAACGAAATCTTCAGATCGAACTCGACCGAATCCTGGATAAGGTCCATAAATACGGCATACACAGCCTGACCTCTCATGAAAAAAAGATACTCAAACAGGCCACCAAAGCCGAACAGATGCGAAACAGATACTGAAAAACCAACGGATTCCGAATTACCGACTTTCGCCTGCCCCGAATCTGCAGAAGGAATAACTTAGAACTCGATCCCGGAAACTTTTCATTCCTGAAGCATTTCACAATTGATGTAGGAGGAGAAACAGTATTGTCCTATAACTATTGTTTTTTGTTCGGAATTCGTTTTTATTCCGAGAATAATCGACAATTTTCGTTGCTTACCGGTTAACCCATACACCAAAACTATACCAAGTATTCAATCGGCCGATATACATTCCATAGTATAAGAGCACGAATAAAACAATCATATAAAATGGGGGCCTGTTTGATGGACGCAATAGAATGGAACGACAGCTATAGTGTCGGTGTCGCCGAACTGGACGAACAACATAAGAAATTATTCAGGATTATTAACACCATGTTCGAAGCTGATGATTTATCATTGAACTCTCAAACGATAACGGATTTACTAACCGAGATGGTCGAATACGCATCCGTCCATTTTGAGACGGAAGAGAGATATATGTCCGAATGCGAATATCCCGACCTTGCAAGTCACATCCAGGCACACGATATCTTTCGCAAAAAAGTAGATGAACTGCGCTCGGCAAGAATGAATGAGAACAAGGATATGCCGTCCGACATGATTCGGTTCTTATACGAATGGCTGGTAAATCACATTATGTTTTGTGACAAAACTTATGCACCGTATATCAACAGCCGTCAAGGCGACAATCACCCCGGAAAGGAAACAACAACTGCATTAAACGACGTCAATCAAAATCGATAGCCCGGCAACAAATCCCGGATTCGGTTGTATATTTTCAGACTGCGCTGCCCCGCTAAACTTCTGCGTATATCAAGCTTTTTGAGCCATATTTCGATATTGATTCTTGTGTCGCATTATTTAATATGGAATAATCGTGACAAATATGTTAAAAAAAACCCCGCAAGGAGCTTGCGGGGCATATACGGATTAGCACTAAGAGTGAGAAATTAGTGCCATCCTTGGGTAGTAAGTACAGCGTGAAAATTTTATCTATTATTACTTTCGTTCCCCTGGAACCGTAATAAGATGAAGATGGATCGGTCGTTCATCATCGACCAGGCCAGAATTTTCGTTCCCTATCTGCTGTCGTCAATTCTTCCATATGTTCCTTTACGATTTTTACCTTATTTTCAGGATCCTTCCATTTCTCGATATCTTTAATACTCGCCTTGACCTGATTTTGCAGGGCCTCCAACCGCTTGAGCAACTGGTCATACTCCATCTGTTTTTGTCGTACAATCAGGTCATATCTATCAGAGACTACTTCCTCCAATCGTGCCACAAGCTCGTTTTTATCTTTCTCGTTCTCGGTCGTTCTAATTTGTCTCTGCAACGTTTCTTCTCTTTCTGCCAGTTGTAAATCCGCTACAAGAACATTAGCCAGCTCGGGACTCCTCCTTGCCCGGTCATAGATTCGCCTGTAATTTTGCCAGGTAAGATCATATTTCTGAGCGTAAAGCTCGGGTTCTTTCTCCTTCAATTGAGCCAGTTCTTCCGCCACCTTAGGGACATACTTTTCAAGCCATTCGAGGAACTCTGTACGTTGCCTGTTTGCCCATATCTCCATGATTATTTTACCGATTTCGGGCCACGCATTTCGCCTGAGCTCGGTCTTGAACTTTTCCGGGTCTTTTATTCGCAGCTCGGTCAGTTCCTGTGCGATGTTCGGATCTCGATTTTTCAATTCCTTTAAGATATCGTCTATTTGCTCATCCGTCAGTTCCGGCCGTCTCCACCTGCCCTCCGGCCGTCCCGGTCCAGGCATGTCTCCCGGTCTTTCACCTGAACGGCGACCAGGGCCTTCTCCGGGCCTTTGCATTCTTTGACCTTCCCGGCGTTTGCCGTCCTCGTCGTCATTGTCCCGGGCGAGAGAACAGGGCATTAAGGTTAAAACTGCTACTGCTGTTACTGCCAATACCAACAGGATTCCGCGTTTCGACTCCATTTTTTTATCCCTTCCAGAAATCACCGGCAATTAATATTAATTCCATTTCCATTTCCGATATGTCATTATTGCTGTCGATTTTCTTCCCGCCCGACTCCAGGTCCATCAGCTCATCTTCAATCTGTTCGACTTCGTTATGCAAAGTATCAATATCGTAGCTTTCCCAGGGAAAAACCGATGCGACCTGTATTCTCTGTTCCGGCTCGACGTCGATGGATTTTTCAAACCAACTCGTACTTATTGCGGTTATGATAATTAACGCCGCCGCAACCGCCGCCGCTCTATACGCAATCCGTTTAACCATATTCGCTCTGCGAGGCAGGGCACTCAGGGCAATTTGTGCCTTGATATTGGCAATCAGCATATCATCAGGTTCGGGAGCGGGGTGCTCGCGAAGGATTTGCTCGCCTTTTTCTATATCATCGAGATACATTTGAGCCTGCTCGGGACCGAAAAATCTCTCGAACAACTCTTTCAGATTTTCATCATTTCGATTATCCATAAAATTATCCCTCCATAAATTCCCGCAGTCTCTTTAATCCCCGGTGCAACTTGGCCAATGTGGTCCCTATCGGCTCGGACCGCATTTTTGCTATTTCCTTAAAACTCAACT
This sequence comes from uncultured Pirellulales bacterium, assembly GCA_964570855.1. Classification (GTDB taxonomy): domain Bacteria; phylum Planctomycetota; class Phycisphaerae; order Sedimentisphaerales; family Anaerobacaceae; genus JAFGPS01. The sequence goes on from CAZMZR010000058.1 coordinate 14,987, forward strand.
GTGAATAGAACCTCAACATAATCAATTCTCTTGTATCGGTATCCAGCCTTTTAAGCTGAATCTGCAATCTGTCAATTTGCTCGTCGCCGGTTTTTTTTAATTCTGTAAAATTCGATTCAAGCTGCTCTTTTCGGGCGTCGAGCAATTTTTGCCGTCGCTGCTTGCTCCTTAAAAAATCGTGAAAAATATTCGTAGCTATCTTAAACAGCCAGCTTTCAAAAGACCCCCCCTTATAAGAGGTTATTTTCTGAACCAACTTGACAAATAGCTCGCTTAGCAGCTCGTCGCTGATATCACTGTTGCCCGTCAGCCGATAAAAGTAGCTGTAACAACGACCTGCATACATATCAACCAACCGCGAAAAGCACCTGGCTTCGCCTTTTCTGCAACCGGCTATTATTAAGGCTAAGTCATCACTTTTTGCCATATTTTCAGCGCTTTTCAAGTATTAAGACGGCACCTACAAACAATTTATTGCAAAAATCCGAAAAATTGACATGTCAGGAAAAACCACAAAGGCTCAAAATATCAGAGCTCTTCTTCCTCGACCTCCCCCGGTTCCGGCTCATCTATCTTCCAATTATCCGCCTCATCGAGTTCGTTGATTTCCCGCTGCATATACTTAAATATTTTATCCTGCAGGGGCGCTAATTTACTGTACCATTTAAGCATTCCCTGATAGCTGGCCAGGAGCATATCCAGCCGAATAAGCTGCCATTTGGCGATACATTCCGGCTCTTTAATATTGATAAACGGGTCGCACTTAAAGCTCCTTCTGCCGTCGGACCCAATTTCGCAAAATTCGCAATCTTTGCATTGAATCATTTTACACCCCAATTCGAACCGGTTAAAACAACATTTGAGACTATAATTTACACCGAAACCGACAAAGACAGCACCGTCCGGCACCAAAAATCTCCGCAACATGCGATAAAACGCTGTTTTACACCGTAAACAATTGTTAATTTTTGTTTTTTGCTTTTCAAAGCTTGCATATTATCATATATTCAAATGACTTGAAAGTTTTTTACGGGAAAAGTTTTTCGTTGTTTGTGGAGAAATAGATGGCAAAATCAAGACGTAGACGCAAAGTGGGCAGTAAAAAAAGACGCGCCAAGTGGAAAATTCGGCATAAAATCGCCTGATAACCGGTTAAGCTGGTAATTGTTTAAGTATCGCGCGACAGATGCGCAATACGGCAAATGAAACACTTCACTATCACTTTTGAGCCTGACGGCAAAGATATTTCCATTCACACCGGTGCTACGTTAATCGAGGCCGCAGGCCAGGCAGGAATCATCCTGAACACCGCCTGCGGCGGCAGGGGTACATGCAAAAAATGCCTTGTCTTTTTAGAGCCGGAACATCGGCAGATACTCGCCTGTCAGTACCGTGTCCAGAGCGATCTTACAATACAAATCCCATACCAATCCAGATATTTCGAGCAGCAAATACTCGAACACGGTATCGAAACAAAAATCGAGCCGTCACAGACATTATATGAAGAACTCCGTAAAAAAACCGGGGCGGAAAAGATATACGGCCTAGCAGTCGATATCGGCACAACTACAATCGTGGCAAAACTCGTTAATATGGCCGACGGTAAATGCCCGGCCACGGAGTCCGCTCTCAATCCGCAAACACAATTCGGCGACGATGTTATCAGCAGAATCGCATACGCCGGTGATGCCGAAAAACTTGCCCGGCTTCAAAAAACTATCATCGACTGCATCAACGAGCTGATCGACAGACTCTGCGAAAAAACCGCGATCACCTCCGATGATATTTACGAACTCTGTGCAGTCGGCAATACGACGATGAACCACATTTTTCTCCGGTTCCCGATAACGCAGCTCGGCCGGGCGCCGTACAAGGCACATTCGCTCGATGCCTACGATTGTCCGGCAGAGCAATTGGGTATAAAAATAAACCGGCAGGGCAATGTCCATACCGTCGAAAATATCGCCGGCTTCGTCGGTTCGGATACGACCGCCGTCGCACTGGCGGCAAATATAGACTGGGCCGATAAAGTGACATTAATCGTCGATATCGGCACCAACGGCGAGATTGTGCTCGGCACGAAAGACAAACTCTACGCAGCAAGCTGCGCCGCGGGACCGGCACTGGAAGGGGCCCGAATAAGCTGCGGCAGCAGGGCGGCCGAAGGCGCCATCGAAGCGGTCGTTGTCGGCCGGGACGATATCGACCTGGATGTAATCGGAGATCGCCCGCCTCGTTCGATATGCGGATCAGGATTAATCGACGCCGTCGCAGTCCTTCTGGATCTGGGGATTATCGATATCACCGGCCGATTCATCCAGCCTGACAAGCTTCACGATATGCTTCCGCCGGCGATTATATCCCGTATAATCAAAGCTGATAACCAACTATGCTTTATCCTCTCAAAAACTCCCGACGACAACGAGCACGACATCATTCTGACACAAAGGGACATTCGGCAGGTTCAGTTGGCCAAGGCCGCCATCCGGGCCGGCATAAAAATCCTGATGCGAAAACTCGATATCAATGACGAAGATATCGAGCAGATATTTTTGGCAGGCGCCTTCGGTAATTACATTCGCCCCGAAAGTGCGCTGCAAATCGGCCTTTTACCGACGAGTGATACACAACGTCTACATTTCATCGGCAACGCCGCAGCAGCAGGTGCACAAATGATTCTTTTATCCCGGCAAAACCGGGACCATGCAAAAGAGTTAGCCCTCAAAATCGAATACGTAGAAATAGCCCACGAGCCCGATTTCCAGGACATTTACGCCGATTGTATTGTGTTTTAGCCGATCCGCTATGAATTCCGGCCATTTCAGCTATACATTCGTACGTATGTACCCTCCTTTGGCGAGGAATTCGCGACCCTCACGTTTAAGCCTGTAACGGTCCGGCACACCTGGATTCATATCACCGATCCAAAACAGATAATTTCTGACAAAAGTAAGCTTATGCAAATAGTATTTGATTTTCTTTTCGTTTAAGTTTGAAATACGAACCAAGGTTGGGAAATCGCACTCGTTATTGTTCGAATGCTCTATGGCAAGTAAAATTTTCAACTCTACTTCGCTCATATTCTCCATTTTAACTTCCCTGATAAATATATTTCACTTTACGTAAAATCAAACAAAGTACGTTACGAGAAAAAAAACGAGTCCACCGTATATAATCAGATTCTATTAATATCAAGGCGATTGCCGATCGGGAAATATTGATTCACTCCATGAAAAAAATTTCAAAATTTTTATACTATAACAAGGAGCAAAGCCTTTTAGCAGATGGTTTTCTTCGGCCGTGTTCCGGTCAAGAGGGCAGCAATAGTCGAAAATACTATCTCTTATGACATCGAAATCGAATATCCTGCTATTTGTATCCTTTGATTTCGTTCAGGAAAAGTCTCACATCTCGATACAAGCGAAAGATTAAAAAAGGGCTGTGATTGATATTCACAGCCCTGTCGAATTTCTGACTATTACCTAATATTTACAGTGTTCTGCGTCTTCGCAACCAGCCGACAACAACGGTGCCGATTCCGACAAGTGCAATAGCACCCGGCGTCGGGACAGCCGTTAAAGTAATATTATCCAGAGCCGGTCCCCAGCCGGTGTCGCCAACAAGCGATGTGAATTTCAGTGTCGTTGTAGTTGCATTCGCAACAAACGACCACTGCATGGTTTCCCAGCCCATATTCGAAGTAGTACATCCTGTTATATCGAAGTCAAAAGCATGTGCATCCACACCGACCGCCTCGAGAACTAATTGTTTGAGAGTCGGCAGGCCGCCCGGGTTACCTGCCATATCGAAAGTGACGATGTAGGTTATTCCGGGGGTCGTGTCGATGTCCTGCTGAATGCTTCCGGCGGATAATCCGGAAAGATCCATAGACCGGTTGCCGTCGGATGCCTGCCAGTATGTGCCGATATAATCAATCTGGCCGGTAATCGTCCAGCCTGTAATGTCGGTTGCTCCGGGATTGAGTGTCGTGTATGCGCCGGGATTGGTACCCAGCTCAAAGCTGCCGTTTATCAAAGCCGCCCGTGCAGACGAACCGGCAAATATTATTATCATTGCGGATGCGACTGAAATGATTTGAAATTTTCTCATCGTTCCCCCCATTTCTGTTCCGGCCTACAATAAATAACAAGCCAATAGTGATAAATCAGTGCAGCCGTTTTAAATTAATAATGGAAAATTAACCTCCCAAGTTCTGTATATTGTACCTTTTTTCGCATTGTTTGTCAATAGGGTAGTTTCATAATACGCAGTTTTCCATTAATTCCAACCATGCCTGAAATTGAAGAATGCGATATTTTTAGTTATGTTTGCAAATGTCGCGATTATTATTGGACATCTTCACAAATTCCATCCGATAACTCCAATAATTATGACAATTACAAATTATTGTGAATTGAAAATAAAAACATTATAATACAACCCGTTTTGAATACGTCGGCAAGAGATTAACCCGATAGTTCAGATTAGGGGATTGAGAAAGGCAGGAAAATATGAAAAAGTCAATTTTATCGACAAGCATAATATTAACGATGGTCCTGATCTTGAATCTTTCATGTCAAACAAATTCATCTCGAACGCAAAGCAATACAATAATGCCTGTCAGAAGCACAATAGCTACACCTGTAGGCAGCGGCAGTACAATAATACCTATAAGCAGCAGCACAATAACGCCCATAAGCAGTAGCAAGATAACACCTGCTACCCGTGTTGTGTACAAGAATCCTTCGGCGCCTATCGATGAACGCGTTGCGGATTTGATTTCCCGAATGACATTAAAGGAAAAAGTTTCTCAGATGCTTTACAATAGTCCTGCGATAGAGCGACTTGATGTGCCTGAATACAACTGGTGGAACGAATGTCTGCACGGCGTTGCACGGGCCGGACGTGCAACAATATTTCCACAGGCGATAGGCCTGGCTGCAACGTTCGATGAAGACCTGATATACCGGGTATCAACAGCAATTTCAGATGAGGCCCGCGCAATAAATAACGCAGCTCTCAGTAAAGGACGAAGACTCCAATACGGCGGGCTGACATTCTGGACGCCAAATATCAATATCTTCCGGGACCCTCGATGGGGACGCGGGCAGGAAACTTACGGCGAAGACCCGTACCTGACATCCGTCATAGGAACCGCATTTGTCAAAGGTCTGCAGGGGAACAATTCCAGATATCTCAAAACAGCGGCCTGCGCCAAACATTATGCGGTACACAGCGGTCCGGAAGCGGACCGGCACTCATTCAACGTCGAGGTAAGTCCGAAGGATATGTATGAAACATATTTACCGGCTTTCAAGGCGTTAGTCGATGCGGGTGTGGAGGCTGTCATGTGTGCCTACAATCGCGTCAACGACGAACCTTGCTGCGGCAGCTCAATCATGCTCGGCGGAATACTCCGCGAACAATGGGGATTCAAGGGACATATAGTTTCCGACTGCTGGGCCATTTCGGATATACACAATGGACATAATGTAACAAAGTCGCCGGTGGAATCGGCGGTGCTTGCGATCAACAGCGGAGTCAATCTTAATTGCGGCGAAACTTTCGAATACCTGGTAGAAGCGGTGAACCAGGGGCTTGTCACGGAAGAGACAATTGACAAATCACTGGCAATTCTTCTGCGAACGCGGTTCAAGCTCGGCCAGTTCGATCCGCCGCGACGAAATCCATATACCACCATTTCGCCCAACGTGATTCGATGCAGAAAACACGTACTGCTTGCACGGGAAGCCGCAGTCAGATCTCTCGTAATGCTTAAGAATGATAACAACATACTGCCCCTGAAGAAAGATATACGCTTTTTGTTTGTCACCGGCCCGTCCGCCAACGATACCGACATGCTGATGGCTAATTACCACGGCGTCAGCAACGAAATGGTAACCATACTCGAAGGAATTGTCGGGAAACTAAGACCCGGCAGCTTCATCCAGTACAGGCAGGGATTCCTTATGGATAGAGGTAATGATAAACCTATGACCTGGACCACTAAAACTGCTCGTTCGGCAGATGTTGTAGTTGTGGTTATGGGTATCTCAAATCTGATGGAAGGGGAGTTAGGTTCAACTCTTGCCTCAACAAACGACGGAGATCGTAAAGAAATTGAATTGCCCGCTCATCAGGTCAAATGGCTCAGAGAGCTTCGCAGGGAGAACGACAAGCCGATTATTGTTGTGCTCACCGGCGGCAGCCCGTTTGCAATGCCGGAAGTTCACGAACTCGCGGATGCGATTTTATTCGCATGGTATCCCGGCGAGCAGGGCGGGAATGCCGTTGCCGATGTGCTCTTCGGCGACGAATTTCCCATGGGACGTTTACCTGTTACCTTCCCAAAGTCAACCGACCAGTTGCCACCGTTCGACGATTATTCTATGACCGGCCGAACTTATCGTTACATGACCGAGGAGCCGCTGTATCCGTTCGGTTTCGGATTAGGCTATACGAAATTCGAATACAGCGATATCAGATTAGACGATACGAATATCGAACAGGGAGAATCGATACAGGCAAGAGCAACCCTAAAGAACGTCGGTGAATATTACGGCGAGGAAGTAGCGCAGCTATATCTGAGCGATCTCGAAGCTTCCGTCGAGACTCCGGTTAATGCACTCAAGGGATTCCAGCGTATTCGCCTTCAGCCGGGCCAGCAGCGAACCGTTATATTCACAATCACGCCGGAGATGATGTCAATTGTGGATGAAAGCGGCAACAGCGTTTTGGAACCGGGCCAGTTCAAAATAACAATAGGCGGCTGTTCTCCCGGGACTCGAGGCGTCGAGCTTGGTGCCCCTGAGCCGGTAGAGACTGTTTTCTTTATGGGATAATCTATCCGTATAATATTTATATCTTCCGACACAACAGGAACCTTGATTTTATTGGTAAAAAGGTTTGTCGGCAAGGGCCTTATAGAGTAAAATGGTATTAATCGGGGCGTGGCGCAGTTTGGCTAGCGCGCTTGACTGGGGGTCAAGAGGTCGCAG
>CAZMZR010000059.1:0-21548 GCA_964570855.1 uncultured Pirellulales bacterium
GTTTTCAAATACACAAATTATAACCGTTGAAAGGATGGCCTTCATATTATCTAATAGTAATATTTGAAATCTACGTCCACATCCCATATATCTTTCAGGCCCGGCTTTTGGTTCAATATGACCTTTGTACATTGCAGGCCCGGCCAGCGCATCTGAATCGTCGAAAGGAATCTGGCGAATTTTGTTATGTCAATCTGAGTTAATTTTACATTTGCACTCTGGCTTCTCTGGCCGTCGGAGCTCTGAACCGAGCGGGCGTTTAAATCGCACTTGCTCGGCGGGATACTACACAAGGAGGCAATCCTGTCAACGACGCGGTCAAAAGTAAATTCGGCGGTGTTGTCATTGGGGTCAACGGAGTCGAGCCGGCCGGGATCGAGGGTTAATATCTCTATCATTGCAGGTTCGGCCTGCTTATACTGGTCCATCATATCTTTGAGGTCCTGCTTTGCGTTCGGCAGGTATATCGCCCAGACCAGTAAAGGCCACAAGCCTACTATGACCGGGACGGCGATATAATGTAGAATCGGGTTTTTATATATTTCTTTCATGAAGTCAATCCTTGTTTATTTAGCCGGTTTGACGGTTATACTAAAGCCGTCACGGTCGCCTTTTATTTCGTAATTCGGTCTGTCAACGGCAAGGCCGCTTTTCCTGAGCTGGTCGAAAAACGTTATCGATTTTTGCCGGCCTGATGTGTCACCGGTTATGGTGATGTTTTGGCTGGTAATCGAGAGCATTTTTATGTTTAAATCTGTTTGATCGGCGCAATTATTGAACGCCGAGAGTACCAGTGTCATTTTTGATAATAAGGATGTCTGGTCCGTGTCAATGCCTTTTGTTTGTGCTTCGATTTTTCTTTGTAAAGAGCCAAGCTCTCTGACGGCCTGTTTGATTGAGAGGTTATCCGGGAAATTTTGCAGGGTAACTGCTACGTATTCCTGTGCGAATTTGTTGCGTATTTTTTTCATGTCCCTGTTGACATTGAATAATTGCGTTTGAAAGTACAGGCCGACGGCAATCAGCAGGACGGTGACGGAAATCGCCGCGGCTTTCAGGGAATTTTGTGTTTTTATTTTTTTGCCCTGGAACGGGCTGAAATCATCGCGGAAGTTAACGTTGTGTTCTTTATCGAAAAGAGATAAAGCGGCGCCGCATGCAATTTCCAAATCAACCTGATCCATGGTATCTGTTGACGTTTGCAATTTGCCCGGCGCGGGTTCTATCCAGTCGATATTGTCCGTTTCGAAGCCCGTTTTTTCGCTTAGTGTCTTTGTATCGGCGACACCGGCGGAATCGAAGAATCTCAGTTTCTTTATCGGTTCCTCGCTTTGGGCCAGGGCCATGCTCATGAGCACTTCTCTTGTGAGCAATTCGGTCCTGTTTTGTTTTGAGCCGACCAGGAAAGTTCTTCCTATGGCCGATTTTTGTGATTCGGCGCCGGCCTGTGCAGGCGGTATTACCAAATAACCGCTGCGGCGGGAAAGCATTGCGAACAGGGTTCCCTGCGGGGATTGGCCGGCGGATGTTTTATGATTAATGTATCTTGAGAGGCATTTAATATCCGGCTCTATTGTGAGGGGGTCGAAATTATGCTGCTGAAGATAAAGGAGGATATCTGATAATATTCTTCGCTGGGCGGTGAAAACATTGAGAGTCGAGCCGCTCTCGTCGGTCGTTGCTATCTCAAATGCCAACGCCATATCTGTAATATCGGTTGCGAGAGCTTCTTCGGTGTCGAATCTGATGGTTGCCGTAATTTGCTTTTGATCTGTGAACTCGCTGTGAACATTGTGTTGCATGAACATTGCACAATCCAAAGCGACGGCCACATCTGAAAATTCCAGCTTTCTCTCGGCGCAGCCCTGTGCAATCAGGTCCGCCATAATTTGCATCTTCGGCCGGTCCTGCTCCTGTGCCGTGACGTTAAAGCCGCCTATAACTTTTTCGCCCTTACTGTGCGAATCGAGACAGACTACCGTTGCGGTGTCTTTGCTTATGTAAATTCCCAAGTAGTTCTGAGATTGCACTGTCTGTTAACTCCTAAATAGTATTCAACTGTTAATTACGGCAATTCGCGTTATATTCTTACCTCTTTTTGTGATGGCTATGACCGATGAAGCCTTTGCCACCCCGCTTACCGCGGTAATTTTTATCGTAAAAAAAGTACTTCCGGTCGTTATATATTTTTCGCACTTGGCTATGGACTCGGAATAGCCTGTGATCGCATTTTTTAAATCTGCGACGTCCGTAAAAGGCTCTGTTCGTCTTCGTTGTATTATTTTTTCGGCTATTTCTACTTCGTTGCCGCCGAAGACAAAAGCTGTTTCCAGGACGTGACGAGGGGCCGTGTTTATATTGATTTTTTGCGTGCCCCACGTTCCTATATATTTCAGAGCGGATTCTTTCCTGCTTCCGGTGGTTATTTTCGGCCTGGCGAGGGCTTCGGTATCAATCAGGGAGCTGTGAAAGAGCCGGGCGAAATGCGTGGTCTGCTCCAAAATCTGTGTAGGTACCGTAGTGACTTTTCTTTGTATTCTTGATTTGGATGCTTTTTTTGTAGTAGTGCTTTTGCTTCTTGCACTTCTTGTTTGAGTCGGTTTTTTTTCCACTGTAGTTATCGGTTTGAAATCCAGTTTGAATGGTTTTATTTCGCCTATTTGAGTCAGCTCCAGATTCAGTGACTCGATTTGTTCGGCATCGAGGCCTGCCATTTCACAGAAGGTCGCGAATCCCGCATATACTTCGGGTTTTATTTCGGGGTCATCCAGCAGCGCCCAGCCCAGCGGGTATTTTGCATTTTCATCTTCGATTTCAATTTGAATTTTAACGGAGCCGATTTCAAACTCCTCCGGCTCTGTCACGAACGGCCAGGGCGGACCATAGGGACCTCTGATATACAGAGAATCGAAATCGTCATAACTATCATTATCATTTATTGTATTCTTTATATTATTACTATCAGGTACGTCATCTGGACTCCGGCCGTTATCGGTTGCAGCCGACAGGGATTGAAGGCCCCATTGCGCTAAAAGTTCCTGATATTCGGCCTCGTCGAGAGCGAATAAATCGGAAAAATCAGGCTCGTTCGGTCGGCTGATAAGCTGTGGGTCAATTTCTTCCAGAGTCGTCAGGGCGTATTTCACCGCCGAGTCACAGCCGTAGCGGGCTTTGCTGTAGTCTATTATATACTGGTTTCGGTGGCGTTGTGCCGTTACGCTGCTGGTTAGGGTATAACCCAGAATCGAGAGCACGATAAGCAGCGCCAATGTCACCAGCAATACGATGCCCGGCCGATTTTTATAAATATTCAGGTTGTTTAGGTCTTTATTCATTCTTTATCTGAATCAATTTTTCTCGGACTACCCAGAGACAGATTGTCTTTATCGGTGGCATCTGTCTGTGCCGGAGTTTCGGTGTCCCCGGGAGAACCTTTTGCTTCCAGGGCGAAATTGATTTTCCTGGTTCTGTCGATAGCTATGGTTCGCGTTGTTTTTTCCTCATCCAGCACGTCTAAGGTACCGTTCACTCTCTGAAAAGGTTCGGCAAAAGACATTGTAAGGGTAATTCCCGAAGGCGGTTGACCTTTCCATTTATCTACGGGTTTTCCACCCTGGAGCGCACTTATATTAAAGAAGGTAACGCCGCTGCAGATTGGCACGGAACGTTTTAGTTCTATTTCATCTTTGTTCTTATCAAGCACTTTGTCTTCCAGTGCCATACCGGTGTAGCTGCGATACAAAACCAGACCGGTGTCCGGACTTTCGTAGTCGTATATGCTCTGCCAGACTATTTCTTCAAATTTCAACTCTTTGTTCCGGCCGTCTTTGATGGTTTTTGTGATGGTAAGCTTGGCGGCGGGGAAACTGTTTTTTAATTTATTCTCGATAGTGACTGTCGTATCCGAGGTGGATGAGATTATCCTGTCGAGATCTTCAGCAATACGCTGCAGAACTTCCGACGACAGTCTGGAGCTGCCGAGTTTTTGCATAACTGAAGATGCGGATTTTTCGGCCCTGTTATAAATGCCTAAGACCGCGACCAGGATCATCGATCCTATTGTTATGGCCGCTATCACCTCGGCCAGCGAAAATCCTTTGCGCCGGTTGGTAATCAGAGACTTTTTAATATTATATTCGGAACAGATTATCATTATCGAAATCAAATCTCCTATTGTTGTTTTTCCTTTAAGATATCCCAGATTTCTGAAATATCCATCTTTTCAAGCTCCTCGTATGTCAGGCCTGTCTTCGGGTCTATATCTTCCTGCGAGCCGGGCAGGTTTTGTTCGGCGTTCTGCCTTACCAGGTCGGCTTCGGATGATATCTGCTGATTTTTTTCCTCAAGGCTCGGATTGCCGTCGGTACGCTTATACAGGTCGAGATTGCTCTTGATGAAAGAGCCGCTCTCGGTGGTCAACATGCCATTGTCAAGCCACTGCTCAATGGTTTCATCGCTTACGTCTGCATACTCGGCGGCTTCCTCAACGGTTTCGAGAAGCTGTGCAGTTAAAAGTTCTTCGTTCTGCTGATTCATAATTTGCATTAATTGCTCTTTTGTCAATCCTGTCAGCCAATGTATCAGCTCAACGGTTTGTTTTTGTCCGGTCGTGTCCGTAAATTCAGCCGAGCAAATACCTCTGAGCCACATGCTTGCCGTTATCGGCTCATAGAAGGTCTCTACGACAGTTTGCCAGGCAATATCGGGATATTTGTCACTTGCGCCGTACTCGATGGTTTCTTTAACAGAATCTTTGGAGAGAAGGGCTTCCATGTTCTCTCGTGCCACCTCGAAGGCCTGCATCCTCATCGCAAAATCTGTCGAAGAGGTAATACATTGGTTTATAACAACCAATACGCTCGAGCTAAATAGCGCAAGAATGGCCAGAGCCATTAAAACCTCCACAAGGCTGAAAGCTTTCTTCCCGGAATTGCGTGATATGCGAGATATCACGCAAGAGCCGTCACGAGTTTTAGAAAACCAGTTCATCATTATATTTCGGCTCCAATAGCCTTACATCACCTTCCTCTAAAGATATTATTCTGTTTAGCCGGTTGACTACTATCGAATATGGTTTTTCCTTCTCGTCGAGCAGGACGATTTTTCCGCCGAACGCCCAACCGGAATGCCCGGCCCTGAATTTTGCCCTGCCCTCATGAGTGAACTCTCCGTCATCGAACTCCACGTAAACAACCTGGCAATTATTACTTAACCTGTCTTCTAAAATAATCTCCTCTTCCAGCACCTCGGTCAAATCGGGCGTAGTAATCTGTCGAAGTAAAAAAGTCTGTTCGTCCAGGTCGATAATAACTTCATATCTTCTATCACTTTCCGCGGCTGCTGTTGCGGCCATTTGCATTGTTAAAACAAGCTGTTGTATTTGTGCTCTGAAGGTATTCTTTCTGATCAGCCTGAAAAGATGCATCTGGGCCAAAAGTGCGAACAACGAGATCACCGCAATCACGACAAGCAATTCCACCATTGTAAAACCGTTTCCGGTGTTACGTGTTTTCACTTTGCTTAAAGCCGGATTTATGTCTCTTGTATCGCACATTTTGAAACTTATTAAGCATTAAGAAAACTCATGATACACAACATGATCAGTTCGCATCTGTGCTGAGTAAATCATCTTCGGTATCAGGTTCTTTATCGGGCCCCCAGCTTCGGATTGCAAAGGGCAGATTATTCTCCGGATAGGCCTCGTAAACAAAATCATTTCCCCAGCCGTCCTTGGGAATTTCCGTCGTTTCCAGATATCCGCCCGGCTCCCAGGTCGTAACATCGCTGGGCTGAAGAATTAAGGCCGACAATCCTTCATCTTCGGTTGGGTATCGGGCTGTATCCATCTTGAACTGGTTTATCGCAGAATGAAGTATTTTTAGATTGGCCTTGGTTGTTGTAATGCGGGCCTGGTCTATCTTGGACGCCACTTTTGTCACCACCAAAGTGGCGAGCAGACCAATGATAATAAGCATGGCCATAAGCTCGACCATCGTAAAACCCGATTTGTTGTGTTTCTTACCTTTTTTCCTTGTCATAGTAACCTCCGGGGTCATGGTTAAAAATTCCCTGCCGAAACTTCCAATATCGGTAATATTGTTGCATACGCAATGACGCCAATAATTGCAGCCATAATAATAATAATAACCGGCTCGACCGCCGCACTTAGTCTTTCAATTACCAAATCCGTCGAGGCCTCAAGATTATCGCTGATGTTTTTGAGCATTTTCTCAAGCTCACCGCTTTTTTCTCCGACCGATACCATGTGCGCGATAGCAGGGTCGATAACACCGCTGTCCCTGAGCGGTGTCGCGATATCGGCTCCGGCCAGAATCCTCTCTCTCGCCTGGTGTATGGCCTTTTTCATAAGGGTGTTGCCGGTCACTTCGGAGACGACACGCAGAGACTCGGCCATGGCAAGTCCGGAACCGAGAAGCGTCGAGAGAGTCGATGAAAAACGCGCGACCACACGCTGTTTAATCAAAGGGCCGAACAACGGCAGAGACAGTAAGGATTTGTCTCGTAAATATGCACCTCGCTCGGTTTTAAGAAATTTCCTGATCGCCCAGACTATTCCAACAATGGCCGCGATAACTACGATCAGCCACCAGCTTGTCATGATATAACTGACGTCCATCAGCCGCCGTGTAATCCAGGGCAACTCCTGACCCGTTCTGGCGATTTGGTCGGCTATTTTCGGAATAACCTTTGTTGTCAGGACCAGAATTGCGACGATGCAAAATGAAATCAGGACAATCGGGTATATCATCGCAGTCAGTACCTTCGATTCAACTCGTCGGCGTTTTTCCATAAATCCGGCAATTGTTGTAAGGCTCTGGTCCAGGGATCCCGTTACCTCGCCTACACGGACCATACTTACATATACAACGTCGAAATAATCGCCGTAGTCATTTAATGCATCCGTAAATGATTCTCCAGTTACAACGCGGTCACGAATATCGATTATAGCATTCTTAAATCGTACATCGGAGGTCTGGAGAGTCATGACCGAAAGGGCCTCGGTCAATTTGATCCCTGAATTGAGCAGTGTGGACATCTGCTTGGTAAAGTCGATTATCTGTGTTTTTCCTCGTTTAGCAAAAAACGAGGTTATTGCAGCCTTACTTTGCAAGCCGGAACTGACCTCGGTAATAGACGAAGGATGAATACTCCGCGCCCTGAGTTGTTTTCGAGCGACATAGGGACTTTCCGCGGCGATCGATCCTTTGACCTTTTTGCCGTTGGCTGCTATTGCCGTATAATGATATCTGGGCATAAATAAACTCTTTACCGAAAAAACCTAATATCGAATTACATGCTTTTAAGTTTGTTTATTTACATTATATCCGCCTGTGTTACCCGCAGCACTTCAGCGACGGTCGTCGTCCCTTCAAGCACCTTTCTGGCCCCGTCCATTCTCAGAGTCTTAAGTCCTGTCTCAAGGGCAAGCCTTTTTATTTTACCGGCGGATTCTCTTTTGTATATCAGGTTCTGTATATCTTCGCTAATCAACATCATTTCATATATGCCGGTTCGGCCGCGATAGCCGGTCTGGAAACATTTTTCACAACCTGCGCCAACGAAGAAATTCCCGTCTTTGACAGAGTCAATTTCTCCTAAACCAAGCTCCCTTAATTCGTGGATCGAGGGTTCCATGGTTTTCCTGCAGTTAGGACAGACCTTTCGTACCAGGCGCTGAGCTATTATAGCAATTAACGAGGAACTGACCAGATACGGCTCTACTCCCAAATCCAGAAGTCGGCTGACTGCTCCGGCTGAGTCGTTCGTATGTAGTGTGCTGAAAACCAAATGACCGGTAAGCGAAGATTGTATCGCCATGCGAGCCGTCTCGATGTCTCGAACTTCACCGACCATTATGACATCGGGGTCCTGACGCAATACGTGACGCAGCGAAGTGGCAAAGGTCATTCCTTTTTTGGAGGCGACCTGAATCTGGCTTATGCCTTCGAGCTGATATTCGATTGGGTCCTCTATTGTTATTACGTTTTTTTCCGCCGAGTTGATTCTGTTGAGACATGCGTAAAGCGTGGTGCTTTTCCCGCTGCCTGTCGGACCTGTCACGAAGATAACTCCGTGAGAGCGATTTAACAGAGAATCGAATTTTTTCAGGTCTTCCTGCCACAGTCCCAACTCGTCCAGTTCGAACAGGCCGGTGCTTTTATCCAGCAGTCTTAGTACGCTTCGTTCACCGAAGCTGGTCGGAACCGTACTGATACGTAAATCGACTTCCCTCTGGCCGAGTCTCACGGAGCATCTTCCGTCCTGGGGAAGCCGACGCTCGGCAATATCCATGCCGGCCATAACCTTTATACGGGAAATAATCAGAGGCAGAACATTCTTGTTCAAACTCAGCGTATCGTAAAGAATGCCGTCGATACGATAACGAATCTGAATTTTTGATTCGTACGGATGAACATGAATATCGCTGGCCCGCAATTGCAGGGCGCGAAAAAGAATGTCATTGACCAGTCTGATAACCGGGGGCCGGTTTACTACATCGAGCAGGTCATCCGATGTCGATGCTTCGTCAATAAGCCTGTCGAGATTCTGCGAATCAAGCTCTTCGGCCACTTCTTCGATGACGGTGCTTCTCTGCTCGTAAGCGACATCTATAACAGAGGTGATGGCGGCACGTGTAGAAACCGCCGCTCTGACAGGCAGGCCCGTCATCTTGGAAATATTATCGAGGGCGTTCACATCCAGGGGTTTGGATAGAACGACGATAAGCTCGTTTGAGTTGCTTTCGCTATTTTGGGCTTCGGAATTATCGCCGTTGTTGGATTCCGGTCTGATGCCGATAAGAAAATGGTGCTGAGCGTAGGTCGCGGGTACAGCTTCGATAAATTCAACCGGTACCGCTTTTGGTGATATATCCGGCAGATATTCCCATCCGAGAGCTTCAGCAAAAAGTTTCAAAACAACATCTTCTGTGAAATAAGGGCAGTTGAGCAGAGTTTCATCGATTCGCCCCTGCCCGGCGTTTTCTTCGAGGAATTTAGCCAATTGCTCGGCGTTAATCAATCCGGTGCGCTTGGCTGTTTGTATAAGCAATTCTTTCATTACTACTCTGCGTTAAGGACTTTGAACGGTTCCATCGGTTTGGGCTTGAATCCCGGCCAGTCTTCATATCTCTGGAATTGGTCTTCGAGTCTTTCGAATGATATCCTGTTCCTATCCGACATTCTCTCCAAATCGGGCAATCCTGCAACAGTATCGTCCGGCCTTAGGATATTGGCTTTTACGAAGACATAGAGATTGGAGGAACGGTCCGTATTGCTGGTGTTTCTGAAAAGCCCCCCCAGTAATGGTATATCACCGAGTATCGGCACTTTTGTGCCGCCTTTGGTTTGGTTTAGTTTTATCAGGCCGCCGAGAATGATTGTTTGACCATCCGGGACGGTAACCGTCGTGTCAACTACGCTTTCGACGGTATCAGGCGGAGTATCTAATCCCTTTGTTTTTTCATCAAAGTCGGATCGTGTCATGTTAACCTTAAGCAAAAGTAAATCGCCCTCGCTGATATTCGGAGTTATAGTTAAATTTATCCCTGCTTCATACTCACGGTAGTCTGTAGTTGTTCTTTGGGTGCCTTGATCCGGTATGACAACCTGTTCTATTTTGACATTAGTTATATCGGTAGTACTAATCGAACCGGGTTGTCCGTCATTGACTAATATCTTGGGCTTTGCCAGAACTCGGCCATAGCTTTTGGAATTCATGGCTGTGAGCAAAGCCTGAACATGCCGGTCGCTGTAAAATCCCTTTCCTTCTCCCGAGAAAGAGGTGGCTTCGATTATGCGATTTTCGGAGAATGGCGTCATGATAGCATCGAGCTTATCCATACTTCCGCCGGCGGCCATTCTGGGGAATTTGCTCACTACGTCCAGGTCGAGGTCGAAAAGATCGACTCTGCTGACCTCGACAAGGGTTACGTCGATAAGGACCTGAGGTCTTCTTTTGTCGAGTGTTTTGATGAGATTGCTTATCCATTCCTGATTTTTCTTGTTTGCATATACAATCAGTGAGAACGTATTCGGGTCATCAACAATACTTATCTGTTCATCCAGTCTTCGTCTTTTTACAATTTCAATTTTGTCGTCTTGAGCTTGTTGGTTTTCAACAGTCTCTTCGATAAGTTGCATCAGAAGTTCCCTCAAATGTGCCGGAGACGAGTTTTCGAGTGGGTATATTTTATATGGAATCTCATCCTCCGGCCTTTGTTGATCTACATGACTGATAATCGAAGCTATCCGTTCATGCTGCTCATCGGTCGCATTGACTAAAAGCGAGTTTATCGGCTCAATAACGACAACTTGCGGCTCTCCTGAAACGGCATCGGTTGACGTGCCTTCCTGTTGAGTCTCGGCTGCGGTGAGCCTTGCTGCCTGAGCTTTTGCGGCTTGTGTTGCGGTAGTCGGCGTCTTAATATTACCGGAGGCTATCGAAGACCTTGTAGATTCCGGTTTGGTTCCGATAACGCCGAACTCTTCCAGCTTTTTCCTTACATCCACGGCGTCGAGGTATTCGATTTTATATGATTTCATGGTCCGCAAATCCTGCTGTGCCACATCAAGAGTATCAACCAGCTCTTCGACATCATCTAATTGTTCTGTCAGGCCTATCATCAGGATGCGATTGGTTCTTTCATCGGCGTCCAGATGTACGGTGGGTGTAACCGATTCTGCTTGTTGGGCGGCGGCAGTACTTCTGGCCCTGGTGGCCCTGGCCGTTTGTTCTCTTTGTATTCGTTGCTGCCAGGCACGAATTCTGGCGTTATAAGCGGTTGGAGATTCGTTCGGTGTCTTCACAGGACGCTTCAGTGCAGACGGTTCTTCCGTCTGTGCGGCGATGGTGATGGATACGGTGCCTAATTCCTCGGCGAGTGTCTGAAGCTTCGGGGCCAGGTTCTGCGCCATTGTGTACCGTAACTGTCTGAACCTGAACTTCCTCGGCTCTCCCGGCCTGTCAACAATATCCAGCAGCGTCTTAATACGCGGCATACGGTGTGCGTATGCTGTTACAATGAGTGTTTTTGTTTCGGCAATTGTGGTTATGTCCGTCGTAAGCTTCATACCTTCCAGGAAACTCTTGGCACTTTCCGTACTGATATGTTTGAGTTCGAAAACGCTCATGACGACCACGTCGCCGGTCCCGATTTGCGGCCTTTCAGCTTCGACAAGGGCCGGATCAATATCTAATGCATTGTCTTTTGGAACGATAGTAACAAGATTACCCATACCCCGAGTCATTACGAAGCCTTTGAACTTCAGGACGGATTCGAGTAAATGATATAAATCTCTTATCGTTATGGGGCCCTGGAGCTTGCCGTTGGGATTGAACGTGACATCCTGGCCGGCTAAATCCGACTCATTGTACATGAAATCCAGTTGAAGGTATGGACCGACCATGCCCAAAAATTCGGTCATCGATTGCTTTTCCGGTAAGGTTAGCTTAATAATATCGTCCGCGTTGGGAATGGTGACCAGGTCGGTTGACTGGATGTTTGCCGGCATCTGTGATTCTGTTTGTTGTGGCATTGTTTGTTGAGTTAACTTTTGCGGGCCGGCTATTCGTTCTGCAATTTTTTGTTCCAGTGCTTTTTGTTCCGCATCATTTTGCTCGGTCACCTGTATCCCCGGTATTTCTGGGTCTGTTACTTTTTGCCCCAGCAGGGCGGCAACAGTGTTCGTCTCGATCTTCTTTGTATTTGCCGTTGTGCCTGCACCCTGTTTGTTAGGTGATTCTGAATTCTGCAGTTCTCTGAAGGTAGTTACAATTTTATCCATTACTCTTGCAGGTGCTATAACAATTAAAGTGTCGTTGTGGGAATCAATAATCGCTTTTGTGCCGGCCTGTTCGGCAGGAGGGGTAGCGAAGCTGCCGATAGAGATATTGCCGAGCTTTGCTGCGATTTGCTCATTGGATGGATTTTTTTTGTCTGTTGTCGAGAGTGAGATAGCTTGTATGGCAAACTGTTCCGTCTTGTCGATAAGATTTAGGATAGCTTTTGCTTTAGCCAACTCCCGTGGCTGAGCCGTCACCAGGAGTGCGGCCGAACCGGGAATATGTGAAGCCGTGGCAATTCCGATATCATCAAGGAAATTTTTGCCTTGTTCGGGAGTAATATTTTTCAGGTCAATAAACTCATACGGTACAAGCTCATAATTATCTTGTTCGGCGGCGGTAAGATAACCGCTGCATAAAAAGACAGTTATTGCTAATACAGCCAATGCGATAATTTGGCTTTGCCGTCTCCAGTAAAATTGTTGTTTTGCCATCACATTCACCCCTCGAAATCGACCGGGCCCGGCCTAATTAAAAATGGTTGTTCATGTAATTGTTTAAAATTGTGTTTACAAGGCACCTTAAATCGAAAAGTATATAACAGCTTCCACTGCGGCTAAGCCGTACTGTTAATAAAGCCGTTAATATCAAGTTTTTTATTGGACGTTCTTTCATAAATATTTACTGAGTTCCAATACGCCGGCTATCTGGAATTCAGCTATCTAATCAGACATAAGAAAGGGCTAAAAGTTCCCCTTTTTCAGGTAAAAAAATAGCTGATTTGCAATACAAAAACGGTATGCTTCGGTTTTTTGTGTTAAATTGTGAATTTAATATTATCGGTCAGTAAATTATTTTATTGGGTATTGAATAAGTATCTTGAACCCTGATTTTGTTGGAGTCCCAAAAGGCTTTGTATAGCCTTTTGGGAACCTCACAACAAATATGGGGGGCAGGTAAATTAACTTTCCTTTATTCCGCATATACTGAGATTTGGCTTATAGTATTCTGTAACCGTTCAAATACAATAAAATAAGTTTCCTCTGCAGATGCGTTGTTTACTGGTTTTTTTCAGCCAATTAAGAAAACATCTCATTTATATTCTATTATTGATCTTCAGAAGGGATTTGGTTCGGTTCCCATTCGGAATTTCTCAATAGTTCTCCTAAATCATCGAGTTTTTTTGCTTCTCCGGGGCTGACATAAGAAGCCTTGAAAGTGGTAATAAGCTTTTCGATTTGTTCGGCTCTTTCTTGTTCGCTAAGTTCGAGATCAGCCGTGTCGGAATCTGGATTTTCCTGAAGGTTCCTTAGTTTGTCGTAGAGCTCCTCCAGTTTCTCGTCTCTTTCCGCAGATGGTTGTAATGGCGGAGTTTTGGTTGGAGTTCTTTTTACTAAGTTACGGTCTCTGTTAGGCAGTTGTCCTTTGAGTTTGGAACTAACTGTGCTGACCGGTTTATTAGGAACGTTTGACGAACTGCTGGAAATACTCTTTGGCGGATTTCGCTCGGCGACAAGCTCGAAAGTTTCTGTGCCGCTTTTGACGATTACAAGGCCGTCTTTTATATTTTCAATAAACAAATGTCCTACCGTAGTTGATTGCTTGACCCAGTGTATTCCCTTGCCCGGCTCGTCAATCAACGCCAGAGACAATTCCGGGCGTTGCTCATAATAGCTGGTCCCAATAACCTTAAACTTCGGTGTAACATTAAGTTTTGAATTAATCAGACTTTGGCCGGGCTTGGGATTTCTCGATATTTTCGGAGCAGGGGGGTTTAAATACAACGCAAAGGCTCTGGCCTGCTGTACAAGCGGTGATATCTGGTCGTTGCTTGCCTTGGCTCTTTGTCCTTCGGCGGCGGTGAACTTCTCAACCGCGCCGGGCGAACCGAGGAATTCTTTGATGTTTTCATCGCCCCGAAAACCATAAGAGACGGAAAATACAAAGATTACAACCGCCAAAACGACTGCCACAATACTGGTTATTCGCAATGTCTTTATCATTATTAAACTCAATGGAGCAAAAGCTGCACTAAATTGTATCTTATGCTTTATTGCTCTGTATTAGATTTGACATCGCTGAGGTCGTTTGGTTCCGTCCAATGATCAATTATTTGCAGTTTTTCCTCCTCGTGTCCTGCATAATCATCGCTGTGGTCGGGTGTGTGACATTGAATGCATATCGTTTTTGGTTCGGTTATCGTGGTCTTAAACTCATTGGGATCCCAGTTATGTTTCGAGCCTGGGCCATGACATACTTCGCAGCCGACATCTTTCATAAGCGGCGTTTTTCGCTCAGAAATGAACCCACTCTCGTATTCCATGCCGACAACATGACAGACAACGCACTCCGGGTCGTATTGTGAGCCGATTTCTTCAAGTGTCGCAAAAGCGTCTGCATGGGCGTTATCCATCCATCCTACATACGCGAATTGATGGCAATTATTACAGGATTCCGATCCGGCATAATGTAATCCGTCGGGAAGGGTAAAACGCGGATATTTTTCCAGTAAGTTACGCTCTTTTACAATCTGTTGGTAATCTTTGTACAGGTTAATCAGAACCTGGTCCGGCTCTATGTCTTCGGTAACCGCCTGTGATTTAAAACTGAGTTTCAATCTATTGTTATCGATTTGAGAGGTATCTATCAGTAATTTGGAAATATATCTTCCAAAACGGCCTACAGTGAAGGCCAGAGGACTTTTATTGGAATCCCTTATTGCCATAGGTTCATCAGATTCAGTGGGGCATATAAGGCAATCTACGGAGGGCGCCATTTCGGCGATAGAATATATCAGTTCAGGATTACAACGGTTGATGATGAGGATATTGACCGGGTAACTACGAGGCTCAGACTCAGGGCCCGATTGGGAAAAGTACATTTCGCCGATATATTCTACGGGGATGGAGTTTACATCAATAGTCGCCACTGTTACATCCACTGTTTTATCATGTAGCTGGAATGTTTTTGTAAATTTTGCCGGTGCATTCAGGGCATATGGGCCGGTTGGAGCTATTATATTTAATATTGAGCTGAAGCCGTCCAGCGATCCGAAGTTGTTGCCGATTATCTCGAGGTCCTTTTCATTAAAACTGACCAGATCATAATCGAGCAGGTTAAAAGCCTGGATAATGATATTGAATTTGATTAGGTCCTGCTCACCGTCATTTTTAATAAGAGAGCCGGTATCTATAATCATTTTTTTCTCTTCCGGTGCGCTGTTGAACACGGCAAGGCGTCTATCAAGCCCTCCGAGCTGGCCGCCGGAACAGCCGCAGGGTTTCAGGGCGCCCAGTTCATTTCCGGTAAAAAAAATGGTAATAATGTCGGATTTGTCGGTCAATGTTGAGTTAGTCCCTAAATACTTTTGATCACTTGAAGATTCTGTTGATGATTTTAAAGTGCACGAGAGACTTATCATTACCACACAGAAGATGCAGCCGGCCGTTTGTTTCATGTTTTTGGTTATTTTTCCCATATAACAGGATTTTTTTTAAGATATAGTATCGGCGTTGTACAGCCGACGGTTGAACAACATTAAACTTCTGTTGGCAAATGGATAATAAGCTTCTTATCCGGGACCTGAAATTCGCTCTCTATTTTTTGGTAGATCCGGTTGCGCTTTCAAAGTACCCATTGCAGGTGACTTTTATTTTTTCACCCCCTTTGACAGTAATGCTTAATACATCTGTAAATTTAGTCTTATCTTCCTTTTCGGGCGGTGTTATTTCAAGGTTTAGCTGGTAACCGTTATCGACTTTGCTCTGATTGGCAACTTTAATTATGTTATTTTGGGATATGGCCGACTCAATCTCAAAATCTTCATCATAATTATTGTAAATCCATATGTTTCGTAGTATGGGCTTTTGCGGTTCGCAGTTAAATAAGATTATAAGCGGTTGTTTCACTGTATATTTTGGTATCACATTGAACCGGACATATGCAATACTACCTTCCGGATGTGTCAGATTGAAATCGATGCTTCCTTTCTGGTTATTTTGAAGTTTTTCCATATCGACTTTCAGGTCAAGAACAAATTCTTTTGCTTTGACCGCAGGGTCGTAATCGGTGGTAATACAATCACCAGTTGATCTGATTCCTGTTATTGCAAAAGGCTGGCTATCGAGACTCTTGATAGTAAGCTTATCACAACCAGCATTTTCTTCACCGAGTAAAAGCCTCAAACTATCCGGTATACAGGCGATTTTGGGGATTATATCGGCCTTTACGGTAAGTCTTACACTGGGGCTTGTGACATCATTACTGTGTACGACCAGATTTCGCATAAACTTACCGGTATTTGGGCTGGCGTTAAATATCACTTTCAATACTCCGCTTTCGCCCGGGGCATATTCGTCCTTTTCCATTGTAACGACCAGGCCGCAGCATTTTGAAACTTTCGAGATTTTCAAAACACCCTCTCCTGTGTTCGAAAACTTTATTTCATCGGTTGATCTTGTACCGGGGCCGACTTTTCCAAAATCCAGAACGACCTTGTCGAATTTGATTCTTGGCGGCGGTTCGTTGGAATCAGTTTCGTCGATTGTCAACTCCTCGATTCTGCTCCGGTCAACCTTAAGTTGACCCTCAACTTGAGCCTGTTTCTGGCAGCCGCTGTTGGGGATTAATAAAAAAGCGATAATGAGAAGATATAGAATTAAGCATTTTTGTCTCATATTCCCATCTCCATACTATATTTTTTAATTTTTATGAAAAATTGGAAAACCCGTATATTAACACAATGAGAGGGCTGTATCAAGAAAATTATCATCTGTTTGAAGGTGCTTAAAGGCCCACTTTTGCATATTGTATATCGACTTTTCAGGGTAGCAGTCCAATGTCATTTTAGGCTTATTTGTCATTATTTTGGGTATTTTACATACTTTGGGTCCTATCAATACGTATTTTATCTACTCTGGTTCGACTTTACAGCCGATATCTTTACTATTATTATGGTAGTTGTTGATATTAGGACATAAGTTTAAGCAGGAAACGAAGTATGACCGAAAATGCTCGTGAGCAGGGCGTTGTGCAAAAAATAACAAAAGAGGCTCGTCCCGAAATCTCGGTCGTAGTGCCGCTGTTGAATGAGCAGGATAATATAGGTCCTCTTTATCAGCAAATTACCGAAGTCATGTCCGGCAGGTTCGACTACGAAATAATATTTATCGACGACGGCAGCAGTGATAACAGCCTGGAAATTTTGGTCGGGTTACAGAAAAACGATACAAAAGTCCGGATTATTTGCTTCCGCAAGAACTTTGGTCAAACCGCGGCTCTCAGTGCAGGATTTGCCCATGCACGCGGTACAATCATTGTCGCTATCGATGCCGATTTACAAAACGACCCGGCCGATATACCCGGATTGATTGCTAAGCTTAACGAAGGATATGACGTCGTAAGCGGCTGGCGAAAAAAACGGCATGATAATACTCTGACGAGATTGCTACCTTCCAGGGTTGCTAACTGGTTGATCTCTGGAATTACAGGCGTCAAGTTACATGATTATGGCTGTACTCTCAAGGCGTATCGCAGGGAAATCCTGGCCGAGACGAAACTATACGGCGAGATGCACCGTTTTATCCCGGCCCTGGCAAGCTGGAGCGGAGCTACAATCGCAGAAATGGTGGTGAACCACAGGCCCAGAACGGCCGGCGTCGCCAAATACGGCCTGGCGCGGACATGGAAAGTAATACTGGACCTTATTACCGTAAAATTCCTTCTAAGTTTTTCCACTAAACCGATTCAGTTGTTTGGCGGGTGGGGACTGATAGCGTTTTTGTTGAGCGGTTTTTCCGGTCTCGCGGTCATTCTGATGAAAGTCATCAAGAAAACGGATATGACCGGGAATCCTTTATTGTATTTGACAATTTTGCTTTTGGTTATTGGCGCCCAGTTTATTTTTATGGGATTGATCGCCGAGCTGCTGGTCCGGACATATCACGAATCGCAAAATCGCCCGACTTATGTCATCAGGGAGATACTCGAATCGTCTGAGCAAATCGGGGAGAAAAAATGAGCAAAGCCGCTCGAAAAGACAGACATCCTGTAGATGCCCGGCGAAAACATGGAGGATCGGTTAAGCAGGATAAGCACCACACGAAAAAAATAGTACCGCCGGGTGAGCGAAAGAATTACAACCGTCTTATAGCATATATTGTCATAGCTGTTCTGGCGGCGGTTCCTTTTTCTTTGGGTAAATATTTTGAGTTCAATTCTCCCGGCGCCTTCGACAGCGGGGCATACGTCTATTCGGCAAAACACATTCTCGACGGCGCCGAAATAGGCGTCGAGGAAAAGCCGTCCTGCCGCCTGGGGACGCTGACGTTGAATATACTTGGTGTCAGGCTCTTCGGGTTCAGTGACACCGGCCCAAAGATTGTTCAGATGGTGCTTCAATTGACTGCTTTGTTGCTGATGTTCGTTGCAATGAAGAAACTTTTTGGGATACTTGCAGCCGGTGTGGGTGTTGTTGTTGCTTCGGTTTATCTTTCAGCGCCGTTTATCGCCAAATTCGGCAACGTCAAAGAGCAGTATATGATTGCCTTCATGGTGATGGGAATGAGCTGCTTTGTGTTAAGGCAATTGGGTGGAAAATGGTGGTGGGCATTGCTGGCGGGTGGATTTGTCAGTTGGGCTCCGCTGTTCAAAGAGACCGGCACTACGGCGATTGGGGCGATTGGTTTGTTTGTGCTTGTCCAGCCGGTGCTAAAGCACAGGACCTGGAAACAAACCGGGATTGATATTCTGCTGTTATTTGCAGGGGCGGCGGCGGCCATTTCGCCGTTTTATATCTGGATATTAGGATGGGACGTTCAATTGGATTTACCTTACGTCTTTGTCTGGGAGGCCTTAATGCCTTCCAAAACGGGTTTTAGTTCGCTAAGAGGCTCCTATATTTCAGGAGCACGACAGCTTCGCCCGCTTTCCGAGCAGTTGCCGATAGTGCTGCGATATTACGGTTTGCTTATGCTGCCGATTGCTTTGGCGCTCGGTTCTATTGTCACCCGAATCGTGCGAATGATTACAGCGGCTGTATCGAAGGAAAAAAGGGAAATAAAAATTTACGACCGTTTCGTCCTGTTGTTTGCTTTCTGGTGGATGCTCGATATTGCTTTTATCTGGATTAGTCCGCGCTCTTACGAGCAATATTATCTGCCTTTGAATGCTTCTGCTGCAATGTTGGGCGGGTATGTGATTGCCGTTTACTGCGATAAATTCAATATCGCCGTATTTAAGATGAAGTGGGCTGTTGTTGGTTTGGCGGGTTTGGTTTTGATGATAATTATGTCGTGGCATGTATTCTTCGGGATAAAAAGGAGTCCGTACTCAGGAGTGATTTATACTAATCCGTCAACAGGAGCTCCTGAAAAGCGGAATGCTTATCTGCAAAGGACCCGTGAGATTTCTTCGCGTCGTCAACAAAACGGCAAATATTCGTGGGAAGCCGTCGGCGAATATATCCGTGACAATTCGAGTCCGGACGACAAAATTTTCGTGTGGGGCTGGTATCCGGGGATATACGTTGCAGCTCAACGCCTGGCACCTACGTCGTGGCCTTTTACAAGTGAGATGCATACGAAAACGCCGGAGAGGTTTGCTGAAGATATTAAAGGGTTACTGGTGGAATTGGAAGCGAACAAGCCGAAATACATTGTTGACAGCAGGAAGCGTCACTTCCCTAACGACAGGCCTCCTTTGGAGCTTTGGCCTGTTACAGGAAATGGTTTGTTGCCTAACGACGAAAGAATCATAGCTCAGTTTGACACCGAATATGCAAAAATGCTATGCGAAAGAATAGATGACGCCGAAGCCGGACGATTCGAGGCTATGAAACCGTTTCGGGAATTTGTTATGAAGAACTACGATGTTGTCCAGGCGTTCGGTATGCATATTTTATTTAAACTAAGGAATTCGGCTGTGGAGAACGCACGGCAACAGCCGGCTCGCGATTGAGGAAATTGAAGCTGAACTTTTCTTACACTGTGTAATTTGAGATTGCTCGAAGGTGCCCAGACGTTTCAATATAACAAAAGAACAATTCAGGTCTGTTCGGGACGATGCCCACTGGGAGCCGTTCCTTCGTAAGTATGAAATAGATAGAATTCTGGAAGGATTCGGAAAGGGCCATTTCGACAGGGCGTTGGAGTTGGGTTGCGGCAGCGGTGAAACCAGCAAACATTTGGCATATTACTGTAAAAAACTTTTTGCCCTGGAATATAATGAAAATCTGCTCACAGAACAGAGCGATGATAAGGTGACTTTCATAGTGGCGGATGCTCAGGAGCTTTCGCAGTTTGACGATAACGAAATGAATCTTATTTATTCCAGCAGCTTCATCGAACACCTGCCTGATCTGGATAAGTGCCTTGCCGAATGTGGCAGAGTTCTCAAACATGATGGATTAATAATTCATACGGTTCCAAATCGAACCTGGAAAATATTTAATCTGCTCCTGTATTATCCTTTCGGCATAAAGATGATTTTCGGCATGTTATTTTCGAAAAATAAATCCCAGTGGACCGGCGGCCCCAGAGCTTCACAGACAGGGCTTGATAGTAATCTCAGGCCGGTGGATAATAAGCTATCTTTTAAGAAGAATCTATGGCCGAAAACACACAGTATATCCGGAAGTCATTTTGCCGAATTTATGAAGTGGGGACAGAAACAATGGACAGGAACATTTGAAAGAAACGGCCTGGAAGTCGCCGAGGTTGTGCGGTTGCCGTTTTACTTCGGATGGGGATGTAATTTTCGCATGATTCTGCGGCTTGGAAATTACCTGGGCCTGTCTTCGTGCACGGCTTTTATTCTTAGAAAAGCGAGACAGTGATGAGTTATCATTTGTTAATGCTAAATTTTGAATTTCCGCCTGTCGGCGGCGGGGCGGCAAATGCGCATTATTATCTTTTAAAAGAATATGCGCATAATAATGAATTGAAGATAGATGTTTTGACTTCGGCGCCGAAGCCAGGCTTTTTTGAAGAGACATTCTCCGAAAATATAACTGTTTATAAGGTCGGTCTGCATAAAAAGAATCTGCATTATTGGCGCAAGATTGAAGTGATAGAATGGCTGTTAAGAGCGGGATTTCACTACCGCAGATTGTTACGCCGAACCGATTATGATTTGGTGCACGCATTTTTTGGTTTCCCGACGGGTTGGCTCTGTTATAAAACAGCCGGTAGGTTGCCTTATATAATATCGTTGCGGGGTTCCGATGTCCCCGGCTATAACATCCGTCTGGGTTTGGATTATAAGCTGACCGCGGGGCTGTTCCGAAAGATATGGTCGTCCGCTGCGATGGTTGTCGCCAACAGCAGCGGACTGCGTAATCTTGCTTTGCAGTTCATGCCTTCTCTGGATATAACGGTAATCCCGAACGGTATTGATACGGAAAAATTTTATCCTTCCGATAATAAGAATCTAAGAAAACCGATGAGATTGCTGACGGTCAGTCGTCTTATTGAAAGAAAAAGGATCGATATTCTTATAAAGGCGGTCCGCCGGGCAAAAGAGCTCGGTATCGATGTCACCCTTAATATTGCCGGCGAGGGTAATCTCGGCGGAACGTTACAGAGGTTGTCCCGTGAATTGGATGTATCAGATAAAATCTTTTTTTTGGGAAGGATTGCCGCCGAAAAAATGCCGGAAATATATCGGGACAACGATGTTTTCGTTATGAGCAGTGCGCACGAGGGCATGAGTAACGCTATGCTTGAAGCGATGGCTTCGGGTTTGCC